>JAZSIK010000001.1:0-7719 GCA_045533775.1 Eubacteriales bacterium
GGTACACGTAGGGGCGAGCATTGCTCGTCCGCTGGATGAGGTACCCGTAGGGGCGACCATTGGTCGTCCAAGGGGCGCGAGGGCTGTGTGCTGAGCGAGGGGCGATAGAGGCGGCGCGGAGGCGCGCCCGCAGGGCGCGGCAAAGGAAAAAGCAGAGCGCATTTTTGCGCTCTGCTTTGTGATTTTAATTAAACTTGTTTAATTAACCGCGCCGCCGTCGGCATCAACTGTTTGCTTTGCGCTCATCAGCTTAGCAAGACTGCGGTGATAGATGATATAGGAGATAACTCCCGTAATAACATCCGAGATGAGCTGAGTCCATACGATGCCGTACAGACCGAAGAAATGATTCATAACAAACAGCAGAGGGATATTTACTACACCCTGACGGAGCGAGGAGAGAATAAGCGCCTCTCTGCCCATACCCATAGCCTGGAAGCTGAAGGAGATCTGCAGATTAAAGAGCATAAAGGGTACAGAAAGGCAAAGAATGCGTAAAAAGTCGGTGGACATCAGCACGGTTGCCTCGTGACCGTTAAAGAGAGTACAGATCTGAGGTGCGAGGAACTGGAAGAGCAGGATACACGCCGCGGCAAAGGTCATTGCAGCGGTACGGGTCACACGAGAAAAGTCGCGCATACGCTTGTGGTCACCCGATGCGTAGTTATATGCCACCAGCGGCATCATACCCTGGCAGAGACCAAAGCCCACGTTCATCGGCAGCATATCAATCTTCTTTGCTATACCGATAGACGCTACGGGCACGTCCCCCAGCAGAGTACTGTAGCTTGACGCCAGGTTGTTTATTACGATATTGGAAATGCAAGCGAGCAGAGAGCCCAGCGCCGAAGGAACTCCAACGGCAAAGACCGATTTTATAAATTGCTTCTCGGGCAGAGCCTTTTTTATATTCAGCGAGAGGACAGATCTCTTGCGAATAATAATATAGATTACCATATAATAAATAAAGGTGATCATATTAGACAGCATAGTTGCCATCGCCGCGCCCTTTACCTCGTTGCCCGGCTCAAGAATGACAAACATAAATATAGGATCAAGAATAATGTTCATCACACCGCCAAGACCAAGGCCGAAGCTCGCCTTGCTTGCAAATCCCTCGCTGCGAAGCAGGTGGGACATAGTCATAGAGAGGGTGGCGGGAACTGCACCCAGCACCACTACCCAGAAGGCGTACTGCTGTGCATAGGGCAAAGCGCTGTCGGTGGCCCCGAGCATACGGAGCAAGGGATTCATAAACGCTAGCACGATTATAGAGTAAAGCGCGGTAACGATCAGCGTGCAATAGAATGAAAATGATGCAACACCGCCCGCGTCCTTGTCCTTTTTCTCACCGAGCAGACGGGAGATAAGGCTGCTGGCACCGACGCCAAACAGGTTCGGTATGCAGTTCATCATAAACACTAATGTAAACGCGATTGATGACGCCGCCGTCTGTGATGGGTCATTGGCAAAGCCAATGTATACGGTGTCAGCAAGGTTATATATCATAGAAATCAGCTGGCTGATTATAGTCGGTATAGCCAGCGTAGCAAGTGCCTTCGGCACAGGCGTTCTTTCAAACAATTCTCTTTTCTTATCCATCTTCTACTCCTTTTTAACCACATTATTTTAGCACTTTATACGATAAAAGTCAAGGATTTTTGTCGGTTTTTACCCGAAAAAGTGAATAAAAGAGGTTTTTTGTCACGGGACTTGAAACTCGCTTTGCAAAATGCTATAATAGAAAAAAGGAAGGTCTAAAAATGAAGATTATTGCAAGAATACATAATGATTTTAAGGAAAAGTTTGGCATCCCGCGGCAGAGCGGTTTGTCGGGTGAGCTGACCTCGCGTATAGTATTTGAGCCCGAGTTCCGCAACCCCGATGCCCTGCGCGGAATTGAGGGATATTCTCACCTCTGGCTGATATGGAACTTCTCAAAGCTGCCCGACAGACCCTGGTCGCCCACCGTTCGCCCTCCGAGGCTTGGCGGAAACAAGAGGATGGGTGTTTTTGCAACCCGCTCTCCCAATCGCCCCAACCCAATCGGGCTGTCCTCTGTCAAGCTGATCGGAATTGAGGAGACAGAGAACGAGGGATTTGTCCTGATCGTCAGCGGAGCAGATATGCTTGACGGAACACCAATCTATGATATCAAGCCCTATATTGCCTACTCTGACTCTCACGAGGATGCTGTATCCGGCTTTGCTGATCCGGTTAAAGATTATGCTCTCAATGTGGTTTTTTGTAAAGATTTGTTGTCAAAAGTCCATATTTCCAAGCAAAAATCGCTACTCTTGATACTTGAGCAGGATCCAAGACCCTCATATCAAAATGACCCTGACAGAGAATACGGTATGCGCTTTGCCGACTATGAAATCTACTTTAAGGTTGCAGGCGACACCCTTACTGTCACCCGAGTTGAGGAGGCCTGCGAGGGTTGATATGATACTGACAAAGGAGTATTTTGAGCGTCCCGCCACAGAGCTTGCGCCCGATCTGATTGGCAAGATCCTCTGTCGCAGAACCGAGCGCGGCGTTGTTCGTGCCAGGATCACCGAGACCGAGTGCTACTACGGTGAGGAGGACACCGCCTGCCACGCTCATCGGGGCAAAACCGAGCGCACGAGGGTTATGTATGAGTCGGGCGGTATCACCTATGTATATCTCTGCTACGGTATGCACGCTATGTTGAACATCGTGACGGGGGAGGAAGATCATCCCGAGGCGGTGCTTATCCGCGGCATTGAGGACGCCATTGGCCCGGGACGTACCACAAAATATCTGACCGTGACCACCGATGACAACGCCCTGCCCCTTACCGAAGAGAGCGGCATATGGATTGAGGATGACGGTGCAAAAAGGCCGAAGATCTGCCGCACCCCTCGCATCGGGATTGACTATGCGAGCAAATGCGATCGCGAGAGAAAGTGGCGTTTTGTAGCTAAATAACCAAAAAAAGAGCGAACAGGACAAATGTCCGTTCGCTCTTTTCCATTATGCACTCTGCATTCTGTTCTATTCATTCTGCATTTTGCATTCTGTATTCTGCATTAATCAATACTCTGCGTTTCCTACTGTACGAGGATAAGGCAGCACGTCTCTGATATTAGCCACACCGGTGAGGTACATAATGATTCTCTCAAAGCCGAGACCGAAGCCTGCGTGCTTTGTACCACCGTACTTGCGAAGGTTCAGATACCACCAGTAGTCCTCCTCAGACAGATCAAGCTCTGCCATTCTTGCCTTCAGCACATCAAGTCTTTCCTCACGCTGAGAGCCGCCGATGATCTCACCGACACCGGGAACAAGGAGGTCCATTGCAGCAACGGTCTTGCCGTCATCATTCAGACGCATATAGAACGCCTTGATATCCTTGGGATAATCAATAAGGAAGATGGGCTTCTTATATACCTGCTCGGTGAGGTATCTCTCGTGCTCAGTCTGAAGGTCAACGCCCCAATATACGGGGAACTTGAAGTCGGCCTTGGACTTGGTCAGCACCTCAATCGCCTCGGTGTAGGTCACCTTTGCATAATCCGCGTTGCGAAGTGCGGTAAGGCGGTCAAGCAGACCCTTGTCAACAAACTGGTTGAAGAAGTTGAGCTCGGCCTGGCACTTATCCATAACGTGATTAATAATATGCTTGATCATATCCCAAGCCAGCTGCATGTCGTCGTTAAGATCAGCAAAGGCAATCTCAGGCTCAATCATCCAGAACTCGGCTGCGTGACGGGCAGTATTGGAGTTCTCTGCGCGGAAGGTGTGGCCAAAGGTATAGATATTGCCAAACGCCATAGCGTACGTCTCACCCTCAAGCTGACCCGAAACGGTAAGGTTTGCGCTCTTGCCAAAGAAGTCCTGGGACCAGTCAACTCTGCCATCCTCAAGGCGAGGAGGATTGTCAACGTCAAGAGTGGTCACGCGGAACATCTCGCCCGCACCCTCTGCATCCGAGCAGGTGATGATGGGCGTATGAACATATACAAAGCCACGGCTGTGGAAGAAATCGTGAATTGCAAAGGCAACCTCAGAGCGAACTCTGAACACCGCAGAGAACAGATTTGTTCTGGGACGGAGGTATGCCTGCTCGCGAAGGAACTCAACGGTATGGCGCTTGGGCTGGAGAGGATAGTCGGGGGTAGATGTACCCTCAACCGCGATCTCGGTAGCCTTCAGCTCAAAGGGCTGCTTTGCGCCGGGGGTAAGTGTCAGCACACCTGTAACTACAAGCGCCGCACCAACATTCTGACCCGCGATCTCGTCATAATTATTTATTTTGTCGCGCTCAAAAACAACCTGTACGCTCTTGAAGTAAGAGCCATCGTTCAGGTCAATGAATCCAAACGCCTTGGAATCTCTAAGGTTTCTTACCCAACCGCCGACGGTAATAGTCTTGCCGCCAAACGCCTCGGGACTTTCATAAATCTCTCTGATAAGCTGTCTTTTCATTTTTTTCATCTCCACGGGAGTTAATAGTAATAATACATTATTTTATCATATATTAAAGGAAAATTCAATACCTTTTGGGGAAAAGATAAAAATAAAGGCAGAAACATTTGCCTCTGCCTTTTAAGGTAATTATTTCTTTTTGGGGGTGCAATATGGGCAACCTCTTCCCTGCTTTCTTTTGTTAGGTGTTGCCTCCCACTCATGTCCTCTATCACACCGCCACCATACCTTTTTGTTAGATCCAAGCGTCAAATCTTGTGGCGTTAGATTGCCGTTTTGGGTTGGATGCCATTCTGCAGCAAGTTTAGGATTTAAGGTAGCTAGATCATTATATCCGGCTAACGTCTTTTTGTTTGCACAATATGGACAACCAACACCTTTGCTTCTACTTCCAATTACAGATTCCCACTCATGACCACATTTTCCGAGCCACCAAGCCTTATGATTACTTCCGGGCATAACATCTGTTGGCTTTTTATTACCATTTTTCGTTGGATGCCATTCTAGAGCTAGTTCGGGTTTAAGTGTTGCTAAATCATTTACTCCGGTAATAGTTATTTGGCCTGCACAATATGGACAATTATGACCCGAATTTCTAACACTTATCGTATTCTGCCACTCATGCCCTTTCTCGCACCTCCACCAAACTTTTTTATGAGATCCAGACATTACATCTTTAGGAGTTAGTTCCCCGTTTTTAATTGGATGCCATTCTGAAGCAAGTTTAGGATTCAAAGTAGCTAAGTCATTAAATCCAACCAGCAATTTTTGACTAGCGCAATATGGGCACCCTCTTCCTGTTGATCTGCTTGCTATTACAGCTTCCCATTCGTGACCACATTCACCAATCCACCACGCTTTATCATTACATTTAGACATAACATCGGATGGTCTACGTTCTCCATTTTTAGTTGGATGCCACTCTTTAGCAAGATTGGGATGTAATGTTGCCAGATCATTAACACCTTTGATAACAGCTTGACCTGCGCAATATGGACAGCCATGACCAGATACACGGCTGGAAATAGACGCTTCCCATTCATGCTCTTCAGCGCATAACCACCAGACCTTTTTATCAGAACCGCACACAACGGAATTAGGCATTAGAGCCCCGTTTTTTGTCGGATGCCACTCCGTAGCAAGATCGGGTTTTATCGTAGCTAAATCATTATAACCGGCAAGAACTTTGTGACCTGAACAAATGGGACAACCTCTACCTCTGCTTCTATGAGCTATTGATGCCCTCCATTCGTGACCTTCATCACATTGCCACCAAAACTTTATGTTTGAATTTGGTAAATAATTCGATGGCTTATGTTCACCATTTTTTGTAGGATGCCATTGTAACGCAAGCGATGGGTTCACTGTTTCTAAGTCATTAATTCCGGTTTGAACTTTCAGACCAGCACAATATGGGCAGCCTATTCCTTTGCCTCTTCCATTGACTGTTGCCTGCCACTCATGTCCTTTATCACATTGCCACCACACCTTTTTATTTGAATTTGCTGCAACATGTTCAGGTAACAACTTGCCATTTTTTGTAGGATGCCACTGAGATGCAAAATCCGGTTTTAAGGATAACAGTGACCTTTCTTTGTCACTTATAATATATTGTTCGTATATTTTACTACGATCCCTAGCAATATTTACATCTATTCTCAAGGAAAGATTTTTCCTAATATTAATACAATCAATCAAATTATTTATAGTTGTTGTCAGGTCCACATCATTATAATATGATTTTGTATATATTATACTACTTTCAATTTTATTATCTTGAAGTAGTTCTTTTTCTTTTACTCTAAATAAATATACCCCGTTTTCCCTTAACCTTTCTTCCTTTTTTTGTTCCTTTTCTTCTGACCTTTTTCCTTTGTGAAAATACGCTCCATCGTACTCAATACCTATCATATATTCAGGTAAAAAAATATCTATTTCCGTACGAGCATCCAACATATATCTATTATATGCTGTAGTAACTTGACTAAAATAATAAAATATAGCTTGCTCAGGAAAGCTTGTTTTTGATTCTCCAAAACATATCGGACATCTCCGTCCCTTTACCCTATGAGCAACAGATGTCTGCCACTCATGACCTTTATAACACTTCCACCAAACTTTTTTGTCTGAACCAAGTGTTATATTTTCTGCTGTAAGTGTACCATTTCTTGATGCATTCCATTCCAAAGCAATATCAGGTCTTAATGTTGCTAGATCGTTATAACCAACGAGAACCTTTTTACCGCAACATATAGGACACCCTGTCCCCGCATTACGATGACAAATGCCTGCCAAATACTCATGTCCTTTAGGGCACATCCACCAGACCTTGATATCACTATTTACAGTAACATCATTTGCTGTTAACTTACCATTTTTAGTAGGATGCCATTGTTTTGCTAATTCTGGATTGTTATCGGCCAATGATCCATATTTCTTTAGCCAATTTATTTTATGTGTATTCACTTTTTTTATTTCCGCACAAACAGAGCAGCCGGTACCTTGAGTTCTATGGTTGCAGGTTGCAATCCATTCGTGTCCACATTCTCCCCTCCACCAAATCTTTCGGGAAGAACCATAAGAAACATCGGTCGGCTTTAAATCACCATTTTTAGTCGGATGCCACTCTAATGCAATTTCAGGAAATTTTTCTGCTAAAGAAATATGCCCCTTTTTTGCCATAACGACACCTCCATGTTTTTTTGTTATTTAAATTATATCACAGCGGAAAATAAAAGTAAATAGTATATAACAAAACAAAAAGCCTCGCTTTCGCGAGACTCCATATTACTTCTAGCACTTTTTTCAAATGCCCATTAAAAACCGAACAAAGGATTGAGAAACGAAGCTCAAGGAAATGTGCGAACTTGTTTTCTGTTGAGATTGTTTATACAAGACAACAGTTCAAGCCCTCGGTCTATTAGTATCGCTCAGCTGAACACATTACTGTGCTTACACCCGCGACCTATCAAACTCGTAGTCTACAAGTGACCTTACTCATTTTAAATGATGGGATATCTCATCTTGAGGCATGTTTCACGCTTAGATGCCTTCAGCGTTTATCACTCCCGTACGCGGCTACCCAGCTATGCCCTTGGCAGGACAACTGATGCACCGGAGGTACGTCCGACCCGGTCCTCTCGTACTAAGGTCAGCTCCTCTCAAATATCCAACGCCCACGACAGATAGGGACCGAACTGTCTCACGACGTTCTGAACCCAGCTCGCGTACCACTTTAATCGGCGGACAGCCGAACCCTTGGGACCT
>JAZSIK010000078.1:0-7337 GCA_045533775.1 Eubacteriales bacterium
AGCGTCCCTTCGTTGCTATCCTTGGCGGTGCTAAGGTTGCTGATAAGCTTAATGTTATTGACAATCTTCTTACCAAGGTTGACACCCTTATCATCGGTGGCGGTATGGCATATACCTTCAATGCTGCAAAGGGCTATACCGTAGGTAAGTCCCTCCTTGACGAGACCAAGATTGACTACTGCCGCGATATGATGGCAAAGGCAGAGGAGCTTGGTGTAAAGCTTCTTCTCCCTGTTGACAATGCCGTTGCAGCAAGCTTCCCCAACCCCATTGACGCTCCCATTGACATTGAGTATGTTGACGCAGACAAGATTCCCGACGATATGGAGGGTATGGATATCGGTCCCAAGACCGCCGCTCTCTATGCCGAGGCAGTTATCTCTGCCAAGACTGTTGTATGGAACGGTCCTATGGGCGTATTTGAGAACCCCGTTCTCGCTAAGGGAACTATCGCAGTAGCACAGGCGCTTGCTGATAGCTCTGCAATTACCATCGTTGGCGGCGGCGACAGCGCAGCAGCCTGCGAGCAGCTTGGCTATGCATCCAAGATTACTCACATTTCCACAGGCGGTGGCGCATCCCTTGAGTTCCTTGAGGGTAAGGATCTTCCCGGCGTTTCCTGCCTTCTTGACAAGTAATTTTTGACATAAATCGCCGTTTTTCGGCATGCTCGCCGTAGGTTTCTACGCCTTCGGTCGCCAAACAACGGTTTCTGCTCAAAAATATCAGCTTGTTAATTAGCTTATCAATTTGGTTAGAAAAAGGCAATAACAGACCGCCGTATATTCGGCGGTCTCACAATTTTGATTTATTATAAAAGAAGGACTTTATTTATGAGAAGAACAGTAATCGCAGGCAACTGGAAGATGAATATGACCCCCTCTCAGACCAAGGCTTTCATCACCGAGCTTGCTCCTATGGTTAAGGGACTTGATAAGTGCGACATCGTGCTTTGCGTTCCTTATGTTGACATCGCTACCGCGGTTGAGGCGGCAAAGGGAACTAACATCAAGATCGGTGCAGAGAATGTACACTTTGCAAAGAGCGGCGCATATACCGGTGAGATCAGCACAGATATGCTTCTTGAGATCGGTGCAGAGTATGTTGTAATCGGTCACTCCGAGCGCCGTCAGTACTTCGGTGAAACCGATGAGACGGTAAATCTTCGCACCAAGGCTGCCCTTGCAGCAGGCTTAAAGGTTATCCTTTGTCTTGGCGAGGTTAAGGACGAGAGACTTAACGGAATCACTAATGAAGTGGTCTCAATGCAAACAAAACTTGACCTTTTGGGCATTTCTGCTGAGGAAATGAAGAATATTATCATCGCTTACGAGCCCGTTTGGGCGATCGGAACAGGCCTTACCGCAACTCCCGAGCAGGCTGATGAGACCTGTGGCGTGATCCGTCGCACTCTCGCTGAGCTTTATGGTGAGGAGGTAGCCGAGAACACCACTATTCAGTACGGTGGCTCTATGAATGACGGCAATGCGGCTGAGCTGCTTGCTAAGGTTAATGTTGACGGCGGTCTTATCGGCGGTGCTTCGCTGAAAACCGATAAGTTTACTGCTATTGTCAAGGCTGCAAACTGATTTTCAAAATCCGCGCTTTTGAAGGAAAAAGCGCGGATTTTTGTTATTTTTGTCCACAAATCTTTATATTTTTGCGTATTTTATAAAAAAGTTTTCATTGCTATTGACTTTTAATATTTTATTTGTTATAATTATTCTGTAATAACATAAGTATGCGTGAAAGTATATACTTTTGGCACGCGAGAAGAGAGGTACATATCTATGAGTGATTTCTTTGATATGTTTGACGGCGAGAAGCGAGAGCAGGTCGCCGCATTACGCGACACGCTTAATGAGGATAAAAAACGCGTTTCCGATGAGCTGAACTATTATAAATCAGTTGGCAGGGACGTAAAGCGCGCACGCCGCCGCCTTGAGTCGGCACAGGTTGCGTATGAGAAGCGCGAGTCAGCGAGAAATGCCAGCAAGCTTGATGATGCAAACGACGAGCTTAAAGCGGCGCTTAACTCATTCGGTGAGAGTGAGGCACAGATCAAGCAGCACCTTGAGACTGTGAGAGATGATCACTCCAATATTGCGGCTCTTTACCGCGGCAGAAAGGCTGACAGAGTTATGGAGGCCTTTGAGAAGTATAACACTGCGGTTTTATCCCGCATAATTGACATTCAGGCAGAAACAGAAACGGACAGCTATTTTGAGTCCAATGAAGAGGAGGAAGTAACACCCATGGCAATTCCCGAGATTCCCGTAGCAAACGGCACACCCAACCCCGCGACACAGGCACCCCAGCAGGCAGCTCCCGCTCCTGCATATGCAGCACCTGCATATCAGTATCCCCAGTACATTCCCGTACCCATGCCTATGCCTTATTCCTATCCCCCTCAGCAGCCCGCTCCTGAGGTAAAGGAGCAGCAGGCTCCCAGCATTGCTCCCGTTTCCATTGATGTTTCTCCTATGCTTGAGAAGGCGCTTGAGGCAACTATGCAGAAGTTTGTTGCAGCCTTTGACAAGAGAATAGAGAAGTTCGTTGCAGAGCATCCTGTAAATATTCCTGCTACCTCCGCACCCGTAGCAGGCGCACCCGTCGCATCCGGCGAGGTCGCTACTCTTGAGGGCGCACTTCTTGAGAATGAGCAGGCTATTGTAGAGAAGCTTACTGCTACTATGGAAACTCTTAAGGCTCTTACCGAGACCGTTGAGGCTCTCAGCGCTCGTCTTGCGGAGATCTCTGCTAAGCAGGCTGCTACCAACGATATGATGAAGCAGACCAATGATACTCAGCGTCAGACAATGCGTGAGCAGAAGGGTATTCAGGTTAACCAGAAGGTTATTACTCAGGACCAGGCAGCTGTTGTGGCAGAGCAGGCAGCTCTTCAGGAGCAGCAGAAGGGTCTTCTTGAGAATCAGCAGGCTCTCGTTGAGGGCCAGCAGGCAATGCTTGAGACTCAGCGCGTAGTTGCTGAGGGTCAGGGCGCTATTGACGAGGCTCTTAAGGCGGCTGTTGCTGCACAGAAGGAGATTCTCTCCGCTCAGCAGGCTATCAACGCAGGCAATGCTAAGACTCTTGATACTCAGAATGATGTTGCGGAGAAGCAGACCGCTACTCTCGCTCTTCAGAAGGAGGCTCTTGCCGCTCAGAGACAGATGCTCCGCGATCAGAAGAATATGGTTGAGAAGCAGAAGACCCTCGCTGAGAAGAAAAAGGCTAAGGTTGATGATGCCGAGGCTCCCGCTGAGGAATAAGATTACATACAAAAATTACGGGGACGGCTTGGTAACAGGCCGTCCCCATATAACTATAATCGGTGTTTTCGTGTGGCGCTCGGAAATAAACGGCGGTGCATATTCACCCCGCAGTCTCATTAATATAGTTGCAAAGTCTCTCCACATTTCATAAAAAATGTGGGGCAATCTACCCCACATTTTTAATATCAGATCACTACCGCATCCTCGTCGGAGTGCGCATCGTGCTCAGCCGCAACCAGCTGTACGTGGTAGGCGTCAATAACCGCCTCCTCAAGCTTAGCTCTGAAGTCCGCGTTGATAGGATGTACAATATCGCGGTAGCTGCCGTCAGGGTTCTTTCTTGAGGGCATTACGATAAAGTATCTCTCACGGGCATAAATCACCTTTATGTCGTGTACTGCGAGGCAGTCATTGAAGGTAACCGATACGATAGCCTTCATAGGTCCTTCGTCAAAAAACTTTCTGATCTTGATATCTGTTATCTGCATAACTTAAAAATCCTTCCTGTGTTGTAATTATACCGTCCGGGTGCCGATTGTCAAAAGAGGCTCCGCGTGAATACTATGGTAATATTATACACTATGAATGTATAAAATATTCAAAGAAACAATGATTATTTTATGAACAAAGTGTAAATTATTTTACTTTTCATTTGAACTGTGTTCATAAATTATACATTTTTGAAGGATTTTATGGATTTTAACTCATTTTGCAGAGAAACCGAGACGAAAAAAATACACGGCATAACCCACTCACCCTCGTCACATATCCACTTTATCGGCATCGGTGGTGTGTCAATGTACTCGCTTGCTCGCCTTTCGTTGGAGCGCGGCAATAGGGTCAGCGGCAGTGACAGGGAGGATAGCGATAGATTGCGCGAGCTTCAGCTTTCGGGAGTGTCTGTCAGCATAGGGCATAGCGCGGATAATATTGCGGACGCCGATCTCGTTGTATTTTCCCACGCCATATCGGATGACAACCCGGAGCTTTGCGAGGCGAGGAGGAGAGCCGTTCCCACCGTCAGCCGAGCGGCATATCTCGGTGCTATGATGCTTGACTTTACCCGTCGCATCGGTGTGTCGGGCTCTCACGGCAAGAGCAGCACCGTTGCAATGCTTGATTCTGTTTTCACCCACGCCCTGATGGATCATACCACCCTTTCGGGTGCAGATCTTCCTATCGGTACACCCTATCGGATTGGGGGAGAGGGGCTGCTCGTCTACGAGGCCTGCGAATACCGCGATTCATTTTTGTCCTTTTTCCCGACCGACTTCGTAGGGCTTAACTTAGAGCTTGACCACACCGATTATTTTGATAGCCTTGAGTCCGTAAAGTCCTCCTTCAGAGAGGCAATGCTCAGGACTGACGGAAGCCTGTTTATTAACAGCGATGATAAGAATCTTATGGACATAGCCGTAAATACAGGCAAAAGGGTCGTCACCTTCGGCAGCCTTGGGGATTGCGATTATCTCTATACACCCACCTCCTTTGGTGAGAGAAGTATAGGCTTTTCTCTGACCAGATACGGCACAGAGGTTGGTCGCTTTGAGCTGAATATCCCCGGCATCTTTAATCTTACCAATGCCGCGGCGGCAATTACCGTAGCCTTGGAGTACGGCATTCCGCAGGATACCGTCGCGAAGGCAATATCCTCCTTTTCGGGTATACCGAGACGGTTGGAGTACATCGGTTCTCGCTACGGCAGGCCGATATATTACGATTATGCCCACCATCCCACCGAGATACGCGCCGCCATAAATGCTCTGCGCCCAATGGCAGACGGCGGCCTTACCGTGATCTTCCGCCCGCATACGTTTTCTCGTACACGAGCTATGTGGCGGGAGTTTTGCGAGGCGCTATCGCTTGCCGACTCTGTGATCGTTACCGATATTTTTGCCGCCCGCGAGAGACCTATAGAGGGCATAACGGCTGAGAATCTTGCCAGAGATATTCCGAGGGCGCTCTATTGTCCCGATGACAAAATCTTAGAATATTTAGACCGGCACACTCGTGGGACTGTGATCCTTATGGGGGCAGGAGATTATAAAAAACTCAGATACAGTATAGTGAAAGGAACTTAGGAAAATGAAAAAACCTTGTCTGCTTGTCAGTGCCTGTCTGCTCGGTGTTTGCTGCCGTTATGACGGTGACAGTAAGCCAAATCCCGAGGTTATCGCTCTGCGTGATAGATTTACCCTCATTCCCATCTGCCCCGAGGTGGACGGCGGTCTGCCAACTCCGCGCACACCCAGCGAGAGAGTAGGGGACAGAGTGCTTATGAGGGACGGCAGAGATGTTACCGAGAACTATCTTTCGGGTGCCCGCGCAGCTCTTGATAGGGCAGAGAGCTTTTCTTGCTCTGCCGCCTTGTTAAAGGCTCGCTCGCCCTCCTGCGGAAGCGGAAAAATATATGACGGCAGCTTCAGCGGCAGACTTACCGACAGAGACGGTGTAGCGGCAGAAATGCTGAAAAAGAATGGGATATCGGTATTTACCGAGGAGGAGATCTCTCTTTTGCTTGAAAAAACTAATTGACATAAAAAAACAACTTGACAAATTACTCCGCCGGGAGTAAAATTAATATATCAAATAAAAAGAAAGGAGCCCGATATGTCGGACGGACGAAGTACACCCCACCCGTGTAAACAGAAAATAAAAAAGCTGCTCGGCATAGAGAGACTCTGCATCTGATCTCCCATCTGCCACAGAGCAGAAAGGAGACAAAAATGGAAGAAATTAATGTAAATACCGTTCTCTTTGACGAGGAAGAGATCATTCCCTGCGAGAGACTTACGGATCTTTTATCAAACAAAAAATATGCTGAGGTCAAGGCGAGCGTAGAGGATATTCCCGCGCCCGACCTTGCGGAGCTTTTTTCGGAGATTGACGAGAGCTATCACAGTTTGCTCTTCAGACTTCTCTCCAAGGAGCTCGCCGCCGAGACCTTCGTTGAGATGGACTCGGACCTGCAGGAGAATCTAATTACAAGGTTCACCGACCGAGAGCTCTCGGACATTCTTGACGAGCTTTACATTGACGATACGGTTGACATCATTGAGGAGATGCCCGCTAATGTGGTAAAGCGTATTCTCAAGAACTCCGACAGCGAGGACCGCGAGATCATCAACAAGATCTTAAGATACCCCAAGGACTCTGCGGGTACGGTTATGACCACTGAGTATGTGCGCTTTACGGGAGATATGACCGTAGCCGACGCTCTGCTTCATATCCGCCGAGTCGCTATTGATAAGGAAACTATATACACCTGCTATATTACGGGTAGGGACAAGCGTCTTTTGGGCATCGTAACCGCAAAGGATCTGCTTATCTCCGACCCCGATATCCCCCTTACCGATATTATGGATGAGAACGTTATTGCTGTTCACACCCATGACGATAAGGAGGAGGTGGCTATGAAGCTGGATAAGTACGGCTTCCTTGCTATTCCCGTCGTTGACAGCGAGTCCAGGCTTGTCGGTATCGTCACCGTAGACGACGCCCTTGGCGTTATTATTGAGGAGTCTGAGGAGGACTTCGCGGTGATGGCAGCTATCACCCCCGGTGATGACACTCCTTACCTTAAGACCGACGTTTTCTCTATATGGAAGTCGCGTATTCCCTGGCTTCTTATACTGATGATTTCATCAACACTCTCCAGCGCCATTCTCGGCAGCTTTGAGTCGGCGCTTCCTGCCGTTCTCGTTCTCTTTATCCCGATGATAATGGGTACGGGCGGTAACTCCGGCGGTCAGTCCTCTGTCACCCTCACCCGTAGCATTTCGCTCTCTGAGGTGGAGTTCTCTGACATCTTCCGTGTAATATGGAAGGAGCTGCGCGTTGGCGTGCTTTGCTCGCTGACTCTCGGCGTTGCTACCTTTGCTAAGGTAATGCTTATAGACGGTCTGCTTCTCGGCAACCCGGATGTAAACCTTACCGTTTCGCTGACGGTCGCGCTGTCGCTTGCCCTGACTATTATTCTTGCCAAGGTCATCGGCGCAACCCTCCCCCTCCTTGCAAAGAAGGTGGGACTTGACCCCGCCGTAATGGCATCCCCCCTTATCA
>JAZSIK010000074.1:0-34716 GCA_045533775.1 Eubacteriales bacterium
CCGATCCGACTTCCTTGTCGTGGCTCGGTATAAGCTCAATAAACCTTGTTGCACCGCCTAAGGCTATAGGCAGAACACCTGTAGCCATAGGGTCAAGAGTGCCTGTGTGCCCTGCTTTTTTTACGCCAAGCAGCCGCTTGACGCGGTTGACAACGCCCTGGCTCGTAGGGCCGATTTCTTTGTTTATAATAATTACGCCTGATTTCATTTCAGATCATATACGCTGCGAAGCTGCAGCACGTCCTTCAGATGATAGCTGGTCTCAATGCCGCCGATGACGGTGAAATTGATCTTTACGGGCGCCTCGTTGGTTAGATCAATGTAATTGTCCTCCAGAACCACGTCAACACCGTCAAAGCCGATCTCCAGATCCTTTACAAAGCAGTTTGCCGACAGGGTTATGCTGTAATGACGCTCCTGACCCGAGATGACCGTCTTCATAGAGGGCTTCTTAAAGCCAAAGTGCTTTTCGGGTACGAAGAGAAGTGTCTTTCTGGACAGCTGGGAGGAGCCCTCCTTGATACAATACTCAAGGTAATACTCGCTCTCGTGACCCTTTATGTATTCTGAAAGATCTGCGGTATGTATCTCGCCCGAGCTGAGAGAGGAGATCTCCAGGGGAACCGAGTTCTGATATACGGTATAGTTTGCGCTGTCGGCTATGCGATACTCCAGGCTGCCTATGCAGTCGGTGCGGCGCTGACTTGACGCCGAGAAGGTCACTACGCCATCCTTAATATCCGCATAGAGCGCCAGGGGCGCAAAGTGACGGGCGCAGTAATACTGCAGGGGCTTCCATCTGCCGCGACAGTCAATGGCGGAGGGGGAGATCACAAGTTCGGTGTCTCTCAGACGGTAGAATACGGGTCGTCCCGTCTTGCCAAGCGAGAGTCTTGCAGACTTTATAGCGTCGCCCACCTTGTGCGCCGAGGCGAGAGCAGAGGCGTAGGCAAAGGACGACAGATCGTGGGGATAGGGATAGCGGTCGGCAACCGACAGCAGCATATCGCGGATCGCTCCCTCCTCTGCCATAGACTCTATGGAGCGGGAGAACAGACCGCGCTCATCCTCGGGGATCCTCGCGCTGATGGTTTTCATAGAAGGGAGAGCGGGCAGACCGATATAATCCTGGCGGTCGCTCCTCTCGGGGATAATATTCATTTTCAGATCGGCAAGGCTTCTGCCAAGACGGTCGGCATCTGCCGAGCTGTCCTCGCTGCCGATAAGGTCAATAAGGCAGAGAGATGGATGGTGTCCTCTCTGATGGAGAGAGTCGGCATCGGCGTCTGTGATGGCAGAGTGCTCCTCAATAACCATTATGCCGTGTACGTCGCAGAGATCGTAAAATCTCTCTGTGGGACGGGGCGCGCCCTCGGGGATAACAAGGCAGTTGTAGCCCGCCATAGCGGCAGAGCTGACACAGGCAGACACTCTCTCGTCTGCGGTGGTAAAATCAGGGTCACTCTCGGGAATAAACACCGCGCCCATAGGCAGAACCGAGCTGCCGTTTATTACTAACGCGCCTCCCTCGCCCGGCTCGGCGGTGCGAAGACCGATGCGAAGCGTTGTGCTGTCCTCCACGTCGCTCTCACCCCAGAGATTTACGGTAAGGCGGTAGAGATTCTGCACTCCGCAGCCCTTGGGCCACCAATAAAGCGGATCGTTTATCTGTATACTTCCCTCACCCTTGGTGAGACCTGCATAGTATATCTGTCCCGTGGAGGAGACCAGGGTAGCAACCGCACGTACGGCGGCGGGGTCACCGATGAGATTCAGACGGATGCCCAGCGTAACACCGCCCTCGCTATGAGTCTGGGTGAGGAACACGCGGTCAAGGATAGCACCCGAGAAGCGGATTATCTCACAGCTCTCGGACAGACCCGCATAGGTCAGATCACCGCACATAGCAGAGGTAAAGCGGATAGAAAGCCTGTTGTCGCCCACAGAGAGCTTGCCCGACAGGTCAATATTGTATACGGGGGTCTTGCCGTCGGTGGTGGCGATCTTCTCCTCACCGATATAGATGCGCGCAGGCATAGATATACCGCGCAGACGGAGATAAAAGTTCCTCATAGCCAGCGCCACGTCGTCTACGTATATATTGGTCTCAAAGCTGACCTTTTCAAGCTCGGAGAGCTCAGGCTGATCGGCTATCTCACACGCAGGGGCGGTGCGGGGACTGCTCTTAGCCCCCAAAACCGATTTTACCGAGCAGGGTACGGTACATTCTACCTGTCCGCCCTCGTAAACCAGCTCAAATCTCTTCAGTTCTCGTCTTACCATTTGTTTTTCTCCTTTTTAAGCCTCCTTTGGAGGCGTATCACTTCGCCAAAAGGCGAAATGGGTAATTTTCATTCATAATTTTGCATTCACCTATCATCTTCTGCCGATTCGTCTGACGTTTGCCGACAGGGGCGCGCCCGATCGGTGAGCGCGAAGAAGCGAGGAGACCTCGGAGCCACGCTCGGTGGTGAAGATCATATGACAGGAGTCAAGACCGTAGGCTCTGAGCTCGCCCTGTCGGTCTCCCATATAGGTGGGTATGCTGTTGAGAATTATATTCCTGTGCTTCCACCCGCGCATCATGGGGAATCTGGCGCCCTTTCGGTCGGTGAGAGCCGCCTTGTTGCAGCCCTCGCAGCCAAAGTTCTCACCAATAAAGCAGCGCTCGGTCAGCATCAGGGGTATTCTGCCATAGGTGATGATGCCGCCGCCGATGTCCCTCGCCTTCGGTAGCGTCAGCTCGGGGGATAGGATCAGATGCTCTACACCCATCTTGTGCAGGGCGCGGCTTGTTTCTATGTTGGTCACGTTCAGCCTGAAGTCACCGATAATGCGAAAACCGAGGGATCTCGCCAGGCTGATATGCCCTATATTGCTAACTAAAGCGTACATTTCGCCGCTTTTTGCTATATTTTTCAGCGCATTTTCAACCTCGTTCCACTCGGAGTCAAGGATGATGGGCGGCAGATATACACCTCCCGCGCGGCGAAGCGACTCGGGGGAGGCGGTGTGAGGCAGGAATATTGCGTCAAAATCAGCAAGACCCTCTCCGCCGTTGTCAAGGGCGGCGAGGAAGCACTCCTCGGTCATAAACTGGGCGGTGGTCAGCCGCTGATCTCTGCCGCGAGCCACTCTCCCTCTCGGCTGATAGGTTATTTTTTCTAAGTGCCGACTCTGATTTTGGAAAAGGTCGGCTGCCTCCCGTCGCAGGGCGTTCAGCGCCGAGGGCGAGAGATTTATATTTTCATCAAGGTAAAGCTCTATATCATCGGGGTTAAGGGTGAGATAGGTGTTGCCCATCTTGGATAGCCTTGCCCGAACCGACTCGTCGGTAAGAGGTGATCTCTCAGCCACGGCGGGGGTGTCACCGTAGGCGGTGACGGTCTTTTTCCCATCGGTGAGGGTCATCTCGGCAGGCTCGCCAAGGCGAAGGCTCACGCGGGCGGTGACGGGGTGTCTTATGGGCTCGTATTTTCTACCCTCAAGGGCGCGGCTGTCCTGCTTATCACTGTCGGAGCGGACACCGAGCATACCCCTCTCGGTTTTTCCTGTAAAATATCCGTCGGTAAAGCCCCCTCGTGAGAAGGCGCGGCGGAGGATCTCTCCCTCCTTGGCAGTTGCCACCCTGCCCTCATCAAGCAGACGGCGGTAAATACCGACGACGGTGTATACGTAATCGGGCGACTTCATTCTGCCCTCAATCTTCAGCGATGCCACACCCGACTCTATCAGCTCGGGGATGTGATCTGCCAGCGAGAGATCCTTTAAGGACAGGGGATACTTTCCGTTGTTGTAGGGCAGACGGCAGGGCTGGGCGCACTCGCCGCGATTACCGCTTCTGCCACCGACCATAGAGGAAAACAGGCACTGTCCCGAGTAGCAGACGCAGAGCGCACCGTGGAGGAATACCTCAATCTCACAGGGCGAGCCCTCCACCGCCGACTTAATATCCCGAAGCGACAGCTCGCGGGCGAGAACCACACGGGTCGCGCCAAGCTCGGCAGCCTCACAGCAGCCGCGGGTGTTATGCACAGACATCTGGGTTGAGGCGTGTAGCTCAAGGCTCGGCACATAGCGTCGGATCTCGGACATAACGCCAAGATCGGCAACGATCAGCGCATCCACACCCATAGAGTAAAGCTCTGCGGCATACTCAACGGCAGCCCTCATCTCCACATCCTCAATCAGCGTGTTCAGCGTCACATACAGCTTCACACCGTGGAGGTGACAGTAGCGCACCGCCGAGGCAAGCTCGTCGGACTCAAAGTTTTTTGCAAAGGCGCGGGCGCCAAAGCGCTTGCCGCCCACATAAATCGCGTCGGCACCTGCCGCTACCGCGGCATAAAGGCACTCCATATCTCCCGCAGGAGCAAGCAGTTCGGGCAATTTAGTTTTTCTATACATTTTCTTGCTCCTTTCATTTTTGAAGATTTGTTGGTTATTTTTTGTTAATTCAATTCGCATCTGACGGAGGGATTTTTGAGGGAAATTAGTTGGTTTTTACCCGAAGGCGTGTCTCTTTCTGACAGAGGGATTTTTGAGGGAAATTAGTTGGTTTTTACCCGAAGGCGTAGTTACCTACGGCGAGCTTGGTAAAAAGCGGCGAATTTCACCAAAAATCACCCGTCAGATCAGCGTTTCCAGTATTTGCGGTCCAAACTCCTATACATTATCGCCTCGGCAATATGATCCTCATTTATCTGCTCCATACCGTCAAGGTCGGCTATGGTGCGGGCAACTCTCAGAACTCTGTCGTGGCCACGGGCGGAGAGACCCAATGACTCAAACGCCTGCTTCATCAGGGCGCTGCCCTCCTCGGTGGGAGTGCAGTACTTACGGAGAAGCTCGGTGGACATCCTGGCGTTCAGGACTCCGGGCTTGTCGCCGCCCTTAGCAAGGCGCATATCTGTATATTGGCGCGCCCGGTTTACTCTCTCGCGAATCTTTGCCGAGGGCTCGCCGGGAGCGGTCCTGCCCGAGATCTCGTTATATGTAACGGCGGGCAGCTCTATCTCTATATCAATTCTGTCAAGGAGGGGGCCGCTGACACGGTCAAGGTACTTGGTGATAGCACCGGGCGCACAGCGACAGCGCTTTGTAGGGTCGCCAAAATAACCGCACTTACAGGGGTTCATGGCGCAGACCAGCATAAAGGAGGAGGGGTATGTCACCTTTGCCGCGGCGCGAGTGACCGTCACGACACCGTCCTCAAGGGGCTGGCGCAGGGCATCTGTAACCACCTTGGTAAACTCGGGCAGCTCGTCAAGGAACAGCACACCGTTGTGGGCAAGGGAGATCTCTCCCGGTCTTGGGTTGGCACCGCCGCCGATCATACCGACAGGGCTGACGGTGTGGTGGGGAGAGCGGAAGGGTCGCTCGGTAACAAGATTTGCGCGCAGAAGTCCTGTGACCGAATGTATCTTGGTGGTCTCAACCGCCTCGTCAAAGGACATATCGGGCAGAATGGTTGAGAGCCTCTTTGCCAGCATAGACTTACCCGCACCGGGAGGGCCGATCATAAGCACGTTATGTCCACCCGCGGCGGCGATCTCCAGCGCGCGCTTTGCCTTCAGCTGTCCGCGCACATCGGCAAAATCCACACCGCCCACGTGGCTGGTAAGGTCAAAGGCGGCAGGGTCAAACTCCATAGGAGCTATGGGCTCAATGCCCTTCAGATGATTTATAAGCTGTCTGAGATTTCTCAGCGGATATACTTTTATACCCTCAACCACGGCTGCCTCGCCCGCATTATCCTGGGGCA
This sequence comes from Eubacteriales bacterium, assembly GCA_045533775.1. Taxonomy (GTDB): domain Bacteria; phylum Bacillota; class Clostridia; order Oscillospirales; family CAG-272; genus UBA1740. The sequence continues at coordinate 5,765 of JAZSIK010000074.1, forward strand.
CGAAGATCTCGCGGCGGCCACAGTCCCTGGCGGAGACGGTCATAGGCAGAATACCGCCTACGGCGCGCAGCTCACCCGACAGACCCAGCTCACCGATAAAGCACTTGTCCGAGAGGTCAAGCGAGCGGGGGATCGTGCCGTCCGCCTGGAGCATAGACACAAGTATGGCAAGGTCAAATGCCGAGCCCTCCTTCTTTATATTGGCGGGGGCAAGGTTTATCATTATTTCAAGAGGGGGGAAGACAAAGCCGGAGTTCTCACAGGCAGAGCGCACTCTACCCTTAGCCTCCTTGACCGCCGCGTCGGGCAGACCGACCAGATCAAACTTCGGCAATCTGTCCCAGGCGGAGCATTCCACCGTCACCTCATATCCCTCAATGCCGAGCACGCCGGCACAGTAAATCTTAGATAGCATAATAACCTCGCAAAGCTAGTTTTTCTTACCCCGAACCTTGATGCCGCGACCGATAAGGTAGGCAATGAAGCTATCGGCATCACCGAGGGTAAAGGAGTCCTTTTTCAAAATTATCATCAGCCTCGCCTTAGTGACCAGGACGATATAGCCAACCGTGGTAAAGGCGTATTTTACGTTTTCAAGTCCGATGGCAGTCCTGCTGTCAAGAGCGGTGATAACCGCCTCACTGTCGCTTACGGTTACAGTGCACATAAGCTCGCCTCCGCCCGATAGCTCAGCATCTCGCTTTACCATCGCATTTACCTGTGAGAAATAAGAAAAGGCAAAGGCGGCAATAATAACTATAATGCATATCACAATGGGAAGGGCATCGGCTATGCTCCCCGGCGAGAGAATGGCAGTCGCGATGAAGAAGGAGAAATATATCGCCATATAAACGTAAAAGAAAACAAACAGCGGTCTTTTGTAAAACCACCAGCCGTATATCTCTTTTGCGGTGTTCTTGTCACGGGCAAAGCGATTTTCAAAGCGAGTCTCCATATTTCCCTCCTAAAGACAATATTTTTCCGTATATAGTATAGCACACTTGCACGCGCAAAATCAAGGGCTTTGCCAATAAACTTTGGTGTTTTTTGACAAAACGGGGCGCATATTATTCACAAATCGTACAAAGATTTTTTACAGGAAGGTCAAAAAGTAAATTATTGTGTTGATTTTGGCGCGTGGATATGTTAATATGTTAATTGGTCATATATGCGTTTCTGTATGATTATAAAACCAAAGGAACGAGGAAATCTTTATGAAAATAACCGTTACCGAAAACAAGACCTACGCTGAGATCATGGCTATGCCCAAGGCAAAGAGGCAGAAGCCCAAAAAGTCCAACATCTTCTGGCGCACGCTGCTGAAGCTGGTTTCCCTGCCCTCTATGATCAAGACCGACTTTAAGTGTAAGAAGGTCGGTATGGAGAAGTTAGGCAAAAAGGAGCCCGCGCTCATTCTTATGAACCACTCGGGCTTTATTGATATGGAGATCGTGGTTTCCATTCTCTATCCCCGCCCCTTCAACATCGTCACCACCTCCGACGCCTTTATCGGTATGGACTGGCTGCTTCGCCAGATCGGCTGCATTCCCACAAACAAGTATACCCCGGACACCAGTCTGGTCAGAAATATGATGTACACCGTCAAAGAGCTTAAGAACTCCGTGGTGCTTTACCCCGAGGCAAGCTATTCCTTTGACGGTACTGCCACCGAGATCGGTGACTCCACGGGCGGACTTATCAAGCTGCTCAAGGTGCCTGTCGTTATGGTAAAGACCGAGGGTGCCTTCCACCACACACCCCTCTACAACAATCTGCACGTCAGACACAACAAGGTGTCTGCAACCATGACCTACCTGCTCTCTCCCGAGGATATTGAGAGAATGAGCGTGGACGAGATCAACGCGGTGATTAACGAGCAGTTCAGCTTTGACCACTTCAGGTGGCAGAAGGAAAACAAGCTGGTCTACGATCAGCCCAACAGAGCCGAGGGTCTTAACCGCGTGCTGTACAAGTGTCCTCACTGTATGGCAGAGGGCAAGACTGTTGGCGAGGGAACCACCCTTACCTGTACCGCCTGCGGCAAGGTATGGGAGATGGACGTATACGGACAGATGGTTGCCAGAGACGGCGAGACAGAGATCTCCCACATTCCCGATTGGTATAAGTGGCAGCGTCAGTGCGTGCGCGAGGAGATCCTGCGCGGAGAATATCGCCTTGACTGCGACGTTGACATACTGATGACGAGAGATACGAAAAAGCTCTATCGCGTCGGCTCGGGTCACCTTACCCACGATTTAGACCGCGGCTTTGTGCTTGACGGCTGCGACGGTCAGCTTCACTTTGAGAGAAAGCCCCTTGTGTCCCACACCCTCTACGCCGACTATTGGTGGTACGAGCTGGGCGACATTATCAACATAGGTAACTCGGAGTTTATGTATTACTGCTTCCCCAAGGGTGTGAATGACGTTGTTGCCAAGACCCGTCTTGCCGCCGAGGAGATCTATAAGATCAAGAAGGCAGAAAAAGCCAACGCGAAATAAATGCAGAATAAAGATAAAAAAACCTCCCACTCGGGAGGTTTTTTATTTGCGGAGAGATCCGATAACCGATCAGAGAACAGAATGATCCTGCGTTTATCATTTGCCGCATACGTCATCATTTGCCTTCTTTTTTCAGAATATTGCGATATGCGGCGAGGATCTCCCTGCCCAGCCTTGAGGGCTCGGATTTGCCGATGCGGTAGATCACCCGATCGCCCGAGGGGGCAAAGCGCATACCGCGGTATTTCAGAAACAGCTCCGACCAGACCGAGAGATCCGGCTTGCCCGTATGGATAATCAGACTGTCCTCCCGCGACTCTATCTTAGTAAAGCCAAGCTCCTCGCAGATCGCCTTCATAGTAGCTACCTCTAACAGTCTTTCCACGCTTCTTGGCGGCGTGCCGTAGCGGTCGCAAAGCTCGTCGTATATATCCTCGGTGTCGGCGGGGTCGGTGATCAGCGAGATCTTCTTGTACATCTCCATTCTGCCCGCGCCGCTCTGAATATAGCTATCGGGAATGTGGGCGGATATTCTCATATCTATCTGCGCCTCGGCTCTCGGCCTTACACTCTCGCCTCTCTCCTCCAGCACTGCCTCGTTCAGCAGCTTTACATACAGGTCATAGCCTACGCTGTCAATATATCCGTGCTGCTGGGCGCCAAGCAGATTTCCCGCGCCGCGTATCTCCAGGTCGCAGAGGGCTATCTTAAAGCCTGCGCCAAACTCGGCATATTCCTTTATGGCTGAGAGTCGCTTCTCGGCTATCTCGCTGAGGACTCTGCCCGGGCGGTAGGTAAAGTAGGCATACGCCTGCCTCTCGGAGCGACCGACTCTGCCGCGGAGCTGATGTAGCTGGGAGAGTCCGAAGCGGTCGGCGTTCTCAATTATCAGCGTGTTGGCTGCAGGCAGGTCAATGCCGGTCTCAACGATGGTGGTGCAAACGAGAATGTCAATTTCCCCACCCACAAGCATACGCCAGATGTCCTCCAGCTCATCCTTTTCCATCTGTCCGTGGGCGATCGCCACCCGGGCGTCGGGCATATCGTGGGAGAGTCGGTCTGCCACTATGCCGATGGACTCAATTTTGTTATACAGATATAGCACCTGACCGCCCCTGGCAAGCTCGCGGCGGATGGCGTCGTAGATTATGCCGTCGTCGTGCTCCAGCACATAGGTCTGTACGGGTCGGCGGTCCTCGGGTGCCTCGTCAAGTATGGAGATGTCGCTGATGCCGTTCATAGCCATATTCAGCGTTCTCGGTATGGGCGTGGCGGTCAGGGTCAGCACGTCTACGTTGCGGGAGATCTCCTTCAGCCTCTCCTTCTGGCTGACGCCAAAGCGCTGCTCCTCGTCTACGACGAGAAGTCCTAAGTCGCGGAACTCTATATTGCTGCTGAGCAGCTTGTGTGTGCCGATGAGAATATCGCACTCGCCTCGCTTCACCTTGCGGATTATCTCGGCCTGCTCCTTCGGCTTTTTGAAGCGGGAGAGCATCTCCACCGTTACGGGATAGCCGCGCATACGGGAGAGGGTGGTCTGGTAGTGCTGCATAGCAAGAATGGTGGTAGGCACGAGGATAGCCACCTGCTTGCCGCCCATAATAGCCTTGAAGGCCGCCCGAAGAGCCACCTCTGTTTTGCCAAAGCCCACGTCGCCGCAGAGCAGTCTGTTCATCGGTACGGGGCGCATCATATCCGCCTTTATCTCGGCTATCGCCTGAGTCTGACTCTCGGTCTCGGCGTACTCAAAGGAGTCGGCAAACTGCCACTCAAGGTCACAGTCCTCGGGGAAGGCAAAGCCGGGGCGTCTCTGTCGCTCGGCATAGAGGGCAATAAGCCCCTTGGCAATATCCTTTGCCGCTGCCTTGGCTCGGGTCTTGGTTCTCTGCCACTCGCCGCCGCCCATTTTTGACAGCTTGACCTTGCCGTCCTTATCCTTCTCGCCGATATATTTGCCTATCATCTCCAGGCGGTCGCAGGGTACAAAGAGCTTATCCGTACCCGCGTATTTTATGGTGATATAGTCCTTGGTCACTCCGAGAGCACTCACCGTCTCAATGCCCTCAAACAGACCGATACCGTAGTTGGCGTGGACCACATAATCGCCCACAGACAGATCGGCATAGCTCATCAGCCGCTGGGCTCCGCCCGCCTTTCTCAGTATCCTCTGTCGGCGGCGGTGCGCCATAACTGCCCTGCCCTCATCCTGCGCCATTGAAAGCACCGAGATACGGGGATTTATCAGATCAAAGCCCTCGTGACGACCCTCGGTGACAAAGATCCTGCCACCCTTAGCAGACGAGAGGTCAAAATCACCATCCGGCAGTCTTGCGGCGGCAATATCCGCCTCGGCAAGCGAGGAGATCAGCGAGGTAGTACCCACCGCATTGTCGGTGAGCAGCAGTATGCGATAGCCGGAGCGCACAAGACCCGACAGGTCCTCAAGCAGCATATTGAAGTTGCCGCCGTATTTTACGTTTCTCTTGGAGCGGAAGCCGAAAAGACCCGCAAGGCGCATAGAGCCCACTCCACCCGAGAAGCTGTTGATATGAACGGCAAGATGGGAGGAAATCGTGTCAAAAAACTCCCCCTCGCTAAGTGTATATTTTGAGTGTTTTTCCTCAAGCAAACCCTCTTTTTGTAAAGCTTGCTTGTCATTTTCAATGAAATCGTTGTATTTTTTCAGCTCAGCTCTGCAATTATTGGTGCCGAGAATGAGAGTGGAAAAAGTGCCGCATTTACCGAGATATGAGAGCAGAGTTGCCTCCCTCTCGTAGATCAGAGGCAGATACTTGTCGCGGAAGTCAATGCTGCCACCACCCTCTACTATGGTTCTCTCACGGCTGAGCTTTGCCCTTGCGTTTTCGTCGGTACAGCTCTTTAACAGGCGGTCTATTGAGGCTATTATCCTCTCCCTTGCCTCCCTGCCTACCATAACCTCGGCAGCGGGGATAAGCTCCACACCCTGACACGCCTGGGTGGTGCGCTGGGTCAGTGGGTCAAAGTAGGACAGACGGTCAATCTCGTCGCCAAAGAACTCTATACGCACGGGCGAGTCGCTCTCGCCGCCAAAAAAGTCCACGATACCGCCCCTGCGGGAGAACTGACCGCGGCTCTCCACCGTCTCTACCCTGGCAAAGCCCATATTCACAAGCCGCTCGCCGATCTCCTCGGGCGACAGCACATCACCCACCTTGATGCTAAGGCTCATCTCGGTCAGCATCTGCTCGGGTATAGTGAGCATCGCCGCGGCGGATGGGGTGGAAACTATGGCGTCACATCTGCCGGACAGGGCAAGCGAAAGCACCGAAAGCCTCTCACGGTCAATGTCGTGGGAGGCTCTTATATTATGGAAAACAAGGTCGCGCCGCTTGTAGCCGACGGCATTCAGCCCCGCGAGAGTGAGATATTCTGTTACCCTCGCCCGCTCTGCCTCGCTCTCCACCAGGATCAGTACGGGAGAGTCGGTAATACCTACCGCCCGTCGCACCGTCTCAGCCACGAAGGCATCCTCAGCTCCCCCCGTAAGACCGTTTACCGCGATGGGCAGACAGTCATCCGAAGAATATGACGAATCAAAGCAGGAGATAAAGGCGGCAAACTCAGCGTCAGCGCCAATAAGTTTCGTTATTTTCTGCATCTCGTTTCCTCTGTTTTGTATTTTGCTTTTTCTATATGAACACCGATAGCCTCACTTTGCAGTGAGGCGGGGGTGATGCCCCCACAAGGGAGGCTGTTATTTACTTAGAATACTTTGCCATAGCGTCGTCAATTTTGCCCGCCGCGATAAGCTCTGCCGCATCGGCTATGTCATCAAGTCGGGAGCGGAGGGCGGTAAGGTCGGACTCGGTCAGTCTGCCAAGCACCCAATCTGCAAGATCGTACTCGGGATTCGGCTTTTTGCCAATGCCGATCTTAATGCGGGGGAAATTGTCACCGGGCAGGTGGGCAATTATGGATTTCAGTCCGTTGTGGCCGCCGGCAGACCCCTTTCTCCTTATGCGGAGCATACCTGCGTCAAAGCTGATCTCATCGTGGAGCACCAGCACGCGCTCGGGCGGGATCTTATAGAATGTAGCCGCCTCTCCAACCGCCACGCCGGAGTTGTTCATCAGGGTGGTGGGCTTCATCAGCAACACACGAACACCGCCCATATTTGCCTCGGCTACGGTGGAGTGGAACTTCACGCGGTCAATCTTTACCCCACATCTCTCGGCTATGCGGTCAATGGCGATAAATCCCGCGTTGTGACGGGTCAGCTCGTACTGCTTGCCCACGTTTCCGAGTCCCACGATGATAAAGCTCACCGGGGCTGTGGGCGTACGGGACTGCTCAATCTTCTTAAACAGGTCAAAAATATTACTCATCGTCTATCTCTCTCAGCATAATAAGCTCCTTGGCGTAAGGCAGCTTCTCAATCTCGGCGCACAGCACCTTCCACTCGTCCAGCTTGTGATAGCGGCGGGCGCGGTAGATGTTTATCATCACCTCGTAGTTGAGGGTTACGGTGCGCAGCTGGTTGTAGGAGGTGGGCAGCAGCTGGATCATATTGTGCCAGTGAGCCTTATCCTTTGTCTCAAGGAAGGCAAGACGCTCGCTCTCCATAAAGGAAATTATGCCGTCAAGCACGGCAAGTCCGCCCTCGCTCAGCTTCTCGCAGGAAAAATCGGCTCTGGTAAACTCCTTAGCCTGTATCTTGTGCATAGTAGAGCAGGAGTTGGCAACGGTGCCTACCTTATAGGTATCAAACTCCTTCCACCAATAGAGAGGCGCGGTGATGTCCAGAGAAACGATGATCTGTCTTAAAAACTTTCTGTGATCGCTGCCCGCCTTTGCCAGCCTTGATGCCAGCGAGAGATCGTTGTCCCCCAGCACATAGTTGCCCTCGGCATCATAATAGGAGTCCATTCTGCCCCAGCTGTTCATAGGGTTACGGGCTCCGCGGATAGCGTTGTCAAAGTTCATTACCACAATATTGCTGATCTTTATCATAGGTCTTCTCCAAGTAAAAATTATAACTAATATATTTTACCACAAAGCAGGATATGTGTCAATAAGAAAGTAAAGTTTTTTCGGATATTTCTCCTCTCTATACCGGCTTGTTTTTTGTATTTCGTTGACAAACATCGCTCATTTGCTCAATATTACCCGTGTCATTTTTCGCCTCTCAAAAAAGCGGCGTTTTTTTGTGCATATCAGACAAAAAAGAGGATATGACCGGACATAATTTTGGAGGGGTGGTATACTTACAGGGGGCATTTTCTCTGCTACAATAGACCTGTAAGCCGAAAGCGGCAAAAAAACAGAAAGGAGAGCATATGGCAAAACGGAGAATGCTGGCAACGGCAGTAATTGAAAGCGACGAATTCTGCACGCTCACACCCTCGTCTCAGACACTGTATCTGCATCTGATTATGAGCGCTGACGATGACGGAATTGTGGATAAGTGGAAAAGTCTTTTTCGCTACCTTCGCATAAAATCAACATACCTTCAGCCTCTTATTGACGCAGGGCTGGTGATAGCACTTGAGGGAGACCTGCTGCTTATTGCAGACTGGCTCATACACAATAAGATAAGGCTGGATAAGTACAACGAGGGACGGTATAAGGACAGGCTGAGAACGGTCTTGATGCACACAGACGGTAGATATTTCAAGCCTTCCGAGGATTTTTTTGCACCCCAATATAACCAAACCCAACCCAACATAACCAAACCTAACCAAATCTAAGTCAAGTCAACATAAGCTAAGATAACCCAACCCTTTACTACCAATCTCTATCAATCACTCATACAAAACGCCCTTCGGGCAAGCGCTACGCGTTTTATTAAAACAAATAATTGTTAATTTTTTAGAAAAGTATTTATTTTTTATACTTTATGTGTTATAATGGTATAATCAATTAATATGCGAAAGTCTGCCATAACGGGCATTTTTGCCCCGGCGGATATGAAAGGAACAATTATGAGTAAAAATAAAAATACAAGCTGCCCCCTCTCCGACAGGCTCGGTAAGGTGGGTGGACAGGCGGTGCTTGAGGGTGTAATGATGAAGGCGGGTGACCGTATGGTAACTACCTGCCGCAAGCCCGACGGTAGCCTGGTTGTCACAGACGACAGCTTTGCCTCCGCTAAGGATAAAAACAAGTTCTTCGGTCTGCCCCTGGTGCGCGGCGTGGTCAGCTTCGTTGAGTCGCTGACAATGAGCTTCAAGACTCTTGGCGCATCTGCCGAGGCTATGGGACTTGACGAGACCGAGGAGGAGCCCTCCAAGTTTGAAAAATGGCTCTCCGATAAGCTGGGAGCAAAGGTCACAGACGTGGTGATGGTGGTATCTCTGCTGCTGGGTCTTGGTCTGTCGGCGCTGCTCTTCGTCTTTTTGCCTATATGGCTGACGGCGGGCATAAACTTTCTGCTTGGACTGCTCTTTAACATCACTATGCCTGCCATAGTCAGCGCGATCCTTGAGGGTCTTGTGAAGATATGTATATTCGTAGGCTACCTTGCGGGAACGTCGCTGGTGCCCGACATCAAGCGTACCTTTATGTATCACGGCGCAGAGCATAAGTCTATTGCCTGCTTTGAGGCGGGCGAGGAGCTGACTCCCGAAAATGCGAAGAAGCACACCCGTTTCCACCCCCGCTGCGGCACCAGCTTTATGTTCTTTATGATCCTGCTTGGCATCTTTGCCGGTCTGATTATCAAGACCCTGCTGCCCGGTCTGCACACTATGCTCTACACGGTGATCCGCCTGCTTATTCTCCCCATACTGATGGGTCTGGGATATGAGTTTATCCGTTTTGCAGGCAAGCACCCCAGCTGGTTTACCCGCGCCCTCTCCGCGCCCGGTCTGTGGATGCAGAGAATTACCACCAAGGAGCCCGACGAGTCCATGCTGGAGGTGGCTATCACCTCGCTGAAGTGCGCTCTGCGCGACGATTATCCCGAGTTTCGCGAGTTCTATGAGGCAAAGGGCTGGGAGCCGAAGGAAGAAGCGCAGAATGATGACTACTCCGAGGATAATCTTAACACCGATACAGACGGCTTGTTAAACGAGGATAAAGATAAACTTCACATTCATTTTACCGGTGACGGTATAAAAATCAATAAAGAGAGTGACAGAATTGACCTATAAAGAAGCAATAAAATTACTTAAAGACGCGGGGGTTGACTCCCCCGAATATGACACCAGAGAGCTGTTCTGCCATTTTGGCGGCTTTAACCGTAGCGAGCTTTTGCTCTCTGACCCCGAGTGTAGCTCTCCCGAGCTGTTGTCTGCCATAGAGCGCAGAGCGGCGCGAGAGCCCCTGCAATATATAATAGGCGAGGTGGAGTTCTACCACGAGAGCTATCTGGTGAGCCCCGACTGCCTTATCCCTCGCCCCGACACCGAGTTGCTGGTAGACTACGCGGTGAAAAATCTGCCCGCGGGCGCTACGTTTCTTGACCTGTGTACAGGCAGCGGCTGTGTGGCAATCTCTACCCTGAAGAACACCCGGGACACCTGTGCCATCGCGGTGGATATTGACGGCGGAGCTCTTGCACTTGCCACAGAAAACGCCTATCGCAACGGGGTGGCTGAGAGGATACATTTCCGCCTTTGTGACCTGACGCGCGAGGTGGTGGAGGAGCCTGCCTTTGCGGTGCTGTCCAATCCGCCCTATGTGAGCGAGGAGGCGTATGCCACCTTAGAGCGAGAGATCGGTCACGAGCCGAGACACGCCTTTGTCGGTGGAGCCGACGGCGGAGATTTTTACAGACATCTGACACCTATATACAAGGAAAAAGTTGCCGACGAGGGCTTTATCGCCTATGAGATCGGCTATGACCAGGCGGATATGCTCCGCGCTATCGCCGCAGATTGCGCTATGACCTGCGAGATACTCACCGACCTTGCGGGAAATGACAGAGTGGCGGTGCTGAGAAAGGCAAAATAAGGGGCAATTAACCCCGCCGGCGTACCAAAAAACAACCGCGGCGTACCACACGCAAAGCGGAAGCCGACTCAGAGGAGTACTGAAGCCGACTCAGAGGAGTACTTAATCCGAGGGGCAATTAACCCCGAGGAGCAAAAATGAATACACTCTCATTGGAGGTGTATTCTATGACGAAGGAAAAACTGTCGCTCGCCCTGATATACGGCGGGCGCGGGCTGGAGAGTCGGGTCTCTATCAGCGGTATGGAGCATATTCTGCCCCTCTTGCGCGAGGACTTTGACCTGATGCCCATATTTATAGACTCGGGCGGTCGTTGGCTGTACCGAAGTCGGCGCATATTCCCTGCCCACCGCGGCTTTATCAGCGAGTCGGGCGAGATGATCGGCTGTGACGTTGCCCTACCACTCTTGCACGGTGATTTTGGCGAGGACGGCAGAGTTCAGGGGGCGCTTGAGTGCGCGGATATAGCCTATGTGGGCTGCGATGTGGCAGCCTCTGCCCTCTGCCGCGACAAGAGCCAAATGAAGCTTATCGCCCGTCATCTGGGCATACCCACCCTGCCCCATCTTCTGCTGTCGGGCGGGGACACAGAGGGGCTGGCAGACGCCTGTGAGAGCCGTTTTGACTACCCTATATTCATAAAGCCCACCAGCCTCGGCAGCTCCTTTGGCTGCAGCAGAGCCGACGACAGAGAGTCGCTTACGGAGGCGATACGCCTGTGCCTGCGCCTGTGCAATCGTGCCATTGCCGAGCCCTGCCTCTGTGACAAAAGAGAGCTGGAATGTGGCTATTACAGAGCAGAAAGTAAAGAAATATTTACATTTCCCGGCGAGATCCTCGTGGGAGGCAGCTACACCTACGAGAAAAAGTATCTCTCGCAGGACTCACCCGTTTGCCCTCGTGCAGATGTGACGGAGGATGTGGCAGAGAAAATCCGCGAGTACACACGTCGGCTGATTGACCTATCGGGCGTGCGCGACATAGCTCGGGTGGACTATTTCCTCTCGGGCGGCGAGCTCTACTTCAACGAGATAAACACTATGCCCGGCTTTACCTGTGGCAGTCTGTACGCTATGATGCTTGGGGAGGCGGGTATCCCTGAGGGCGAGCTGCTTTCCGGACTCATCAGATCGGCTTATCTGAGGTCGCGGGGCGAGGGATGATAGGTATATTTGACAGCGGTGTCGGTGGCTTTTGCGCCTGTGAGCATCTGCGCTCACTTCTGCCCTCGGAGGAGATAATCTTCCTTGCCGACGGAAAAAACGCCCCATACGGCACGAAAGAGCCCGAAGTAATCAGAAAAATTACCGAAAAGAACATAAAAATACTGCGCGGCGCGGGAGCGGAGCTTGTGCTTATCGCCTGCTGCACCGCCTCCAGCCTTTATAGCGGTCTGCCCCCTTGGGCGAGGGAGAGCTCCCTACCCATAATTGACCCAGCCGCGAGAGTGGCGGCAGAGGGAGCAAGGCATATTGCGGTCATTGCCACACGGCACACCGCCAGGACCCACGCCTTTGCCACCGCCATAGCAAAATACACCGACGCCCCTGTGACGGAATATGCCGAGCAGGAGCTGGTAGCCCTGGTTGAGAGTGGGAGCAGATGGGGACGAATGAGCCGCAGGACTGCCGCCTACCTTGACGCTATGGCAGAGCGGATAGCCTCGCTGGGAGCAGACACGCTCATACTCGGCTGCACGCATTTTTCCCACCTTATGCGGCAGATCGGCAGGAGGCTGCCCTCGGTGAGAATAATCAGCCCCGCCCACGTGGGAGCCGAGGAGATAGCTCGGCGACTTAACAGGAAAACGATCGGAAAACGAAAGGATATATAAAAATGGCAAATTACAGACGAGGAAGAATAAACGACGCTGTGACTCAGGAGCTGGCAATCGCTCTGCGCGAGGTTCGTGAGCCCAAGGTTATTGATAATTTTGTAAGCATTACGAGAGCAGAGGTGGCGCCCGATCTGCGAAACGCCACCGTCTATTTCTCCTGTATGGGTGACTCAAAGGAGGCGCTGGAGGGTCTGAAAAAGTGCACGGGTATGCTCCGTCATCACCTGGCGGTGACTCTGAATCTGCGCCTGACCCCCGAGCTGAAGTTTATCAAGGACGGCTCTATTGAGCACGGCGCAAAGATCGCCAAGTTCCTTGAAGAGATCAACGCAGGGAAAAAGGAAGAGGACTAAAGAATACAGAATGCGCCTCATCCACCGCAAGCTGTCCCCGGACGACCAATGGTCGCCCCTACGGAAGAGGACTAAAGAATACAGAATCTACTCCCTCAGCCTCGCGCTTGCTCGGCAGCTCCCTCGGGAGGGAGCCTATATGCAGAATGCACCTCATCCGAGCTTTTCGGCAAGACGAAAAGCCCACCTTCCCGGGGGGGAAGGCTTTTGAGTGAATGAATGAGAATGCGCCTCATCCACCGCAAACCGTCCTCGGACGACCAATGGTCGCCCCTACGATTAATTCTACATTCATATTCATAGGTTAAAAAAACGCGAAAGAATAACTCTTAAATGGAGGAAATACAATGAAAAGGATCACCAAGGCTATAATCCCCGCGGCGGGACTCGGAACGAGAATGCTGCCCGTTTCGGCAGCGGTATGCAAGGAGATGCTGCCCATAGTTGACCTGCCCGCCATCTGCCATCTCGTTGAGGAGGCGGCAAGCAGCGGAATTACCGATATACTTATAATCACCAATCGCGGCAAGGAGGTTATGGAGGACTTCTTTGACCTCTCCCCCGAGTATGAGGCGGCGCTGGCTGCCAAGGGCAAGCTTGACGAGATTGAGCGTATGCGCGACATAGCGAGTATGGCGAACATATATTTCCTCAGACAGAAGGAGACGCTGGGTCTGGGTCACGCGGTCGGCCGCGCCCGTCAGTTTATAGGCGACGAGCCCTTCCTTGTGCTGTACGGCGACGATATTATCTTCTCAAAGAGACCGGTATGCCGCCAGCTTATTGACGTATACAACAAATACGGCAGACCCGTGGTGGGCGTAAAGCCCGTAAGCCCCGAGCAGCTGACAAAGTATTGCTCGCTGAAGGTAGCGCCCATTGAGGGCGAGGCGCGCAGTCTGACCTACTGCACCGATATGATTGAAAAGCCGAGGCGCGGCGAGGAGTTTTCCAACCTCTCCATACTCGGCAGAGTGCTTCTCACACCCGATATTTTTGACGAGATTGACTCTCTGGAGCCGGGTGCGGGCGGCGAATATCAGCTGACCGACGCTATTAAGAATGTGGCGAGAGCCAGGGGCGTGCTTGCGCTGGAGTTTGAGGGTGACAGATACGATCTCGGCTCTAAGGTAGGCTTCCTCAAGGCGAATATCGTCAAGGGTCTTGAGCATCCCGAGACGGCGGAGGAGCTGCGCGAGTTTATCAAGGAAGTTGCCGAGAGGATATAAAAATGGACATACGGCGGGCTATACCCGATGATGCTACGGCTATTGCCGAGCTGGAAGCGAATATTTTTGGCGACCCCTGGGGCAAGAGGGATATTTTTTCCTACATCTGCTCGGATACGGGTATGTGCTACACCGCCCTCTCTGACGGCTGTGTGGTCGGCTACATAATCGGCAGGAAGATTGCCCCCGAGGGCGAGATATACCGCATTGCCGTAAGGGAGGACAAGCGTCAGCGGGGCATCGGCTACCGTCTGCTGTCCTATGCCTTAAAGACCGAGTACGGTCAGGGTGTGGAGACGGTGTTCCTTGAGGTGCGAGAGAGCAATCTGCCCGCACGGGCGCTGTATCGGGCCTATGGCTTTAAGGAGATCGGCATCAGAAGGAGCTACTATCAGAATCCGACCGAAAACGCGGTCGTTATGCTTAAGGAAAGCAAAACGGTTTAAAATGCACCTCATCCGAGCTTTTCGGCAAGACGAAAAGCCCACCTTCCCCAACACGCTTCGCCGGGGAAGGCTTTAGACGAAAGGAACAATTATGAACATCCTATCTTTTGAGAGCTCCTGTGACGAGACAAGCGCTGCCGTTGTGGTGGCGGGTCGCGGGGGATTTAAGGTAAAATCAAATATAATCGCCTCGCAGATTGACACCCACCGTCTGTACGGCGGAGTTGTGCCCGAGATAGCCAGCCGCGCTCACACAGAGGCGATCAGCCGCATTGCATACGAGGCGCTGGAGGTGGCGGGAGTGACTCTCGCTGACATTGATCTGGTAGCCGTTACGGCAAACCCCGGTCTGATTGGCGCGCTGTTGGTCGGCGTTAACTTTGCAAAGGCGCTGGCGGTGGCAAACGGCATACCTCTGGTGGCGGTTGATCATATAAAGGGACACATAGCCTCCTGCTATCTTGGTGGCAAGGGCAACGTGGCAGATCCCCCCTTCATCGCCCTGGCTGCGTCGGGAGGACATACCGCCATCTACCGCGTGGAGAGTCACACAGAGCTGTATATGATAGGCACCACCCGTGATGACGCCATCGGCGAGTCCTTTGACAAGATCGGCAGAATTATCGGCATACCCTATCCTGCGGGACGGGGCTTTGACGCTCTGAGCCGCGAGGGCTTTATCAAGGCGACGGGTGACGAGGACGACTTTTACTCAAAATACAAGAGATCTCCCGCCTACAAGGACAAGGAGATGCTGCTGCCCTCACCTGCCCTCTCTGACGGAAGCTTAGACTTTTCCTTCTCGGGACTTAAGACGGCGGCGATAAATCTGCTCCACAGATACGAGCAGAGGGGCGAGGAGCTTGACAGAGCGCTCTTTGCCGCAAGATATACCTACGAGGCCGTTGAGGCGGTGGCAAAAAAGCTGTCTCTGGCGCTGGACAAATACCCCGGGTACGATCTCTGTATCGCGGGAGGTGTGGCGGCAAACTCTCATCTCAGGCGCAGAGCAAAAGAGGTGGCAGACGCCCAGGGCGTAAGACTGTTTATCCCCACACCCGATCTCTGCGGCGACAACGCGGCAATGATAGCGGCACAGGGTTATTATGAATACAAAAAAGGCAACAGGGCTGACGCGTCGCTGAACGCCAGCGCCCTGGATAGCATAGAAGAAAGAAGAGGTTAATCCGATGGAGCATATAGATAAGGTCAAGGGTACATTTGAAGCAAAGGCGCAGGCAGCCCAGAAGGCGAACGTGCCCGACGCGGTAATAAAAAGACTGCCCAGATACCACAGGTATCTCGGAGATCTGCTGGCAGACGGCAGACTGCGTATCTCCTCTGCCGAGCTGTCCCACATTATGGGCGTTACCGCCTCTCAGATCAGACAGGATCTCAACTGCTTTGGCGGCTTTGGTCAGCAGGGCTACGGCTATAATATCAAGTATCTCCACGGCAAGATCAGCGAGCTGCTCGGCGTTGACGAGGGCTATACCGCGGTTATCTGCGGCGCGGGCAATCTCGGTCGTGCGCTGGCGTCTACCCGTATGTTCGGCAGGAGGGGCGTTACCCGCCTTGCCCTCTTTGATATAAACGAGGAGATCGTTGGCACAGAGATATACGGCATAAAGGTGTATCATATAGACGAGCTGTACGATTTCTGCCGGAAGGAGAAGGTGGATATCGGCGTGCTTACCGTACCCAAGGACGCGGCGTACAAGGTTGCGCTCACTATGGCGAGAGCCGGCGTCAAGGGTATATGGAACTTTGCAAACACAGAGCTGGAGCTTGACCACGAGGGTGTGGTCATTGAGAACATCCATCTCGGCGACTCTCTTATGCGCCTGTGCTATGAGGTAAAGACAAGCAGCGAGGTGAAGTGGGATGCCGAGGGTTGATTTCAGAATAGACAGCCTCCGTCTTATCGGCAACACCGCCTTTACCGAGGCGAGCCGCGAGGAGCTGCGCGCCCTGCTGGCACTTATTGAGCTGGGCGGCGTGGCTGATGACGAGAGTGTGCTTGCCGAGGCGGCAGGTATCTCCACCGCCAGATGTAAGGCGGCGCTGGTGCTCTGGGAGGAGGCGGGTGTAATTACCCCCACGGGTGAGCCCTGTATAACAGAGGAGTTCTCCGACCGACTGATGCGCGGCGAGATTGACGAGAGACCCGCGACCCAGGTGGCAAGGAGCATCCGCGACGAGAGTCTTGCCTCTATGCTGGAGGAGTGTGCCACCCTTATGGGTCAGGCCTGCCTGCCCAACACCGATGTGAAGAATATCACCGCCCTGTACACCCAGTACTCTCTCTCCCCCGAGTATATCGTCACCCTGGCGGCATACCTGGCGAGCCGCGGCGACCTTACTGCAAGGAAGCTGTGCAACGAGGCTATACGCATATCCGGCAAGGGCTGTGACAGCGTTGAGGCCCTTGACGCCTACATAAAGGATATGGAGGAATCTACGGGAGCCGAGTGGGAGTTCCGCCGTGTGCTTGGCATTTACGGCAGAAACCTGTCGGTCAGCGAGAAACGATTTTTCAAGAAGTGGTCGGAGGAGTTTGGCTACTCGGTAAACGTGGTCAGCGAGGCATACGACATAGCCGTACTGAACACCAAGAGCGGCAGAGGCGACCTGAGATATATGGACAGCGTGCTTACCTCCTGGCACGAGGCGGGCTGCCGCACGGTGAACGAGTGCCGCGCTAAGGCAGAGGCCGACAAGCTTGTCCGTGAGGGCGAGTGGCAGGAGAAAAAGTATCAGAAAACCAAGGCCGAGACCCCAAGATACGGCAACTTTGATATACAGAAGGCCTTTGACGACGCGGTCAGCCGCAGCTTTGGCAATCTGAGCGACGATGAAGGAGAGGACAAGTAAATGTCAAACCGTTCAATATACGAAAGAGCTAAGGCAGAGATTGAGGCGAGGAGAAACAACGCCCGCGCTGAGAGTGACTACCGAAGCGAGATAATCAGAGGCAAGAGTCCCGAGGTGGCGGTGATTGACGCCGAGCTTTCCACCACGGGTATGCTCATATTCAAGACCGCCTGCTCGGGCGGTGACATCACTCCCATAAAGGAGAGGAACAAGGAGCTTCAGGCGCGCCGCCGTGAGATAATTCTCTCCCTCGGCTACCCCGAGGACTACACCGATGTGAAATATACCTGCAGCGTTTGCTCGGACTCCGGCTTTGTTGACGGGGTCAAGATGTGCAGCTGTCTTAGGGAGCTGATAATCAGAGGCCGTATTGCCGAGTCTGCTATGGGCAGGCTGATTGAGACCCAGTCCTTTGACAACTTTGACCTTGGCATCTACTCCTACGACAAGAAGGTCAGCGAGAGAATGACCGCCATATACACCATAGCGAAGAACTATGTCCGCGACTTTGGCAAGAAGAAGGAAAATCTCCTGCTCATCGGCCCCACGGGAACCGGCAAGACACATATTTCCACCGCTATCGCAAGAGAGCTGATCCATCAGGGCTATGACGTGATCTACGACTCTACACAGAATGTACTCAGCGACTTTGAGGCAGACCGCTTCAGAAACAACTACGGCAGAGAGGAGAGCCGCTCGGACAAATACCTGGACTGCACTCTGCTGATCCTTGACGACCTGGGCACCGAGTTCTCTAACCAATTTACCGTCTCCACCCTCTACAATCTGCTGAACGCAAGGCAGAACAAGGGTCTGGCGACCATCATCTCCACCAACCTCTCCTCCGAGGAGCTGGCGAGAAAGTACGAGGACAGAATATACTCCCGTATCATCGGCACCGCAAGGATTTTGCCCTTTGAGGGAAAGGATAGGAGAGTTACGAGATAATTATTGAATGCTGAATTATCCAACTCCCTCGGAGCTACTTATATAACAGAATAAAACACAGGAGGATTGCTATGAAAAAGGCTTGTTTATTATTGATTTGTCTGATAATTTCTGCCCTTTGGCTTGTTAGCTGTGTGCCGCCCGAGGCAGACGGTGGCAACGGCGGTGACCCCGCTGACTGCGAGCATCATTGGAGCGGCTGGACTGCTACCGGCGACTCTGACAAGCACGCACCTTGCCAGGATAAGCGCTATGAGCGCAGCTGTTCTTTCTGCGGTGAGCGGGAGGAAAGAGTCGGCAGCGATGCGGATCACAGCAATGTTGAGACGACCCTTAAGGCCACCTGCCGTTCTGAAGGATATATTGTCACCCGCTGTACCAAATGCGGTCTGGAGGAAGTGACCGAGATACTACCAAAGGCAGGCCACTCGCTGATAGACGGATATGACAGCACGGAACACTGGCTGGAGTGTACTGAATGTGATCATAAGAGAGACATTCAGGAGCATAGCTGGAATGACGAATACATCTGCACAAAATGCGGATATGAGTACCACGAGCACAAGTGGCAGCTGTCTCACAGCTTCCCTGCCAGCTGTGTAAGTCAAGGCAGCGCGAGATATTACTGCACTATCTGCGATGAAACCAAAGAGGAGACTCTGCCCGCCACGGGTAAGCACACCGCAGAGAACTACGAGCAATCTGCCGAGAGCCACTATCAGATATGCTCTGTCTGTGGCGGAGAGTTTAATTCAACCCCTCACAGCTATACCGACGGGCAATGCAGCATATGCGGAGCCTACGAGGAGTACTACGAGCTGTCTATGTGGGTGCAGAACGGATATATGGCGTCTTCTCTCTTTGAGGAGCAGATAAAGCGCTTTGCCGACGAGAACAAAATTACAATAAATCTCACTATAACCGAGATTGACTCTGCCATAGCGGGCAGTAAAATTATAGAAAATCCGAGCTCAGCGCCCGATATTTTCTGCTACAAGCAGACCGAGCTTGAGAGGCTCGTTAATGTGGGCGCGCTGATGCCCCTTGGCGACTCTGCGGAGGCGGAGATCAGAGATACCCACTCCCCTGCGGCTATCAGATGTGCCCAGCTTGGCGACAGTCTGTACGCCTTTCCCCTCGCCCTTGGCGAACGGACATCGGTGATGTTCTACGACAAATCGCTGATAAGCAAGGAGGACGCGAAATCTCTTGAGAAAATAATCGCTATCTGTGAGGAAAACAACAAGCTTATCCGTTTCCAGATGGATAGTGGCTGGGGTGTAAAGCACTTCTTTATGGCTCTGGGATGCGATTCGCGCTGGTCGGTTGACCCAAGCTGGAGCTTTACTCTTGAGTCGGATAACTACAACTCCCCCGAGGGTCTTATCGCCCTGCGAGGCATGAAGCCTCTGATAGACTCCCCCATGCTGAACAACGACACCTATATCTACGATGCCGACCTACCTACGGGCGTAATCATCTCTGAGCTCAGCGGCAGATGGTCTGCCGAGAACGCCTTTGGTGAAAATCTCGGTGTTACTACTCTCCCCAGCTTTACCGTTGACGGTGAGAGCTACCGTCTCGGTGCCTACTGTGACAGTACTTTGCTTGGAGTAAAGCCCACTGATGATCCCAAGCGAGCGGATATTATCACCCGTCTGTGCCTTTGGCTGTCGGGCGAGGAGTGTCAGTCAGAAAGATTTGAGCAATTCTATTGGTGTCCCACGAACATCGCCGCGCAGATGAGCGACGCCGTACAGGCAGACCCCTATATTCCTGTCCAGATTGAGCAGTCCCACACCGCCCTGCCCGAGCTTCACAAGTTTGGCAACTATTACTACACTATCGCTGCCCTCTATAACGACGCGCTGGCGGCAAAAAACACCGAGGAGCTACAAGAAGCCCTTGAGAATTATAGCAAAAACCTTGCGGCTCTCATCGGCAAAGAATAAGCTCTGAGAGTCAAAAAACAACAAAAAATCAGCCAATTTGCAAACTTAACCTTGCATTTTGGCTGATTTTTATATATGAAAAGTGTTTTTTAGTTATATTGGTTACTACTCTTTATTGGTTCAGAGAATCAATAAAGTTCACTGCGGCGAGGGCGGCAATAGCACCGTCGGCGGTAGCCGTTGTCACCTGGCGAACGGTCTTGGAGCGGCAGTCACCCGCCACAAAAATACCTGCATCTGCGCCGGAGGGCACACAGTCCTCACCCGCCTCAATATAGCCCCACCTGTTCAGGCTGACCCTGTCGGAGAAGGGCTCATTCTCGGGCTGCTGGCCTATGCAGACGAACATACCCTCTACCTCAATAGCCCGTCTCTCGCCTGTTTCGCTATTGGAGATCTCAATCATTCTCAGCTCTCCCGCGCCCACAAGCCTGTCAACCACCGAGGAGGTGATTATCTCTACATTCGGGCGGCTCATCAGTATCTTCTGCAGCCTCTCCTCGCCTGTAAGGTAGGCAAGATTCTGCACCAGATACACCTTCTCACAGCCCTCGGAGAGCAGAACTGCGTCCTGCAGAGCCGAGTTGCCGCCGCCGATGACCGCCACACGCTGACCGCGGTAGAACGCACCGTCACAGACCGCGCAGTAGGAAACACCGCTGCCCGTCAGCCTCTCCTCACCCTCAAGACCCAGATGCCTGTGGTGAGAGCCTGCGGCGATAATCACCGCGCGAGCCTTATACGCCCTTGTAAGACCCTTGACGGTAAAGTCACCCGACGTACCCTCAATTTTTGTCACCTCGTCAAGCTCAATGGCAGCGCCCTGCTCTGCCACCTGCTCCAAGAGACGGTCTGCAAGCTCGTTGCCGCTGATCTCAACGAAGCCGGGGTAATTCTCCACTCTCGGCGAATGGGTGATCTGACCGCCGAAGGTGTCCTTTTCTATAACGAGCACGCTCTTGTCGGCTCGCCTTGCATAAACGGCGGCGGTAAGACCCGCAGGTCCCGCGCCGATAACTATAATGTCGTACATTGCTTTCCTTTCGGGAAAATTGAATATGGCGCCAGGACAAGCGACGCTTGCCACTACGGTCTGTATTCAACAATTCCTGTGTAATTTTCAGCCTCCCTTTCACAAGAGAGGCTGTTTTTATTATGCGTTTACCTTAAGGCTGTCAATATAAGCCTTGATGTTGGAGGGATTTGCGATCAGGGTCGCCTCATCACCTCTGATAAGCACCAGGGTGGGCGCCTCCTTTACACCGTAAGCCTTGAAGAGATCCACATTTTCCTCAGCCAGCAGCGTCTCATAGGAGAGTCCCGCCTGGTCAAGGAACATCTTTGCCATACGGCACTTGGGACAGGTCTTAGTGGTGAAGAGGAGCATACGCTCGGGAGCGGCTACCTCATTCTGCATTCCGCATTCTGCATTCTGCATTTCATCAGCTGCATTCTGCATTCCACATTCCTTATTCACATAGAGAGGCTGCTTGCCTGTGAGCTTGGACTCTGCGTAAACCACTCTGTCCTTATACTCCTGGGACTTACCGTCGTTCCAGTTCTGTACGGGACGGTAATAGCCTGTGATACGGCTGTAAACCTCGGTCCTCTCACCGCACTCGGGACAGTCAAAGTGCTCGCCTGCGATATATCCGTGGTTCTTGCACACGCTGTATGTGGGGGAGATGGAGTAGTAGGGCAATCTGTAATTCTCGGCGATGGTACGCACGAGCAGTGCCGCAGACTTCCAGCTGGGCAGCTTCTCACCCAGGTATGCGTGGAATACGGTACCAGAGGTATAGAGGGTGTGGAGCTCGTCCTGCATATCCAGGGCCTCAAAGATGTCATCGGTAAAGCCAACGGGAAGGTGGCTGGAGTTGGTGTAATAGGGAGTGCCGCCGTTCTTGTCAGAGGCGGTGATAATGTCGGGATAGAAGCGTCTGTCGTGCTTTGCCAGACGGTAGGAGGTGGACTCTGCGGGGGTAGCCTCCAGGTTATAGAGGTCGCCGTACTTCTCCTGATAGTCGGAGAGACGCTCACGCATATGGAGCAGCACCTGCTTTGTAAACTCGCGGGTCTCGGGGTGAGTCATATCCTTTCTCAGCCATTTTGCATTAAGGCCTGCCTCGTTCATACCCACAAGACCAATGGTGGAGAAGTGGTTGTTAAAGCTGCCGAGATAGCGCTTGCTATAGGGATAGAGACCCTCTCCCATCAGCTTTGTAATGATCTCGCGCTTTATCTTCAGCGAGCGGGCGGAGATGTCAAGCATATGGTCAAGGCGCTTGTAGAAGTCTGCCTCGTCCTCAGCAAGATATGCGATACGGGGCATATTGATGGTAACAACACCGATAGAGCCGGTGGACTCACCGCTGCCGAAGAAGCCGCCGGACTTCTTTCTCAGCTCGCGGAGGTCAAGACGCAGACGACAGCACATAGAGCGCACGTCGCTGGGCTCCATATCAGAGTTGATATAGTTGGAGAAGTAGGGTGTGCCGTACTTTGAGGTCATCTCAAAGAGCAGCTTGTTGTTCTCGGTCTCAGACCAGTCAAAATCACGGGTGATGGAGTAGGTGGGGATAGGATACTGGAAGCCGCGGCCGTTGTAGTCGCCCTCAATCATCGTCTCAATGAAGGCTTTGTTGATCATATCCATCTCGCGCTTGCAGTCGCCGTAGGTAAAGTCCATCTCCTTGCCGCCAACGATGGCAGGCAGGTTCTTCAGGTCTGCGGGCACGGTCCAGTCAAGAGTGATGTTGGAGAAGGGCGCCTGTGTACCCCAACGGGAGGGGGTGTTTACACCGTAGATAAAGGACTCAACGCACTTCTTGGTCTGCTCGTAGGTAAGGTTGTCCGCCTTTACAAAGGGAGCAAGGTAGGTGTCAAAGGAGGAGAATGCCTGCGCGCCTGCCCACTCGTTCTGCATAATGCCGAGGAAGTTTACCATCTGGTTGCACAGAAAGGAGAGGTGCTTTGCGGGAGCGGAGGTGATCTTGCCTGTTACGCCGCCCAGACCTTCCTGGATAAGCTGCTTCAGCGACCAGCCGGCACAGTAGCCTGTGAGCATAGAGAGGTCGTGGAGGTGGATGTCTGCGTTTCTGTGAGCGTTTGCGATCTCGTCGTCATAGATCTCGGAGAGCCAATAGTTTGCGGTAATAGCACCGGAATTATTGAGGATAAGACCGCCTACCGAGTGGGTGACGGTGGAGTTCTCCTTTACGCGCCAGTCGTTGATCTTTACATAGTTATCAACCGTAGCCTTGTAGTCAAGAACGGTAGAGCGCATCTCACGAAGGCGCGCGTGCTGACGGCGGTAGAGAATGTAAGCCTTGGCAACGTCGTCATATCCCGCCTGGATAAGCACGGACTCAACGCTGTCCTGGATGTCCTCAACCGTGATATGACCGTCGCGGATCTTGGGCTCAAAGTCTGCAGTAACCTTAAGCGCGAGCAGCTCAATTATGCTGGGAAGATAGTTGCGCTCCTGAGCCTCAAAGGCAAGAGAAATCGCGTCGGTTATCTTCTTTATGTTAAATTCAACGATTTTTCCATCGCGTTTTAATACGGTATACATGATTTTACTTCCTTCTTGAATTGATTTTCCCTTTTCAAAGTCGTTTTTTGTAGTTATTTTAAGGCAGATTTTTGCCTTTTTTTGAAAAGTGTATAAGCCTCTAAATCATATCACATTTTGTGTAAAAAGTCAATGGAAAAACACAAAATATTGAGCCAAATGCGCATTTTCGTCACAATATATAGTTCGTAAACAATTATTTGCATCTTTGGATTTTTGCGAAAAAGTTATATTTTTCGGGCTTTTTTTGATGATTAATCTTTGTTTTTTTATATGGTAGATTTTACCACCCTTGTGCAACCTGCTGAAAATAGGTAAAAAGTGGCAGAAAAATGTCAGAAATTGTTGTTTTTCCACCCCTCATCAGCGAATGCACCTCATCCGAGCTTTTCGGCAAGACGAAAAGCCCACCTTCCCGGGGGGGAAGGCTTTTGAGTGAATGAATGAGAATGCGCCTCATCCAGCGCAAGCTGTCCCCGGACGACCAATGGTCGCCCCTACGATTAATTCTACATTCATATTCATCGGTTGAACAAAAACGCGAAAGAGCAACTCGGTCACTCCGGGTCTAACAGGCCGCCGGACTGTTATTCAACACCCCAACGCCGTTACACTGCCTCCGAATGCAGAATTGGCCCTCCCCGGCGAAGCGCGTTGGGAAGGCTGATTCTTGTAAGCAAAAAACCTCCCAAATGGGAGGTTTTTCATCAATTTAAGCTAAAATTACAGGATTTTTGCCTTTGTTTGCAGTCCGTTCGGGAAAAGGCATGGCAAAAGGCTCATTTTTTGCTCATCTTATAGCCGCGTTGGGAATATCCCGTCTCAAGAGCGAGAGCAGATGCTCGGTTTCCTCTCGGGTAAAGGAGGTAAATCCGCCCACAAGCAGATCTCCCTCGTCGCGATAGGTCTGTAAAAAGTACTTTTCTCCGCCGCGAAGCCAGCTGCCAATGGAAATTATGTCCTCGGGAGTGTGAAGCTCGCGTACAAGGGTAGTTCTGAACTCAAAATCCACCCGTCCCTGCATCAGCAGCTCGGCAGAGCGGCGAACTTTATCAAGAAGCTCGCTCACATTCGGACGGGCAATGCTCGCCCCTGCGGACAATTCTGCATTCTGCATTTTGCATTCTGCGGTAAGTCCTGTGGTTTCGGCATATCGCTCGGGAGAGTTTTTTATATCCATCGCCACATAGTCAAGCAGTCCCTCGTCTATCAGGCGGAGAAGCATCTCGGGATTTGTGCCGTTGGTGTCCAGCTTTACCGCAAGGCCGCGGATCTTTATCTCAGAAATCAGCTCTGGCAGCTCGTGGTTGAGGGTCGGCTCGCCTCCGCTGATGCAAACACCGCCTATCCTTGCGCGCCTGGAGTCAAGAAAGGCGAGAAGCTCCTCGCGAGAGATCTCCATATCCCCCTCGCTAAGTGCCAACGAGCCGTTGTGACAGAAGGGACAGCGGAGATTACAGCCGCCAAGGAAAACCGTGCAGGCGATCTGCCCCGGGAAGTCAAGCAGTGTCAGCTTTTGTAGTCCGTTTATTCTCATAGTTTTCTTCCTTTATTATTATATATATATTATACAGCGAAAAGGAGGCCTTGTCAAGCGAGAAAAACACAGAGGGGGTCGGAGGAGTGCGGTAAGAGGGGGTGGCTCAAGGCACTTTTGCAGGTCAAAAAGTAATAGGAAGCTATGCAAAAAAAGACGCAAAAAAACAAAGAAAATCAAGGGTGAGATCGGCTGAAAACAGAAGGTCAAGGGCGGGCTGAAAAGGCACTCAAAAAGGGGCGAAGATCGGGGTTAAAAAAGGGCTCAAAGCAACCTATGAAAACTGCCCAAAGCGGTATAGAAAAAAGGGGTAAAAAATGCACCCAAAAATCCCATTGAAAGGGGGTAAAGAGGGCTCTTGAAACAGGGGGGAAAATCAGCCGAAAGCAAGGGTGAAAAAGCGGAAGAAAACGCGGAGAAAAAGAGAGCTGTTTTTACCAGTCAAAAGCAAGAAAAAATATGCCCCATTTCGCGCTGATGGAAGGCGCAAGGAATATGCCGTTTATCCTATCTGAAAGTATGGAGCCTGGGATAAACTTTCATAGTGTAAAGACTGCTTTTTGGGGGCTGTTTTTATAGTTTTTTGCCAGCCTAAGCTAAAAACAACTTTTTTGATTTTTTCACCGCTCTTTTCAAAAAATAAAACTGTAAAAATCTAAAAATCGGCTCCCAAATTAAAAAAATCGGGCAATTTTTCAGAAAAATCAAAAGTTTTTTCGTTTTTTTAAGAAAAAATTAATCCATTTTCAATTTTTGACCGATTTTTTTGGATTTTTTCAAACTTTCTTTCGTAAACTTTTGTTTACGGAAAACCTTACTTTTATACTTTTTCAAAACCCCCTTGACAAATACGCCCTCGGGTGCTATAATAATAGGGCGGAAAGCAAAAAAGCATGGCTTTTTTACCCCTTTTCTTCGGGTAAAAATTGTGGGATTTTTTCATAAAAAAAGAGGCTTTTTTACCCCTGCTTTTTGATGTGATCTGCAGCCTGTTTTGAGGGTAATTTTTCCCCTGATTTCAAGCCCTTTTTTCCTCTGTTTTAAGCGCCTTTCAGCGTATCCTTTTGGGCTGCTTTGTAAGTCAAAAAACAGGGCGTTTTTTATCCCCGATTTCAGCCGTTTTTATTAGCTGATTTCAGGTGTATTTTTACCCCTTATTTTCGTCGGATCTTCACCCCGGATTTTTCTCTTTTTTACCCTGTTTTTTCCCTTTCTTTTGCATCATCCCTCCCTTGATTTTTTGATCATTTTTACGAGGTATAGCGAAGGGGTGAGCAGACGAAAAGCTTAATAGTAATTTATTACGAGGTGTAGCGCAGTTGTGAGCAGACAAAAACAGTTGATAACTGTTTTTGGCGTTGCGAATGCGCAGAAACAAGGAGCAATAGGAGCCGAGTGTACCGAGGCGAGTAGTGCAACTATGTTTCAAGAGAGAGCGCCATTCAGGCGCGCGGTTGTGGGTGACATGATTTCTGTCACGCACAAGCTTAATAGCAATTAATTACGAGGTGTAGCGCAGTTGGTAGCGCGCCAGTTTCGGGTACTGGAGGCCTGGAGTTCGAATCTCCACACTTCGACCAAAAAGATAAGGACAGTCCCTGTGACTGTCCTTATCTTTTTCTTTTTGGGCCGAAGGTGTGTTTAATCCGAATCCATTCGCAGCTCATGCGAAGGAGTTCGCATACTCCACTCGGAGATCGGCAAGCTCGTTTGCCAGGCGGAGAGTGTGAGTATATTCGCTCGGCGAATACCTCCACACAGGACAGTCCCTGCGACTGTCCTTATCTTTTCTTGTAGATCAGAAGCTGGGGGTTCTCGCCGTTTTCCTCATAGGAGCAGACGAGGAGAAACTCCATATTGGCTGCGATGCCGATGCATCTGCCGCCAAGCTCGCTTTCCAGCTGGCTGCCCAGATAGGTCTGCCTGTCATCAAGGAACTTTACCCGCTCTCCGCTTGGCAGAGTGTACTCCATATTGATGAACTCGCCCGACAGAACGTTCAGGTCTTTTACCCTCGGCAGTCCCTCAAGCTCCAGAAGGCTGTTGAACTCACAGATCAAGCGCGCCTTGAACTCCTCCAGCTTTTTCTTGCCGCCGATGTCTGCATATTGCTTCCAGATATCAAGGGTGTACTCGCCGTCTGAATAGCACCACTTACAGTATTTCTCGTTGAAATTGCCGTCGGTTTCGCGGCTTATATTACAGTCCTCAAGAGGCATACCGCAGCACTGACAGACCAGCTCTCTCGGAGAGCCCAGCAGCGTGTTGATAGACACATCAAACAGCTTTGAAAGGAGCTTTAGCGTATCTATATTCGGTGTTGTCTCGCCGTTTTCCCAACGGGAAACCGCCTGCCTTGTGACAAATATCCTTTCCGCCAGCTCCTCCTGTGAGAGTCCCTTTTTTGTCCTTAAATGGTAGATAATGTCCTTTGTTTCCATTAAATGCCTCCTCTCTTTTTGGATATATTATATCACAGGTTATCCAAAATGACAAGCAACCCGTTGTTGCCGTCTGCAAAAGGCTTTTTGTCACGAGCGAAACCTCTTTGTGCCATCTCGCAAGTGCGGAGGTGTTTGCTTTACAAAAAAGACCGTCGGATGACGGTCTTTTTGCCGATTATTTAATTGCTTTACATCTTGGGGTGATGTAATCCTCTATCACGAGGGGGTCTTTTACCGTGTCGTGCAATCGGTCGCGTATTGCGGTAACGATCTCCAGCATTTCGCCGGCTATCTCACGCTCTCTTTCCTCAGAAAAGCTGCAGGCGCCCTCGGGTGTATTAAAGGAATAACAGGAGTCATACAGCTCTGTCGCCCGATCATGCAACCGAAGAAGCACGGGATCGTCATACAAAAGTCCGGGCTCGGACTCGTAAACGCAGTGCTTATTTTTGTTGTTTTTCCGTCAGCCCTCGCTCCGTAATGGAACGAGGGATTTTGTCTATTTTACAAAGAATACCACTATGCAACAGATAAAAATAAATGCTGCCGTTCCGATACTGAAATAAGCGACCTTGCGGCTATTGTTCCATTGGATATAGCCTTGGCAAAGCATTGTTACACCATTCAAAGGCATAAAAACGTTGATTGCCTGATCCCAAACATCAAATATCTGCAATACTGCCAACACAACAACGGATAGACTTGAAAGAACTGATATTATGGTAACGACCTTATGTAATAAGGGTACATCCTTCCAACTTGCTTTCATCATGAAAACTCCAATCTGCACTTGGTCGGTTTATCTGTCCGATATATCACCGCCACCTGTTCATTCACGCTCGGTGGAGTGACAAAGGATTTAAGCCATTTTTTCTTGACGATCTCGTTTCCGTCTACGGTATATTTCACCGTAATGATATGCGGAAAAGTCGCGCCGTCAAGAGCGTGCTTTCTGATGGGCTTGGTATTGACCTTCAACCACCACTGCTTTTTGACGGATAGGACTATGCCAATCGTTGTGTTTTCCGAAAACGGATTTCCGTTTTTATCAAAAGCATTTTTCAATGCTCGCTCTGTAAGAATAACCGAGAGGATTATTAGTAAAAGCGGAAATACCAACATTGACGCGCCCACATATCCCACGGTTTTTGTGTCTGCCCCAATGAAGCACAGCATAATACCTGCTACGATAGGAATGAGTGCCAAACCACAGATAAGCCATATTTTGCCACAGTAACGGTGTGCAAATTCCCAAGTATCTCTGTTTTTCATTGACCTTGAGGTACGGTATCCGAAAACATAATTGATTTCTTTCGGTGCTT
>JAZSIK010000029.1:0-8030 GCA_045533775.1 Eubacteriales bacterium
GCAAAAGCCTTGTTTGCTTCTGCCATCTTGTGGGTGTCTTCCTTCTTCTTGAATGCGCCACCCATGCCTGCCTTAGCGTCCATAATCTCGCCGGCAAGTCTTTCAGCCATGGTCTTTTCGCCACGCTTTCTGGAATAACCAATTATCCAACGGAGACCAAGGGTCTGTCTGCGCTCTGCGCGAACCTCCATGGGCACCTGGTAGTTAGAACCGCCTACACGGCGAGCCTTAACCTCAAGAACGGGCATTACGTTCTCAAGAGCTGCGGTGAACACGTCAAGTGCGTTCTCGCCACTCTTTGCTTCAATCATTGCGAATGCGTCGTATACAATTCTCTGAGCAACGCCCTTCTTACCGTCGTACATAATGTTATTAACGAGCTTGGTTACAAGCTTGGAATTGTACAACGGATCAGGCAATACATCTCTCTTGGAAATTTGACCTCTTCTAGGCACTGTACTTCCCTCCTTCATTAATATTTGAAAATGATATCATAGGTACTCGAATATTACATTCGTTAGCGCTCTGTCTGATAATATAGATGGGTTTAGGAAAATCTAAACAGCTTTAACATCACAGCACGTGAGCACATATAGTCCGATAAGCCCTATTACTTCTTCGGACGCTTTGCTCCGTACTTGGAGCGGCTCTGCTTACGGTTAGCAACGCCCTGGGTATCAAGTGTACCACGAATAATGTGATAACGTACACCGGGAAGGTCACGAACACGTCCACCACGAATAAGAACAACGGAGTGCTCCTGAAGGTTGTGGCCGATACCGGGAATGTAGGAAGTAGCCTCCATTCCGTTGGTAAGTCTTACTCTGGCGATCTTACGAAGCGCGGAGTTAGGCTTCTTGGGGGTAGTGGTTGTTACCTTAGTGCAAACACCTCTTCTCTGGGGAGCAGACTGGTCAATAGGCGCATTCTTGAGTGCGTTAAAGCCTCTCTGAAGTGCGGGGGACTTAGACTTATAAGTCTTGTCAGAACGACCCTGCTTTACGAGCTGGTTAAAGGTTGGCATGATTTTCCTCCTTTCACTAAAAATAAATAATGTTTTACTGTCAAAAGGGCATAGTTCACCCATTTGCGCAGTTACAACACATTTTAACACTAAATAATATATTTGTCAATACTTTTTATTAATTTTCTCACATTTGATGATTTTCTTTTTGCTTTAGCTCTTTATTTTATCTATTTTGAACAAAAAAGTGGCAAAAAGCTGCCCCGACTGATGGGTCGGGGCACTAAATATTTTATTAATCTATAATAGCCTTCGCAATACCAAGTCCACTGTTGCCAAGGATCTTGATAATATTGCCAAGAAGCTCCATCTCCTCAATGGGCAGATCGGCAAACTCCAGGATCACGGTCTGAGAATCGGGCACGATAGCCTTTATTCTGAGATAAACGTTGTCCTTGCCGTAGTAGTCTACGGTAGCCTTGATGATCTGCTGGATACGAGTGGTGATGTTGGGGTCAACGCTCCTGCGGAATACAAGCTTTACAGTCTTGGAGGTGGTGGTATACTTCTTGCTGGACATATCGGGTACAGCCGCCCTGGCTCTCGCCTCTGCCTCTGCTCTCTCTCGCTGAATGCGCTCAAGCTCGGCTCTGCGCTCTGCCTCAAGGCGCTCCTCCTCCAGCTGTCTCTGTCTCTCTGCCTCGGCGCGCTCCTCCTCTTCCTTCTGACGGGCGATGCGGGCGTTCTCAGCCTGGAGCCTGTGCTGCTCCTCAATAGCCATACGGGCTGCCTCGGCAAGCCTCTCCCTCTCTGCCGCCTCTCTGCGAAGCTGGGACTCTATCTCGGCACGGAGCTGCTCCTCCTCTGCTCTGCGACGGCTCTCCTCCACCGCTCTGGCAAGGTCGGCGCGCTGGGTATCCTCAAGCAAATGCTCGTATTCTGCGCGCAGCTTCTCAATCTCGGCTCTCGCCTCGGTAAGCTCTGCGGCACTCTCGGAGCGGACACGCTCAAGCTCACGGCGAAGCTCAACAAGCTCGCGCTCTGCCTTTGCTCTTGCGCTGATCTCATACTCAAGGCGTATCTTGGTCTCCAGCTCTGCGCGGATGTCCGCAACGCGCTCAGCTATGCTGATCTGCTGAGTATGATGCTCGTATGCGGTGGTATGTACGGGAGCGGGCTCCTCGCGGGGCTGCTCAATCTCAAGCTCTGCTATCTCAAGCTCCTCGGCTTCTTCCTCGGGCTCCTCTGCCACGGGTGTCTCGGGCAGGGTCTCATACTCAGAGCTAAGCTCCTTCTCTATCTCCTCGGAGATCTCAACAGCGTCAAAGACGCTGAACTCCTCGGCAGACTCCTCCTCGGGTGCTTCATCTTCCGCTTTCTCTGCGGTCTCGGGCGCAAGCTCTACGCTCTCTTCCTCGGGCTCTGCTGCCTCAAGAACAGGCTCTGCTGCCTCAACGATAGGCTCCTCTGCGGGGATCTCATCGGCAGGCTCCTCTGCCTCGGGCTCCTCTGCAATTTCCTCATCTGCTTCTTCCACAGGCTCAAGCTCTACCAGCTCAATCTCCAGCTCCTCGTCCTCATCGGCAAAGATGTCAAGCTCAACCTCCTCATCCGACTCATCATCGGACTCATCATCAGGTTCCTCTTCGTGCTCCTCGGTGGGCGCCTCCTCATCCTCTGCGGTCTCGGGCTCAAGCTCCACGCTCTCCGCCTCAAGCTCTGCTGCGGACTCCTCATCGGTCTCGGAGATGGGCTCAAGCTCAACCTCCTCAGCCTCATCAAGCTCGGATGCCTCCTCAACCACACGACGCGCCTTTTCCATCGCGCGGGCAAACTCATCGTTCTCGGGGGTGATATAGGGAACCTCCTCGCGCTCGGGCTGGCGCTTTGACTCTATGCGCTTGCCAAGCAGGTCGGCAATACGCTCCTCAAGCTCCAATGTCTCGGGTGCAAGCTCAAAGTCTGCCTCTATCTTAGACAGCTCGCCGCGCTTTGCAGCACGCTTGATGACCTCTCGCCACTCAACGACCTTCTTTCTGCTCATAGAGTTATGGTACTTTTCATTACCGGAGGTAAGAAGATATCTGTACTCTCTCTCACGCACCTTCTGATCCACGTCCTCGCCAAGCTCAAAGAGGATATTGCTCTCGTTATACTCCCCCTCGGTAGCCTCAAGGCGTGTCCACTTTACCCAGAAATCCCTGGGCGCGCTCACCCTATCGGCAAGCATAAGGCGGCGATAGGTCACGTTGTCGGAGATATGTTCCATATATGTACCGGCAGCGAACATCATAACAAGCTCAACCGAGCTTGCCGCAATACCCTCAACGCCGCAAGCAGACTCAATGGCAGGGGTCAGCTGTCTCGCCATCTCGTCCATAAATGACGCAGGATACTTGCACACAACTCTGTCAAGGTCGCCACCGACAGCGTCAATGCGTATTTTTACCATTCCCTCGTTTATAATTTCGTTAGGATGGAGATCGGTTTTCATAGATTTTTGCCTCCTGAAGTGATGAAAACATATTTTTACTACTCTATTCTAACATATAAAACTAAAAAATGCAATACGTTTTTGCACCATTGACAAAAAAACATTATTGTTGTATAATTATCTGTACGGCGCAGACGGAGTTTGATAAAAAAGGAGGAGGAGCCTGTGATTCCCGAGCGATTTTTAGTCAGAATGAAGAATATGCTGGGCGAGGAGTTCCCCGCCTTTGAGTCGGCTCTCGGCGAGCCCTCGGTAAGAGCTATCCGTGTCAATACAGCCAAGCTGTCCGTGGAGGATTTTCTCTCAAAAACACAGCTCTCGCTAAGCGAAATACCCTATGCAAGTGATGGCTTTATACCCGAAAATGCCGACGGAATAGGCAAAGGGGCAGAGCATCATGCAGGTATGTTCTATGTCCAGGACCCCGGTGCTATGGCGACCGTAAAGGCGCTGAAGATTGAGAGAGGCTGGCGGGTTCTTGACGCCTGTGCGGCACCCGGCGGTAAGGCATCTCAGCTGGCGGCGGCTATCGGCGACGGGGGACTTTTATTAGCTAACGAATATGTGCCCAAGAGAGCCAAGATAATTGTAGGCAACCTGGAGAGGCTGGGTGTGAAAAACGCACTCGTCACCTCGCTGGATACGGCAAGGCTCGGGGAGATGTTTTCCGCCTACTTTGACCTGGTGCTATGCGACGCCCCCTGCTCCGGCGAGGGTATGTTCCGCAAGTATGACGAGGCGCAGAGCGAATGGAGCGAGGAAAATGTGACCCAGTGTGCCGCAAGACAGAGGCAGATACTTGACAACCTGTCGGGCGTGGTACGGGCGGGGGGCTATCTGCTCTACTCCACCTGCACCTATTCAAGAGAGGAAAACGAGGAGACGGTATCCCATTTTCTTGAGCGACACCCCGAGTTTTCGCTCTGTCCCGTAGAGGAGTCTCTCGCGCTTTCAACGGTGGGAGGACTTGACGGAATGTCTGAAGCAAGGCGCTTTTATCCGCACATATCAAAGGGTGAGGGTCAGTTCATCGCATTAATGAAAAAAGACGAAAATATAGCAGATTTGCCAACCATACTTTACAAAGAGAACATAAAACTCCCCTCAAAAGAGGAAATGGCGGTTGTAAAAAAGTTCTTTTCCGACAATCTTTTATCCTCTCCGGAGGGCAGAATAATCAAGTGGGGAGAAGGTCTGGCTCTAATCCCGCACGACCTGCCAATACCTCCCTACTCGGTCTTTATGCCCGGGGTCTTGCTGGGCGAGGTAAAGAAGGGCAATTTCTTCCCCCACCATCAGCTTTTCTCGGCTTACGGCAGCAGCTTTTTACGGCAGGAGAGGTTGACTTCCCGCGACGCGAGGGTGGAAAAATATCTACGCGGCGAGGAAATTAACTCTCAGACAGAGGGCAGCGGCTGGTGTGCAGTCACCTACGAGGGCGTGGCTCTCGGCGGCGGAAAGATCAGCGGCGGACGGGTGAAAAACCACTATCCCAAGGGGCTGAGAAATAACTGAGCGCGGCATATACGAGGCTATACCGGTGGGGAGCGCGGAGAAAGCCTTTATAATACAGATTTTTATTAAATTACATAGAGAAAACATAAGGAGAACAAAAAAATGAGCAATATTTTAGCAAATGTAGGCGGTATTTCCATTACCGAAAACGATGTAAACGAGTTCCTGGCAAATCTTGGCCCCAGAGGTCAGAGCTATAACAATCCCGAGGGCAGACGCGTTGTACTTGAGCAGCTGATCGCATCCAAGCTTCTGCTCCTTGACGCGAGAAGAAATCTCTACGAGGCAGAGCCCGAGTTCAAGGCTGAGCTGGCAAAGCTGCGCGAGAGTCTGCTTATCAGCTATGCTACCGAGAAGGCTATCAGCACCGCCCGTGTCAGCGATAAGGACGCAGAGAACTACTACAACGAGAACAAGGAGAGATTTGTTACCGAGGCGACTGTAAACGCAAGCCACATTCTCGTTGAGGGCGAGGAGACCGCCCGCGAGCTGCTGGCAAGGATCAATGCAGGCGAGCTTAGCTTTGAGGAGGCGGCAGAGCAGTATTCCTCCTGTCCCTCCAAGGCAAACGGCGGAAATCTCGGTGATTTCGGTCAGGGTCAGATGGTGCCCGAGTTTGACCGTGCGGTATTTGCTATGGAGGTAGGTCAGATCTCCGAGAGCCCCGTACAGACTCAGTTTGGCTACCACCTTATCAAGCTGAACTCTAAAAAGGATGCTGAGACTATGCCCTTCTCCGAGATCGCGGCAGATATCAAGGATGCTCTCCTCCAGGAGAAGCGCCGCGCGGCATACGAGTCAAAGATAAATCAGCTTAAGATCCTCTACCCCGTTGATCTTGTATGACACAGGACACTACCCTTGTAAAAAAACGACTGCTTGAGCTGGGGAGAAAATCCTATAACTCGGGCATATTCACCTTTACAGATTTTCTCGGGCTTGCCGAGCAGGCAGCCTTTGCTGAAATAAAGCGCGAGCTGGGGCCTGTTCCCTACTCTGTCTTTGGCGGCGCCGAGGGCGCGGAGCGTGTGATGATACGCTTTGGCTCTGAGGAGGAGCTGGGCTATTCCCTCCCCTATCCCATCTCGGTGATAAAGGCAGAGCCCGTCAGTCAGAAATATGCCGACAGGCTGACCCACCGCGACTTTCTCGGCGCACTGCTGAACCTGGGCATTGAAAGGCACACCCTGGGCGATATTGTTATCATTGACAACGTGGGATATATCTTTGCCTTGGAGAGCATTGCACCCTATATTGCAGACAGCTTGGGGCGTGTAAAGCGCACCGATGTGAAAACCGAGATAATCAGCGAGCTGCCCGAGGGCGAGCTCTACCGCACGGAGCGAAAAACCGTACAGATAAGCGGCGAAAGGCTTGATGCGGTGATTGCAAAGCTCTTTTCCCTCTCCCGTGAGGACGGACAAAATCTATTTCGTCGCGGCCTTGTCTTTGCAGACGGCAGACAGATTGACAGCCCCTCCTACACCCCAAAGGAAAATGAGAAGATCAGCGTGCGGGGCTACGGCAGATTTATCTATATAGGCAAGACCTCCCTGTCCCGCAAGGGCAAGCTGAACGTGGCGGTGGAGATGTATGTATGAAAATAGCGCTATCCGCAATGGATAGCGCTTTTCCTTTTTAAAGTTTTCGCGGTGTATCTATCATACCCGCGAGATAATCAAGAGATACGTTGTAGTATCTTGCAAGGGTGACAAAGTGATGCATGGGCATCTCTCGCTCGCCGCGCTCGTACATAGAATAATGCTGCGGAGAAATCATCAGCACCTTTGCAATTTCGGCCTGGGTTTTGTCAAAATCCTCGCGCATATCTCTAAGTCTTTGATAACGATGCATAAGCTCACCCCCGTATTGCTAATTGTTTGTAGGTTTACACAATATTATCATACATACAAACGTATGTATTGACTTTTCATACGTTCGTATGATAAAATTGTGGTATACAGACAACAAGGGGGTATTTTATGGATTTCAAGGAGATCATTCAAAAGGGACTTTGGGAAGAGCTGGAAATATACGACACCGAAGCGACAGATGAGGAAAAGGCAACGGTAAGCCGGGTTATGAGAGCCGCAAACTCATTGAAAGCCACATTGAACAAAGAGCAGCTTAGATATTTCGGTGATTACGCGATAGCGGCGGCAGAATATCTGCAGGCTTCAAAAAAAGCCGCCTTTGATAGAGGCGTAAAACATGCTTTGAATAAAAATAATAAATAATACGTATTAATCATTATTGACAAATCCTCGCGGGTGTGCTACAATTTTAATGGAAAAATATCGGGCAAACCGAGTGAGGAAACAAATATGAGCAAGAAAGATTTAAGAATTGAGACAAAGTGCGTACAGGGCGGCTATCACCCCGCAAGCGGCGAGCCGAGACAGATTCCCATTGTACAGAGCACTACCTTCAAATATGCAACAAGCGAGGATATGGGCAAGCTGTTTGACCTGGAGGCGAGCGGCTACTTTTACTCCCGTCTGCAGAACCCCACCTGTGACACGGTGGCGGCGAGAATCTGCGAGCTGGAGGGCGGCAGCGCAGCTATGCTGACCTCATCGGGTCAGGCGGCAAACTTCTTTGCCGTATTCAATATCGCATCCCAGGGCGACCACGTGGTCTCCTCCTCTGCAATCTACGGCGGCAGCTACAACCTCTTTGCAGTGACGATGAAGCGTATGGGCATTGACTTTACCTTCGTGTCTCCCAACTGTACCGAGGAGGAGCTGGAGGCGGCTATCCGTCCCAACACAAAGGCGGTGTTCGGTGAGACTATCGCAAATCCTGCCCTTGCCGTTCTTGATATTGAGCTCTACGCCAAGGTTGCACACAAGCACGGTGTTCCCCTTATTATCGACAACACCTTTGCCACACCTATAAACTGCCGTCCCTTCGAGTGGGGCGCAGACATCGTCACCCACTCCACCACAAAGTATATGGACGGTCACGCTACCGTCGTTGGCGGTTGCGTAGTTGACGGCGGCCGCTTCAATTGGAACAACGGCAAGTTCCCCGAGCTCACCGAGCCCGATCCCTCCT
>JAZSIK010000054.1:0-61987 GCA_045533775.1 Eubacteriales bacterium
GAATAATATTCCTGCAAATCTGCACGCATCCTTACGTGCAAGTGGGTTCGGTTTTGTGCGGAGCACAAAAAAAGAGACAGACACCCTTTTGTGGTGTCTGTCTCTTTTCTTGGTGAGCCATGCTATTACAATATCAAACTACGGGAATTTCGCTGGGGCGAATATTTGCTCGCTCTTCGCCTGGCAAACAAGCTTGCCGATCTCCGAGCGGCAAATGCGAACCCATGCACCGTCGCGCTCTGCGCTAGGTGCCGGGTTTGATGAGCGTACGGGTCAACCAACGACAGAAAAAAGAAAAAGCAGGACTTCTGTCCTGCTTTCTGTCGTTGGTGAAGCAAAGGCTTCAGTATCCGAAATTTTCTCTACCTCGTCGAGCTCGTCGGTTGTGGGAACGGTTATAGGCTCGTTTTTGTAGTTTAAGGTGATTACAAGCTTGTCGTCGTAAAGTAGCACGCATTTGACTAAACTGTCTATCAAGCGCTCTCGATTTCGCTCTAATGTCAAGTCTAGTTTACGAAATTTGTCTACAACGAATATAATCTGCTCTTTCGTGAGCTTGGGAGTACTTGTCTGTTCTTTCAAAATATTAAGCTCGATTTGCTCTTCCTGAGCTTCAAGCTCCTCAAGCTTTGCCTTAGTTGAACGAGTGATAATTCCTGCCTCGATAGCCTTCATTACGTTGTCAATAGACTTTCTAATTTCTTTGAGCTGAGCCTCAAGAAGCGGTATAACCTTATTGTCCTCGTCAAGCAGGGCGACTATTTTGTCAGCAATCTTATCAAGAGCTTCGTCGTCAAATAAAACCTTAATAACCTTATTAAGCACAAGCTCCTCAATCCATTCCTTGCGAACGGCTTTCTTGTCGCACTCGTGCCTCTTTGCACTGGCGCATTTGTAGTAGCGGTAGATATTGCCGTTTTTCTTTTGTGCAGAGTCGGCAACCATCATCGTGTGGCATTTCCCGCAGAAAAGCTTTGTAGTCAGTATGTACTTCTCCTTCGCCTTATTCTTGGCGGCGGCTCTCTTGTTTTTAGCCATTCTCTGCTGTACTACCTCAAAGGTCTCGGCAGACACTATGGCAGGTACACCGCCCGGGATCTCAATGCCGTTATAGTGATACACGCCCATATATGATTTATTGGTAAACATTCTATTGAGCGTGCCGTTATTAAACTCTGCGCCCTTCTGCGTTTTAAGACCTCTTGCGTTAAGGCTACGGACTATGTCTATAATGGATTCACCGTGAGCGTAACGCTCGAATATTTCAGCCACTATGGGAGCTTTTAAGGGGTCAATCTGGAAGTGCTTCTCCTCGTCAACGGTATAACCGTATAGAAGACCATTGCCACCGTTAAAGCGGCATTTCAAAGCGTTCTCGGTCATGCCTCTCGTTACCTTTTCTGCAAGGTCAGCTGAATAGTATTCTGCCATGCCTTCAAGCACCGACTCGAGAATTATGCCCTCCGCACCTTCCGAGATAGCCTCGGTCGCCGAAACAACGCGAACGTCATTTTTCTTCAAGGCAGCCTTGTATTTCGCACTGTCGTAGCGGTTACGAGAAAAACGGTCAAGCTTCCAAACTATGACTACGTCAAAGGTCTTCTTCGCGCTGTCGCGTATCATGCGCTGGAACTCGGGACGGTTGTCGGTTTTTGCGGAATATGCCCTATCTATGTAGTGCCCAACTATCGTGATGCCGTTCTTCTCGGCAAAAGCAGTATTCTCACGAATCTGCCCCTCAATCGACTCCTCTCGCTGATTGTCCGAGGAATACCGAGCGTAAATTACACCTGTCATATCCTAATCTCCTTCCCTAAAATTTGTGGTTTGATTGTAGCATAAACTTTCCCGGTTTTCAAGTCTTTTTAACGACTTATTTTCCCAAAACACCTCGTTTTCAGCAAGGTGTGCACGTCTGGGTACATCTCGGAGTGAAAATTTAGCAAAGAACAAAATTTGAGCCGCTGAAAACAAAGAGAAACTCATAAAAATGTTTTGTTTGCAAAAATTCACGACTTTGCGAGTTAGACGAAATATGATGTCTTCAAATATGTGTCTAACTTAATTGTAAAATTTGTGCTATTCATATTAAAAAACAATTTTAAAACCGATGCTCTGTAAAATTAGAGCATCGGTTGTGCTTATATATCTTTAAGCTCGCGGAAACGGGTAAGGACTTTTTCACAGTGAGTTTTTTCTTTCTCGGACTTAACTTCGATAATTTGGTTCAGAATCTTTACGCAAACGTCATTACTGAGATAGCGATAGAGACCTGTACCCCACTGGGTGCTATCGGGATTGTTTGCGTTATGGTAATAGTCCCAGAAGTTCAGCTGTTTAGCTTCCTCGGGCGTGAGCTCTATCGTGTATTCGGGGTCGGCCTTGACATATCCTGCAGCAAGAGCGTCGCCTTCATCAACAACTCCGGTAATAAAGACTCCGAAGATAACACGCTCTGTAGTGTTCGGGAAAACAGTTGTCAAAACAGCAAGACCATTCTGCTTTGCGCTTGTTATACGTCGAGCTTTATGTACTCCGTTTTCATCGAGATTATCACCGGCCTCTGCTTTCCATTCGGTAAGCATTCTTGATTCGTAGCAAACGAAGTTCTTCTTATGTATAGCGAGGAGCTCATCATAGGTAATTTCGCCTCTATAATAGCGACCACAGGGAGAACCTTCGTTTGAGCACCAGGCTCTTTTTTCCTTCTCGATGTTATATTTAATCTGCTCGGGAGAGCAAACACCTTTGAAGCCAATGCAAGATTCGGAGCAACCGCCGTCGCAGAAGTTTGCCTTGAATGCGAGATTTCCTTCTTCCTTGTGCTTAAGCTCTGCCGACGAAAGCTTATGCTTTTTGTTTTCTTCG
The DNA here is from genome assembly GCA_045533775.1 of Eubacteriales bacterium. Taxonomy (GTDB): domain Bacteria; phylum Bacillota; class Clostridia; order Oscillospirales; family CAG-272; genus UBA1740. Next base: position 2,869 of record JAZSIK010000054.1, read on the forward strand.
GCCAGAGTGCGCTGATAACGAAGGTGAATTTCCGCGGCCTTAGCCTCAGCTTTTTTACGCTCTTCTTCAGCCTTTTTTGCAATGGATTCATTAGCCAAGATTTCAACGTCCTTCTGCATAGCCTCGTCTGCAAATGTCAAGAACTGAGCGAAAATATCAGGGTAGCGGAAGTTAGTTGTTTTGGTGGAGAATTCGACTGTGGCAATATTGTTCTCGAACTTTACGATAGTTCCTTCTCCAAGGGTTTTGTGGATGACTTTTTTGTTAAGCATAGCTGTTTCTCCTTGTCATATTAAAATAATTATATCATAAACAAATAAAAAAAGCAAGCGCGCAAGAATGGGCGCAGATGATGGGCGCATAGCGTATTAACTCTTACAAACACATTATAACATATAGAGTTTGACAAAATCGTCACATACCAACAGCGCAAAAATTAGCGAATATAGTTGATAAAACGGATTTGGTATGATATAATAAATAAAAAATTCGAAGGAGTATTTGATATGTTTAGAGATTCTTCCAGAAATTTGCTTAATCAGAATATAACGGTAGACCAGGCAAATGAGGTTAAGGCGGCCTTTGATTCAGGTGTAGCCATGTGCTTTAAGGTAAACAAAGAGCTTGGTGCAGGTCCAAGAATTAAAATGGTATCTGACCTACTCGAAAACCACCTTGACGTGATGCTTGTAAAATGTGATTTGTTTATTGATAGTGCTGATCCGAAGGCATTTAGTGATATGATATTACTGGTAAAGAAGGAAACAGAAAACGAATCCTTCAACAAAATGGTTGACGAGATTATTATTCCTTCAGGTATTGTAAGCGAGGCCGTTTTTGTTGGCAAAACCAACGAAAAAAATGTTAAAAAGGCCGTAAAGCGTGAATTTGCCAACGATAAGCCTTGTATTGTGAAGAGAGCAAATCTTCTTGTTGACGGAGATAAGCTTGTGTTAACGATAAGAAGCTATTCTCCAAAGAAGGATAAATAAAATGGATTTTGAATCTTTAAAGAAAAAATTTACGGAAGATTATAGTTTTGATTTAGATAAAATAATTGACGATGCATACCTAGATATGCAGGTAAGAACTATCAAAGGTCATAATTCTTCTATAAAAGAAAAATGCTTTAACTATCTAAAGAAAGAATTTGAAAAAATACTCAAAGATCAAAGTTGCCTAGAAAATTTTGACGATACCCACAAAAAACTTTGCGAAGGATTTTTAAAAACATTAAACGATAAAGCAAATAATATCGAAGATCAGCAATACGGAAAAGCCCAGAAGGTGATAAACATTACATTTAAATTCTTGGTAGCACACGGCAAGCTTGATCCCAAATACGCAGAAAAGTGCCATATGCCAATTGATAGCTTCGTTTTGAACTGGCTTTATGGCTCTGACAAATATAACAACGAACGTGCTTGGAGCTATATTACCCAAAAGGATTACGAAGAAATACAGGCTAAAATAGATGAAACAATAAATGAAGAATTCAAAATATGTGGTATACCTATAAAGGTTAACAACAGAATTGAGGCCGATTTTTACGTTTGGTACATAACGAAAACACAGCGAAGCTACAATAATACTCTGAATGCGATAAAATATCTTTCAAAGCAAATTAACGACTTCGACTCAGAATGCATTGATAAAAAGGTAATAAATAACTTAATAAACGAAACAACAGAATTAAGCAAAAAACTCAACAAGATAAAAACATAAAAAGAGAAAGCACATCACCGTAAAAGTGATGTGCTTTTTTGCATAAAAATATACCTACGAATTAAGTAAAACGTACCCCTCTTTTGTATGCTCTATTTTATATTCCAGTTCAATTAGATCCTTTATGGAATTACCTATCGCTTTTCTATGTATGGTCGTACCGTTAAACCTCTTTTGCACTCTCTCGATAATCTCGGATTGCTGAAGGGGGTTTTCAGCGTCTTCAAGAATTTGCAAAATCATTATCGGATATGCGCTTGTTCCAAATTTAATATTCTTAGGTGCGGTTTTTCCCTCAAGGGAGAAGCCGCCTTCTTTTTTTATTATAACGTATCCGAGATCACGGAGCAGTTTAATATGTCGATATACCGTGCGCATTGACATGGGAGCCTTCTCCCCTACACCGTATGCATCTTCGTACTCCTCGTCATCCTTATAGTTTTCGGGATTTATATGATACCCACTCTTTAGCTCTGCGAGAATCATAATGGGATTCGAGCGTCCACCCGTACATAATTTTTTGTAAATTTTTATCGAAAGCGTGTCTTCATTATATTTATACGTTTCGTTTTCGTCCCCCGCAAGTATAAGATTTGTTTCTATGGCAGGCAAGTCACATTGCTCGAAACAACCGGTGTTCATCCAGTCATTGCCGTCACCTATGCAGGCGAAAAACTCATCCTCTTCAAAGTATTCATCGGGACTTTCATACACGTAATTGGTAGCATCATCGTCTTCATCCAAATCATCACCGAATATCATTCCTGCGGGTGCCTGTTCCTCATAATCGTTTGCATCACCCGAGGGAATGTCTGCTTCTGTATACGGAAAGTGTGGGTCGTTAAAATACTTTTCGAAAAAGTCAGCAATGGCAGTGCGATATTTCTTGCGATGACCGTTTCTTAGATCATCGAGATACTCCGGTGCTTCGGAGTGTTTTGAGATAAGCTTTCTTGCAAACAGCTTTGCGCTGTTAAAGCTTTCGAAGCTTCTCGTTTTTTCTTCTTCCAACGTTTCGTATTCGACTATCCATATTTTTCTCATACAGAACCTCAAAATTGTATTTTGTTTTATTATACTACAAATGAATCTGCTTTTCAAGAGAATGTGACGTTTTTGACAAAATCCATGTGTTATAATCTTCTCGCAAATGCTCAAACACCCCAAATTACACAAAAAACATCCATCTGGCTATACCATTTTCTGTGTCAAAAACGTCACGCGTTTGTATTTGATAAAATAAAACCCCCGTGTTATACTCATTAAAAATTGATCTTTGACAACACAAATAACATCTTTATAAATCATCACTTTATTAATTTATTGAAAGGAGAAAAAATGGAAGAAAACAAATTTGGTATTGTATTTATTGGTGGAAGCGAAACGATTGGCGCACTTCCCGAAAACGCAGTCGCCTGGCTTGACCACTTTATAGGAGCAAATGAACGTTTTATAATAGGTGACTGCTTTGGTTCGGATCTTGCTCTGCAAAATTATCTTAATTCACGAAAATATCAAAAAGTTACAGTGTATTATTCAGGTGATCGGTGTCGGTTTAACGTTGGTGAGTGGGAAGCTGTGCGAGTTGCGTTAAAACCCGAGGAAGCTATGATAGCGGAATGTAACTGTGCGTTTCTAGTATGGGATGGCTTCTCTAAAGAAACTAAAAGCAGTATAGAAAACCTTAGACAAAATGGGTTGCCAATATTTATATACCGAACGGATCTTGACAAGCTACGTGTAGTAAGAAGAAATTGCAAATTAAATAGTGAAAAAACTGAAAAGGAGAAAACTGTATGAACAACAAGCTTTTTATTAAGAGAGGTGCTAAGACGGTTGGAGTATGCGCTTATCAGGATAGGACGGATATTGCTACGGTACGAATACCCGAGGGAGTAAGGTGTATCGGTAACGGTGCTTTTTGCAGATGCGCATCGCTTTGCGACGTTTCTCTTCCTAATAGCCTTAAGATGATCGGTGAGATGTCATTTGCTGCTACAAATATCAAAGACATTATAATTCCGGATAGTGTAGAGCTTATAGAAAAACGCGCGTTTGCTTTTAATCCCGAACTTCGCACGGTGTATATCGGGAAATCCGTGAAATACATAATGCCCGGTGCATTTTCGGGCTGTGAGAAGCTTGAAAGAATAACAGTTTCTCACCAAAACGACTACTACTATGTACAAAACGGCTGTCTTATAGATAAAGAAACAAAGAAGCTTATAGTCGCATGCTATCCTTACATTGTGCCGGATGGAGTTAAAACAATCGAAGAGCAGACGTTTATGTTTCTTCTTAACTGCGATAGAATAACCTTCCCCACAAGCGTCGAGCACATAAATATGGAGGGTGATCCTATTAAGAATTTTGATATGTGCCGCTATGTTGAATATGACAGGCGCGGTGAGGTAATGCTCGAAAAACCGATGAAAATAAAATCACCGAAAGGCTCTTGTGCGGCAAGGTTTGCTAAAGAACAAAATATTAAATTTGAGGAGATATAAAAATGGAGAACCAGATTATAGTTTTTGTCGGTAGAGGTACAAGCGGATTGAAAGAAATGCTCACCGATTATATGTGCGTTCGTGAGTTTAAGCACGAAAGAAAAGCGGGTGATCCTTGCCTTTCGGAATCCGATTTTATTCTTTACTCCCTCGGTCGCAGGTATGAGGGTGGCTTTATTGATGAGATATCGGTAGGTTGCGACAACGGTGAATATGAGCCTATTGTGTTTGATGATTTTCTTAGCAGAGTCGATGAAGCGATAGATATTAAGCCTTATTTTGAAGAGCTGCTTGAGCTCGGTGTGCCCATCTTCTATTTCGCAGAGCATGAGAGCAGCGTTGAGCGCATGAGTGAAAGCGGTTTGCCGCTTGTAATTTACAGAAAGAGCAAAAGTTAATAAAAGGAGTAAAAGAATGACAACAGCAAATAAAGAACTTGTTCTTCTTGACGTGGATGATATTGAAGAGGCGGTGGCGGCATACTTCGGAGAAGAAGTATGCCTCGGTGAAATGGAATGTATATTAACCTATTTTATTCCTATGGACGAGGGAATTCCAAAAGGCATGGTATTTGATATTTTAGTTCATGAGAAGTCGGTAGATGCCTTCGATTTATTTATGGACGATGACGATTCCTGTGCCTATATTTACAAGGATAAAGAAATCAGCTTGAATGAAGCGTTCCTTGAGCCGAAAGATATTTTCAACTTTGACACAAAGCTTTTCAAGTCTTTCAAAATCGATACAGATTCGAGCGATTAATAAAGCTTGGGACGTTAAAATTTAATTAAGGGGTTAAGAACAAAATGTTCAAATATTTTAACGCTAACCCATGCGGCAAAGTCGTCGGAGACTGTGTAATAAGAAGCATATCCGTTGCAAGCGAGACCGATTACAGAGAAGTCAGGCGCGCGCTCAACAAGCACAAAAAGCTGACGGGGGCAAATAGCTTTAATAGTAATAGAAATCCCAACAGATACGTTGAGGACGTATTGTGTGGAGAGAAAATCGTTTTCAAGAAGAAAATGATAGCTAAGGAGTTTTGTGAAAAATTTCCAAGTGGCAGTTATATTCTTGATATGGATGAGCACTGGAGCTCCGTTGTTAACGGCATAGTTTACGATACCTGGGATTGCAGTAGTGAAACTGTGAATTTTGCATACAAAATAAAAGCCGATAACTGTAAAGCTCCGGACCTATCACGGCAAAAGCTTTGCTACTGTTGTACGAGCGAGAAGGTATCTGATACGGAAAGCTGTATTCGCATTTACGATGGGAATAGCACGTTTGTTGAACGGCATATTCCCATAGAGCTGGTCAAGGGTTATGTACGCTGTCTTGAGGATCAGCATTATACTTACGTAGAAACATAAGGAGAAATATTATGAAAGTAGAAATACATTCGAGAATGTCAATTAAAAAGCTTATGGGTGAGGGATTCCCCAAAAGCACCGCAGTTATCAGCTTTTATACTCCGCAGAAAATGAGGCGCGCGGAAGACATTCGCATAGATTATTCTGGTGTATGCGACAAGGTGTTTTATATAGCAGTTCCCGATATAGACCTTAAATGCCTTTCAGATTACGGTTATACTTACGATACTTATATCGAAGATACTAAAGGACTTGCGGAATTTATATATGAAGCAAATAATAATGATATGGACATTATCTGTCAGTGTGATTTCGGGCAGAGCCGAAGTGCAGCCTGTGCCGCCGCGATACTCGAGCATTTTGAAGAGAGAGGCATCGAAATATTTGCAGATTACAAATATTATCCCAACCAACTCGTATATCATAAAATTTACGATGCCCTTAACAAACATTTAAAAGAATCGGCAGACGGAGAGCCGTCTGCGATAGATCCTAATAAAGAATACACATTTGAAGAGGTTGTATCAATGCTTCCTGCGGAAACGGAAGAAAGTCGCATTATCGATAAATTTATGCTGCATCTTAAAAAATCTCTCGAATTTATAAAGACGGCAGAGGAGTTTAAAACTGTTGATATGCAGCGCTACTTAAAATGCGGATACGGTGACACATGTCGTATTCTTGATGCGCTCGTATTGTTTGGTGTAATTATGGAAACTGAGAATACACCGGTTAGATACAAGGTTGTTTTGAAAGGAGAAAACAGTGCAGGATCCCGCAATAAGAAAGATATTGGTTGAATATCTTAAAATCAAATATAAAGAGCACCGTCTATACCAGGAAAAAAGCATAGGTTTTTCTGTTTGTGATGTAATGCTGGTAACCGACAGACTTATCGGTTTTGAGATAAAAAGCGACAAAGATAACTATGCCCGTTTAAACTCACAGGTGAAATCCTACGAGGAGTATTTTGATGAAAATTATATCGTAGTAGGTGAAAATCACAAGAAGAGTATCGAAAATCAGATCCCAAATGAATGGGGAATCATACTGGTTACCGAGGGAAATATATCAGAGCTGCGTAAAGCACGTAAAAACAAGAATGTTGACAGAGAGTGTCAGTTATCGTTGCTCTGGAAAATAGAGCTTAAAAATATTCTTATAAAGAACAGACTACCTCTCTATGCTGCAAAGGATAAGGATTTTATTATTTCAAAAATAGTTGCTGCTGTACCAAAGGATACGCTCATGCATCATATTGCGGACGAGCTTATGAACAGGGATTACAGCGAATATGAATCAAATCTTTTTTACAAATCTCAGACAGCAGAGGAAGAAAACTCTATACCGCTTGATTTTCGAGCTGATGAGTTGATAGATATGCTTTCCGAGAGGGATCTTGCATCATTTACCCTTGATAAATGGATGGCTATATATCAGAGGGCTATTCTAGCGAAGGATGTTAAGGAAAAGGCAACTCAAGAATATGAAGAAAGGCGAAAAAAGGACTCTCAGAAAATTATTCACAGAACGCCATACACTGAAATAGAGGTATCTCTTGGCGTGCCGTGGATCAGCGCAGATATTATATCCGATTTTATAAAAGAGGTCTTTAAAGTCAAGCCTTACGTTTCCTATATTTACGACAACGTAACCAGAACGTACATCCCCGGAAACAAGGAAAGAGCGCTTGTGGAACACGAGCCTATTACAGGCTATTGGTACGTTTGTAAGAACGTAAGCTCTGCGGGTGAAATATTTACTACATACGGAACGAGACGAATAAGCGCCTTACATATACTCGAGTCAACGTTAAACCTCAGAGATATAAAAATTCACAACGGCACAGAGTACGACGAGGTTGAAACTATCGCCGCACTTGAAAAGCAGAAAGCAATAAAAGATGCTTTTAAGGAGTGGATATGGAAGGATGAAGATAGGAAACTTGAGGTTGCCGATGCATATAACCGAATTTTTGGAAAATACGAGGTTGTAAGCTACGACGGTAGCGGACTTAAATTTGTCGATATGAATCCCAATATCAAGCTCTTTGATTACCAGAAGAATGCCGTTCAAAAGATAATATCTACTCCTAACACGCTCCTTTCCTTTGATGTGGGTTCAGGAAAAACCTATATTATGATAGCCGCAGCTATGGAGATGCGTAAATCAGGACTTTCAAGAAAAAATCTCTTCGTAGTTCCTAACAACATTGTAGGTCAGTGGGAACGAATGTTTTGCGAGCTTTACCCACAGGCTAAGGTGTTGACGGTCGAGCCTAAATCATTCACCCCCGAAAAGAGAGGCAAGGTGCTTCGACAGATACAGAAGGAAGATTACGACGGAATAATTATGGCATACAGCTCATTTGAAATGATTCATCTTTCATCAGATTATATTTCGAAAAGCATGGGAAACGTGATATCCGAACTGCAAAAGCGTATGGCAAAATTAAGCCGAGACAATCACACCTCAACCAGCATAAGCCGCGAGGTCGAGCGTGTACGTAAGGTTATCTGCGAGCTTACACAGTGCATTTCGGAATCTACCGACGGTATCTTTTTTGAGGATTTGGATATAAACACTCTGTTTGTTGACGAGGCGCACAATTTCAAGAACATTCCTATTAGAACCACTATGAAAAATCTGAGAGGAATAAATACAGGGGGTTCGAAAAAATGCCTTGAAATGCTTGAAAAAGTGCACTGCGTTCAGGAAATGAACGGTGGTCGCGGAGTGGTTTTTGCTACCGGTACACCACTGTCCAATTCTATATCCGACACATACGCAATGCAGTGTTATCTTCAGTATAATGACCTTGCCGAAAATGAACTGCAACGCTTCGATAACTGGGCAAAAACCTTTGCAGTGATAGAGGATGTATGCGAGATAGACGTCAATGCGGCAAGCTTTCGTATAATCAAGCGTTTTACAAAGTTTCACAACCTGCCGGAGCTTTCGCGCATGTTTTCGGGGGTTTCCATCTTTCATAGTGTTAGTAAGGACGGTTTGCCCGAGCTTCTCGGATATACCGATGACGTAATAGAGAAAAGCCATGGGCTTGATGACTATATGAAGGAAATATACGAGCGTACCGAGCGTATACGCAATGGAGATGTAGACCGAAAGAAAGACAATATGTTGAAGATTAGTACTGACGGAAGAAAGGCAGCTCTTTCTCTTAATCTGGTGGGTAAAGAGCAGTTTTATGACGAGTATAGTAAGGTTTATTGCTGTGTTAAAAACGTAGCGAGAATCTATAATGAAACTCCCGGTAGCTCCCAGCTTGTTTTCTGCGACTATTCCACACCGAAGGGCGCATCGTATAGCGTGTATAAGGAGATGAAGGATCGCCTTGTTGAATGCGGGATTCCAAAAAACGAAATAGCCTTTGTCCATTCCTGTAAGACCGAGGATGAAAAAATAAAGCTTTATGATGATGTAAACGCAGGACGTGTGCGTGTGCTTATAGGTTCTACCTTTAAGCTTGGAATTGGAGCTAACGTGCAAACAAGACTAAAAGCAATACATCACCTTGATGTGCCGTGGCGTCCTGCTGATATGGTGCAGCGAGAGGGCCGTATTCTGCGCCGCGGAAACGAGAATAAGGAAATAAACATTTTCCGATATATTGTGGAAGGCAGCTTTGATTCTTATTCTTGGCAGATTCTTCAGACAAAGCAACACTTTATATCGCAGTTTCTCGGTGGAACAAGTAATGTAAGAAGCATTGAGGATCTCGAAAATGATGAGCTGAATTATGCGCAGGTAAAGGCGCTGGCACTTTCCGAGCCGCTTATGAAGGAATACGTTGAGAAGGAAAACGAGATTCGCAATGCTCGTATGGTATACCGACAAGAGCTTGCGCAAAAGGAAAGAGTAAGAACCGATATAAAAGAAACGGAGCTTAAAATCACAGAAGCAACGACAGAACTCAGGCTTACAGTAGAAAACGATGAATACGTAAAGGCGAATATAGCCGCAATTACTGAGCAAATTCCAATACTCGCAGAAACCTTGATAACCTGGCAGAAAAACAAAAGCGATGATGGACGGATAGGTAAAATTTCAGAGTTCTCTGTTTTAGCATCAAGACACAAAAACGGCAACACGTTTCTCGTTCTTTCGCGCAACGGAATCAATTACTATATGGAAGCGAGCGACTCTTTGTCCGGAAATAAAAAGCGTATCAATAATTTCTTTACTAAGTTTGATAAGCAGATTGAGGCGAAAGAACATACGCTTAATGAGCTCAAAAAGAAAAAGCTCGAATTAACAGAGCAGTGTGAGTATTCATCGGATATAGTAGATACGATCAAGCGACTCGAAAGCGAGCTTAGGCACATATTTGCAGAGCTTTCAGTAAAACAGGAGGAAGCAGCGTAATTGTGAAAATTATCATAAAAGAAAAATATATTCGGAGGTTGAAATGATACTTAAGTTTAACGAATATATTCCTGCGGTTTTTACGGAAGATGATCTTGAATCAGAATTGCTTGGCGAGTATATCAAGCTTGACGGCACGAGTCTTATATCCATATGCTCCCGTCCCGGTATGGGTAAGACCGCGTTGGCTCTTAACTTGGCGCTCGACTTTGCAAGAAAAAGCGAAAAATGCGTGTATATATTTTCTTATGAAATGACAGCGGAACAGGTTTATGCAAGACTGTTGTCTATATTATCCGGAGTAGACCTAAATAGCATAACGAAACGCATTTTTTCGAAGGAAGAACTCAAATTACTTAATGACAGTATGGAGTTTATTAAGAGGCTGAATATTATTATCGACGATGATACCTATAACGGTATTTCGGATATGGAAGAGAAAATTTCAAGGATAGATAATCTTGGAATGATTGTCGTAGATTATCTGGGGTTGATGTTCCCAAGAGAAAATTGTTTGGATAATTATAAAGAAATCGCAACGCTTGATATGAGAAATCTGTCTCGGAAATTCTCCGTTCCCATATTCTTTACACACAAGCTATCAAAGCGTTTGGAATATCGAAAAGATAAAAGACCTAATACAAGTGATGTTGAAAGCTATATAGCACAAAATACGGATACCATGGTTCTGCTTTACCGCGAAGACTACTACCGTGACGGTATTGATAACGAGCGAACGAACTTAGCCGAGGTCACAACCTCGAATAAACTCGGGAAAAACGGCACTGTTTGTCTTAATTGGGATGGAGAGTGTATGAAATTTGAAAAGCACGAGGTGAATTGACATGCTTGGAGCAATTGTTGGTGACGTTCTCGGATCATCTTACGAATTTGAAGAAATGAAATTTGACTGGGTTATGCCTCACAATGAAAATTTGAAAGATATTCCGTTATTCAATGAGGATGACCAATTTACAGACGATACCGTCTTGACATTAGCTGTTGCGGATTGGTTATTGCATGATATTCAGAAGGATTACTACGATGATGAAAAATTAAAAATTGCTTTAGGAAAACGTATGGTTTGGTGGACGCGATTTTATCAGGAACGTGAAATTGCTTACGGTCTTTCTTATATCGATTTTTTCTATCGTGCAGAGCTGATACAAGAATACGTACCGCAAAGTAGTTGTGGAAACGGTTCTGCAATGAGAGTTAGCCCTGTTGGTTGGTTTTTTGATACTATGGAAGAAACAATGCGGTTTGCCAAGATTTCAGCAGATGCTACACACAAGCATCCTGAAGGTCAAAAAGGGGCTATGTGTATTGCTGCTGCCATATATTTAGCTCGAAAAGGTAGCAGTAAAGACGAAATCAGAGATTATCTAATACGAGCTTTCGGGTATGAAAAATTAGATAAAGATGTATTAGATTTACGAAAAAACTATGTGAGAGTTTGCACGTGTCAAGATACAGTTCCCGAATCGGTTGTGTGCTTTTTGGAAAGTGATGATTATGAGTCTGCGGTACGTCTGGCTATCTCTTTTGGAGGAGATACCGACACTATGGCGGCGATGGCTGGCAGTATAGCTGAGGCGTATTACGGACAAGTTACACCCGACCTGTTTTCATACGCAAAAGGGAAGCTAACCTCTGAAGCACTCGAGCTTTGCAAAGAATTTTACAAACGAATAAAGAACTGTGAGGGACAAAATGAATAATTTCGATACTCAAATTGAAATGCTAGTAACGAAGCCGCTAGGATTTTCTCCTGTTGTGATAATTGGAAACGTGGGAAGCGGCAAGACATATTTTCTTGAGAAATATCGTGAAAAACGAAATAAGTTTTACAAGCCCGCGTTTGGTGAGTGGGGCGCAGGTGAAGGCGCAAAGATATTTAATGCTGATGAGATTTGTCAAAAAATAATTGACTCTATTGCTAATGGCAACGGGAAATCGTGGAGTAAAATATTTGCTTCGGTTAATGTAATAATCATAGACGATTTTGATAAGTTGGCTGGAAAAACCACCACCCAAGAAATGCTCTTTTCTTACTTTTTAACATGCAAAAAGGCTATTGTTGTGAGCTCGAAATCAGAAATTGCAGGAGAAGGCTTCTTGGAAGAGCTTAGCTCGTTTTTGTCAACAGGTGCGCACATATATATCAATGATCCGGATAAAGAATCAAAATTCGATTTCCTTGTAAACGGCTTATGTACCGCAGGAATACAAATGGAAAATGAAGCTCTTGTATGGCTTTCAAATCAGAATTTTATATCTTATGCTGCCACAAAAGGATTTGTTAAAACTTTACGGCTATTTACAACCGGCGAGCCATTATCTCTTTCGGATTGCATTAAGTACACAAAAGGTTATATCAATTAAGGAGAACCAGCTATAATGAACGCACTTGACTTTATAAACTCGCGCGATGTCAGAGCGCATCTTGAAAAGATAGGCTGGCAACCCGATTCGCTCTGCGCTGCGTGGCTTATTTACCAAAGTAAAAACCACACACTTGAAGAAAAGCTTCTTGCGTGGCAGAGTGTTATAGATAATATGCCGGATTGTGCAGTGCCCGAGAACTATTCAGGTACGTATCACGAAAGCTTACACACGTTTCTGAAAAGATATATTGAGCTTCAGCACAAGCTTGTTAACTCGTTCAAAAAGTGCAACACGGGAGAGGTTTATTCCTATAAATATTATGGCAAGAACTGTGACGGATTCCTCTCCGACGGGGGACTTTACTCAAGCTATGAAAAGGTTATGGAAGCTATGAACGAAGAGATATGTGAGGAATACAAGCCTTACGTCTTCAGGCTTACGAAGCGCAGAATAGATAGTCCCGAACTTGACGTGCACGCTGAGCTTTCGCCGGGACTCGAAATCCGTTCGATTGTCGATATGACCGCTATGATGCTAGGCGAGGATGACGAAGGGGATATTGAGGTGCTCTTCCGCGTATTCGAGGGAATGTGGTTTGATATTCCTACCCCGTTTTGCCGTGGCGACCTTGTCCGCGAGTGCGGCGGCAAATATCACGTCCCTTCAAATTATCGCCAGGAAACGCTTGTTTTTGACTCCATGACAGCGAATAATGAAAACTCCCCTCTTGCACAGGAAAAGGAGGATATGAACGCCTATGGATATTTTCCCGACGGTGATGGCGGGGTTTATTACGGATGTGCATTTAATTATATAAGCCTTGAATTTATAACCCCCAATCAGCTCACACCACAGGAGGCTATACTGACCTCTCTACCCGTTTTTATCAATAAAATGTAAATGAAAGTAGGCAAAACAATGGATGATGCATTAAAAAATAAAATTATAAACACAAAAATCAATGAGCGCAAAAAGCTTATGAGAGAGCTGTGGAAAAAGGCGGAGGATGCTTTGAAGGCATTATACGGAGATATGCCCGACATGCGAATATTGAATCGCTTTTACACTGAAAAGATGATTTTCGGCGAGACCGATAGCGTGATTTTATGGGATCTCGTCGCAGAAACAATACATCAGGCAAAGGAAAAAGGATATACAACCACGATTGCAGGAACAGATGGCTCCTGCTTTACAGCATATCTTCTCGGTATGTGTGAAAATCCCCTGCCGCTTCACTACTTGTGTCCAGTATGCAAGAAAACCGAGTTTATAAACGAGCGTGCGCTGCCTTGGGATATGCCAAACAAGCCTTGCGAGTGCGGTGGCGTGATGCGAGCAGATGGTTTTGACATTCCTTTTGAAACGCATATCAGAATGGCGCACAGGCCTTGGCCAAATGTTTGTGTTAACCCGGCATTTATGGAAGAAGCAAAGCAAATTGTGAGAAAAAAGGTGGGCGGTTTGTATCGAATCTGCACGCTCACCAAACCCGACTACGCCCCGGTGAAATTCGTCTTTCTCCCCTTCAACGGAGAATCCGAGTTCGAAGAACATGTTGATACAGTAGACGGTAAGTACGACGATTTCCCGCGCATAACGATAATACCGTTTGATTTGTACGAGCGTAAAGCGCGATTGTGTGAGGAAACGGGGGAAAACTTATTTGAAGGCATTCTTTCTAAAAAGGTCCTTTCCGATCCTCGTATTATAGAGGCATTCGCAAACGGCGATACAGATAATATACCGAATTTCACGTCAAAATTCCTTGATATGAAAGAAGCGCTGCGCCTCGCCTCACCGAAGAACTATTATGACCTCTTGCAGTTTATGGGCGCGATGCACGGCACAAACACCTGGTGCAATAATGCCGAGTGTCTGATCCGTGACGGAATATGCTCTATCGGAGATATCCCCACTCACAGAGATGATGTGTTTATGCTTCTTCGCGACAAGCTTCGAGAAGCCGGACACGAGGACGTCGGTATAGCGTATAATCTCGCTATGAAGATTCGTTACGGCATTTCTGCAAACAGAGGTATTAGTGCAGAGGAACTCGCTTTACTTGATTACCTCGACCTGCCCGAGTGGTTTATCCCCTATGCCGAAAGAATACAGTATATGTTCTCGAAGGCGCATAACATAGAAAGCCTTCGCATAGCTCTCACGTTTATGTGGTATAAAATAAATTATCCGAAAGAGTTTGATGCTTGTGTAAAATCGAAGCTTAAGGATCATATTTGATTATTTTAAAAAGGGTGTATTAAAGTTGAATAAAGAAAAAACAAAACTTATAGAAAAAATTTGGCAAAAGGCGGAAAAAGCACTTTATGCCTTATACGGTGATATGCCGGATATTCAAATACTAAACCGCTTTTATAGCGAGAAAATAGCTTTCTGTGAGACCGATAATATAATTATTTGGGATCTTGTCGGAAATATTTGCAGCGAGGCGTTGTGCCTTGATTATAATGTAAGACCCGTTGGCACTGTCGGATCTTGTTTTACGGCGTATCTTTTGGGAGCATCAATAAACAATCCCTTGCCGCTTCACTATCACTGCTCAAGCTGCGGTTGCACCGAATTTGTAGATAAAAGCAATGCACTCCCATTTGATATACCGAGTAAAACTTGTGCTTGCGGTGGAGTGATGTGTCCCGAAGGATTTGATATCCCGTATGAAATGGACATATCCGTTTCGCACGCTCCACATACATCGCTTTGGGTTTCACCGGGATTTTTAAAAGAGACAAAACGAATGGTTTTTGAACGAATGAAAAATCATTACTGCGTCGGAGAATTATCGAATGATATGGGTTATACGAAATTTGCCTTTTTGCCTAAGAATTCCAAAGCTCATTTTAATGAAAAAGTTGATGTTACAGATGACAGGTATATTATTTTCCCATCACTGACTGTAGGAGATAACCCGCTCTTCGACAAAGCCGAGAAGTTAACCGAGAAAACCGGTGTTGATTTTTATGAAATTTATTCCTCTAATTGCAAGGATTATCTTTCGGATGAAAAAATCGTTCGAGAATTTGCATCGGGAAATATAGACGGAATCCCCCCTTATTGGAAAGAACCAAGATACAATAACATGAAGGATGTCTTAAAATTTGTCAATCCACAAAGCAGTTATGAACTTTTGAAAGTTTATAGCGTGTTGCAATGTTCGCGCACATGGGTGGAATACTGCGAAACTTTGCTTCTTAGCGGTGTTTGCATTGCAGATATCCCTACAACAATAGAAGAGGTGTTTATGCTAGTTCGTGACAAATTAGGATATAGTGGCGCGAGCATTGCCTGCGAGCTGGCAAACAAGATTTGTTATAACAAGCTTGATGCAAATGCACTTGCGATACTTTCATTACTGGATCTTCCGAAATGGTTTATTACATACGCCGAAAAAATGAAGTTTATACATGATAAAGTGAGAATGGTTGCTTTCTTGCGCGAAGCTCTCGCATTTATGTGGTATAAAATAAATTATCCCGAGGCGTTTAAGGAAATTATGCCGAATGATGGATTGTAATATGGATAAAACAATTAGTGAACAGATAAAAGCTGTAATAGAAGATACTATATCACGGCTTCAAGAGGAAGGCGTAGAGGATATTCGAAAAACGGTAGAATATCTTGAATACGGCTTCAAGGTTGTGACCTGTCCGATATGCGGTAACGAAACGCTCGATATGTTTTGGGTATGTCAGCATTGCGGTTGGGAATACGATTATTTCTTGAATGAAAATGAAGAATCACTATCAAACGGCGTAACCATCGCCGAATACAGAGCCGAATATAAAAAAAATATTAATAATAAATCTACAGAAAGGAGATAACTTTATGCAACAGTGGGAAGTATGCTTCTTAATTGGCGGACACCAATACACCTACATAGTACAGGCTGTTTCGCAAGCGAAAGCGATTGAAGAAGCAAAACGCATCTACGGTATTGACAAGGGCGCTCTTTGGGCAAAGAGAATCTAATAGCGCGTGTCAAAAACCAAGACCTGCCGTAAGATGTGACTTGCGGCAGGTCTATTGAGTATTGAAATAAACAAAAAATCGTGTTATAATTAAGTAAAATTATCGTAACACAGTCGATAAAACTAACATTCTAAAGGAAGCAAAAATGAGCAACATTAACGATTTTGTGATGAAAGACAAAGCTCTTGAAAAATCTTCAAGCAAAGAAACTCAAAAGTTTACACTTCCCCACATAAATATATATGAGAGCAAATATGAGAAAATTTTGGTTGAATATATACCTGACAACTCTTCCAAAACTATAATTATACCCGAAGATGTTGAAATAATAGACCAATTTGCTTTTGATGCGGACGATTCTTTAACATTTTTAAAGGAAGCGTACGGAGAAAATTTTCAATATCCTGACAATATCGGTACAAAATTTATTGAAAAGATCCTAATAAACAAAAGGTTAATAGGGGTCGAAAACTACGCTTTTTGCGGACTTGAAAATTTGAAAATTATCGAGGTTGATAAAGAAAACCCATATTTTATAGGTGGAGATACCCTGTTTTACACGAAAAAGGTCTCTCATCCCAATTTCATATGGTGTAGTAGTCAAAAAACAGGAAGTTATACCGTCCCTTCTTGGATAACGGCAATTGGTCCAAAAGCTTTTGCAAATTCAAAGTTGGATAGCGTAATACTGCTTGAAAAAATCACTTATATCTGGGATGATTCCTTTGAAAATTGCAAAAACCTCGTTATAAAAGGCTATAAAGGCAGTTATGCTGAAGAGTATGCAAAAGAAAATGGAATGCCCTTTGAGGCGATAGAAATCGTTATAAAGGGATATGAAGGTAGTTATGCTGAAAAATACGCAGAAGAAAACGGAATTCCCTTCGAGGCGATATAAAAATAAAAGAGGACTTAATATGAGTTATTATGTAAAAGTAATTGAAAACGGAGTTTTGCAAAGGTATATGATTTCTTCAGAGAGTGTCATAGAAATTCCCGAGAATGTTCATACAGTAGCGTCTGACTGTTTTCGTCCAGAGCTTCACGATAATTTCACAAAGGATATTTTATATGATCTTTCAAATTGGGATCATACGTGCAAAATTGAAACTGTAGTGATAAGAGAAAACATCAAATTCATTGAAGATGGCGCTTTTTGCGGGCTTCCTAATCTTAAAAGTTTTGAGGTTGCCACCGACTGCACCGCTGCAAGTGTTTATGACGACGTATTGTTTTCTAGAGATGGCAAAAAGTTGATTTCCTGCCCGCCTAAAAAGCAAGGAGACCTTGTTGTCCCTCGCGGAACCGAGAAAATATGCGAAGGAGCATTTGAGGAAACCGAGCTTAAACGCATATGTCTGCCCGACGGATTGATATGCATTGATGACTACTTCACTTACGGATATTGCCTTGAAGAAATATACATTCCGTCGAGTGTTGTTGATATTACATCCCTTGCTTTTAAACACTGTGAAAATCTGGTTATCAAAGCTCCTGGAGGCTCGTATGCGATTCAGTACGCTATGGAAAACAATATTGCATACGAAGAAATCTCCCCCGAGGTTATCACCGATATGGCGAACTCCAAAAAGCAGGAATATTGGATTTTGGTGCGAGGCGATGACGGTAATCCTTGTCGTGCAAAAAGATTCGGCTACGCTTATGAATGGAATGGATTTACTTTCTTTTCAGACAGAATAATTCCCTCTGATGATACCGTTCCCACCGAAAAAAGAAGCGGAAAAAGCCTTTGCGCGTGGAGCAAATTCCTCGAAAGATACGAAAAAAATCCCCAAAAAATAACGAAAATGTTGACCGGCGGAGCCTCGGTTCTCGATTTTCCGGAGTATTGAAGGAGTATTAAATATGAAAGATTTTGAAAGCAAATTGCCAAAAATAAAAGAAATGATCGCTGAAAAGCTCGAAGCATTAAGGGTTCCGAAACGACTTAAGGGATACGATTATCTTGTAAGCGCAATTCTTTTATTAGTAGAGGATTCCGATTACATATTGAATAAAGAAAAGCTTTATTCCGAGGTTGCACAAAAGCACAATAGTACAATGTTAAGCGTTGAAAAATGCATAGAACGAGCTGTCAGCGAAACACTTGCTAACGGAAATAAATCTGAGCTGGACAAATACTTTGGTTACACAATAGCAAACGGAAGCACTCCGTCAACCTCAGAATTTGTGGCAATGATATCGGATGCGATAAGGTTGGTTTTAAAATATCAATTGCTTTGAGAAAACAATCGTATCGTCAACAAAAGCTATCACAACGGAAAAATGTGTTGTGATAGCTTTTTAAAATAAAAAATTACACTGCCTAAGACAAAGAATAGTGCATTTTAAAAAGTCGAAATTAACTATCATGTACCTTAATTTTAGAGGCATAAAAACAAGGTGTAGAACTAAAAAAATGAGCAAAAAATCAAGGTGGTAGAGTAAACATATCACCCCCCTATTGCTAAATGTTTTTGCAAGGTCTAGACCGAAAAAATAGACTATACATTTTACATTGAATTTAACGAATTTTTAGCGTAAATCAGCAATTGTGTAAAACTTGGGATAATAGGCTATTGAATATGCCTTCAGAATATGATATAATTTTATTGTCAAAGTAATAAGCTGTGCAAAATTTGAGCTGCTTGAAACAAAGAAAAGTCGCGAAAATTTGCTCAAAAATGCGATTCTAAATTCTAAGGTCTAAACCATGGTAATATTCGCTTTTGCCCTTTGGGAAAGAATGTTCCAACAATGAAGTACAAAAACAAGCATTTCATTTGAAAATCGCGATATTTCCAAGCTCTAGACCGAGGCTTTTTCGGCTAAAAATCAGTTACACGAAAGAAAAGGAGAAATTATGAAAAAGAAGCTTAAAACTACGGAAATCTCCTTCAATGAAGCAGATCCCACTACCACGATTTATACATATAATACCAAATTAAAGAAAAGGCTTTTAGAGTTCTCCGAAGAATGCCCGGATTTGTGCAAGGTTATCTTGAAAGATGAGGACGGTTGCATAGGATTTGAAATAAACAAGGACAATTTCACATTCAGGTGTATGAAGCCTCCGTCTGACGAGAAGCGAGAGAAAGCCAGGGAGCAGATGAACAAGCTTCGTGGCAAGAATCAGGAGTCGAGCGCAACAATAAGTGAGACGACAAGCGAGCCGAAAAACGAGCCTAAATTCATACCGAAAGACGAGTGGAAGCGACGCTTTGAGCGGTAAATACGGATAAAACAAGCCGTATTTATTGGGTCGAATTTTAAGCAGGAGAAAGGGTGTGGGTCGTAAACCGCCCACCCCCGCTTCACATCTGCCGGCAGAGCCGACAGAATAAGGACTTTCCCCAAAAACGCTAAAACTGAAGTATGGGTCACGAAAGGCATTTGGGGTTAGGCGCTATGGGTCAACGAATGAGTTTTATGAGACTTGACACCGTTTTTCTATGGGTCAAAGTATGGGTCACAATAAAATCAAAGGAGAAAAATATGAACTTGAAAACAATAAAAGATAGAATTCAAGCTTTGCTCACCGATCAATCATCGGGTATCAGTCCCGAGGTGCAAAATAAAGTTAATGAGATAGTAAAACGCATTGAGGATTTGCTTTCAAGCAACAATGGCGAGTGTGATATTCCTGATGATTTGATAAAGGAAATTGCAAGATGCTTGATTCCGGATGTTATAAAATTTCTCGAGTCTGAAAAAGGAAAGGACGAGTTCGAAAAATGGAAGAAAGAGCAGCACAAAAACGAAACAACACGAACAATTAACAATTTAATCTCGTAGTTTCGACAATCTTATCTTTCCGCTTGCTATAAAATTATAATGATTTTACCATAATATATGTAATAACATACTTATAGGAGGTGAAAAGAACTGTTTTGTGATAGATATCATTCTTTTTACCATTTTGGAAAACCGATTGGAAATTACGAAAACAAAAATTCATCTTGTGATTTGAATGATAAACTACAACTTTTTTATTATCCAATAAATAGAGCTATAAAAAAAGAAGGACAAATAAAAAAACATGGATTGACAAAATTAGACAACAGTGGTATAATTATCAAAAAAGATATTTGATTGGAGACTAAAATGCCATCTTGGGGAAAACTATTAAATGAATTACAGCCCACTAAAGATGCTTCGGGAAATGATGTTTCAGGATTGAGTCTTGATGGATTGAGAGAGAAATATTTAAAGAAACTATCCGTAAAGACAGGAAGAAATGTAATTGCGTATTATTCAGGATGGCTGAAATCCGGCAAAGATCAAAACGTAGATATAAACGATAGCGATATAACAGGTTTTATGAATGCCATCAATGGTATGGATTGTACAAAAGGTCTGGATTTGATTCTTCATACCCCCGGCGGTAATCCTACCGCAACAGAGGGCATAGTTAAATATTTGCACAAAAAATTTGGGAATGATATTAGAGTTATAGTTCCCCAAATGGCCATGTCTGCTGGCACTATGTTGGCTTGCTCTGCGAATGTTATTTTGATGGGAGCTCACTCGTATTTAGGCCCGATAGACCCGCAATTTGGAGGCATTCCTGCATATAACATAGTTACGGAATTTAAAGAAGCTAAGGGAGATATTGAAAATCGTCCTGAATCGCGAGGATTTTGGGAAACGCAGTTGAATAAATATCCCCCAGCATTTTTCTACTCCGTGATAGATGCGATTAACTTATCATCAACCCTCGCGGGAGAATGGTTGTCAAATTATATGTTCGCTTCGTTGGATAAATCCGAATCCAAAAAGCGTGTGAACGCTATTTTAAAAAAACTTAATAATAACAACCAATCTCATTCGCGTCATTTTTCACTTGATGATTGTGAAAAAATGGGGCTAATTGTAGAAAAACTTGAAAGCGATCAAGATTTACAAGAGTGTGTACTTAGTGTACATCATGCATTTATAATAACAATAGACAATAGTGATGTTACGAAGGTGATTGAAAACCAACTAGGATCTAGATATTTAACAACACAAAAGTAAGGATAGTGAGTATTACAATGAAAACTATTACATATGAAGAAGTTGCAAAACTTTATAATGATCTGAAAATAACTTCTCAACCCAGTGAAAACACAAAACTCGATACATCATACGAGCAAATAACAAATCGGAATTTTGGAACAAGAGACTATACAACTTCTTCTAATTTTTCAGAGCACGCCGTTAACTATTCAAAGTGTTCCATAGATATTTGATAATAATTTATTGCGGGCGAGCACCTATAAATGTGCTCGCCTTGTTTTTCTAAATTTTGAAATAAAAAACAAATCCGAACCAATCTCGATTTACGAAATAGTTCGGATTTGTTTTGTTTGGTGACCCGTACGGGAATCGAACCCATGTTTTCAGCGTGAGAGGCTGATGTCTTAACCGCTTGACCAACGGGCCTTGTTGTGTTCAGCTTGTCTATTATACTATTTTTTTCTCGGTTTGTCAAGGGGTTTTGAAAAGTTTTTTTATTTTTTTGTCAAAAAACTTTTTCCTTTCAAAAAATACAAGAAAATGGCGGTTTTTTAGGGGTTTTCGGTTAGTTTTTTTATATTTTTCTATTGATTTTAGTATCAGAAAATGATAAAATTATGGTGTTAAAGTATAATTTGTCGGTAAAATGTTGTCTCATCCGACAGAAATCTCAGACAAAAGGAGAACACTATGGACACTTCAAGACTTAATCCCGTAATACGCTCTATCTCGCTGTACGAAAAAATCAACCGCACCGACGAGTGCGTTGGCTATGACTGCCGTGTGATCTATATTATCTCAGGAGAGCTGACCGCCCAGGTCGGAGGTGAAAAGTTGGGGCATATGGCACCCGGCAATCTGCTCTATATTCCCGCCGGAGTGAGCTACAAGCTGAAGAGCAAATATATGAGGGCGGTGGTGATCACCTTTGACCCCTATGACACCAACCCCGAGCCGACGGAGCGCCTATTGCCTGTGGCTGTGGGTGACTACGACGAGAGCCTATGTCACCGTGACGGAGTTGAGGGCATACTCGCCCGTCATATTTTCCTGCCGGATATGGAGTCCGAGCGAGACAACTTTATCCGTATGGCAAACATATTTACCTCCGCGGAGGGGCATTACAGGGCTCAGCTGTCGGCTATGTTCAAGCTACTGCTTCTGAAGATCATTGAGACCGCAGACGAGAACGCCCTGCCCGCCCGTATGGTTGAGGAGCTGGCAAGCTACATCAGAGAAAATGTCTCCGACGAGATCTCAAACACCGAGATCGGCGCCATCTTCGGCTATCATCCTTTCTATGTGAGCCGTATGCTGAAGGATCGCAAGGGTATGACCCTGCGCCAATACATAATCGCCTACCGTCTGAAAATGGCAAAGCGACTGCTGGAGCTGTCGCAAAAGAGTGCGGCGGAGATCGCCGAGGAGTGCGGTTTTACCGACGCGTCCTATTTTGCAAAGACGTTCAAGGCTGCTTTTGGTATGACTCCCAAGGAGTACAGGAACAGCTTTAAGGATGATTTTATTTGATTTTTTGTAAACTCTACTTGACATTTGCAAGGAAAACACTATGAAAATAAAGAAAAACGACATATTTGTGTCGGAGATTGTTGATATAACAAACCTGGGCTTTGGCATTGCCAAGGCTGGTGGCATCGTGGTTTTTGTCGCCGACTGTGTGCCCGGGGATGTGGCAAAAATTAAGATAATTAAGGCAGGCTCATCCTACGCGGTCGGTCGGGTGGAGGAGTATATCAGCCACTCTGTGAGGCGAGTGGAGGGCAGATGTGACAACCACGCCTGCCGCAGCTGTGCCTACAAGTGCCTGTCCTATCAGCACGAGAAGGAGCTGAAGGAGGAGTCTGTGCGTCAGATCTTCAAGAAAAGCGGCCTTAGCGAGGTGAAAATTGCCCCGATAGTAGGCTCACCTACCGAGCGCGAGTACAGAAACAAGGCGCAGTATCCCGTGGCTATGGGCAAAAACGGTGAGTATATTATCGGCTTTTACGCCCCCAAGAGCCACAGAGTGACCGAGGCGGCGAGCTGCCCTCTTGCGCCCGAGATTTTTGGCGAGATATGTGAGACCCTGCGTCTTTTGTTCGCCCGTTTTTCGCTCTCCGTCTACAACGAGGAGTCGGGCGAGGGACTTCTGCGCCACATTTATCTGCGCCGCGGTGAGATCAGCGGCGAGGTGCTTTTGACTCTTGTGGTCAACGGCTCTTCCCTGCCCCATTCTGACGAGATCGTTGCTTCGCTGTGCGAGAGATTTCCCGAGCTGGTGGGCATTCTGCTGAATGTGAACACCCGCAACACTAATATAATTCTCGGTGAGGAATATCTGACCCTTTACGGCAGAAACTATATATTTGACACCCTGGGCGGTGTGGCGCTGAAGATCACTGCGCCCTCATTTTATCAGGTAAATCACTCGGCGGCAGAACTGCTGTACGCCAAGGCAAAGGAGCTTGCCGCTCCTACAAAGGAGGATCTTCTGCTTGACCTCTACTGCGGCGCGGGCTCTATCGGTCTGTCTATGGCAGATCTGGCAGGTGAGGTTATCGGCATTGAGATCGTGGAGAGCGCGGTGGAGTGCGCCACCTTTAATGCCGAGATAAATCACATCGCCAACGCCTCCTTCTATGCGGGTAATGCCAGCGAGGCAGCAAGGCTGCTGGCACCGGCTGAGGCTCTTCGCGGCGAGAGGATAAAGCCGGATATTGTTATCCTTGACCCTCCGAGAGGCGGCACAACTGCATCTCTTATCGCCCACATCGCTTCCCTCGCACCGAGAAAGGTGGTCTACATCTCCTGCAATCCCGCAACGCTTGCGCGCGATATGGTGATTTTCAAGCAGTATGGCTACACCAGCGACGAGGTGACTCCCTTTGATCTGTTCCCGATGACAGGGCACGTTGAAACTATTGTTTGTCTCTGCAAACAATAGTTTCAACAACTAAGTTTGCCCCCAGGGGCAAGTGAAGTTGCCTTCGGCAGTGAAGTTCACTGCGTGAGTGAAGTTTCGCCTGACGGCGAAGTGGGGCAAACTTAACTTCACTTTGCGAGTGATGCGAGCAAAACTTCACTGTGAGCGAAGCGAACAACTTCACTACGAGCGAGAGCGAGTAACTTCACCAAAAACCAAAAGGAGAAAGACAATGAAAGATTCAGAACTGCGTGCAAGAGCCAAAGCATTGGCTTTGCATATAATCGCTGTCTGCGATGAGGTGGATACGCGCAAAGGCAGAGGTGTGCTTGTTAATCAAATTTTCAGAAGTGCCACTTCTATCGGTGCAAATATCCACGAAGCCAACTATGCTGCCAGCAAAGCTGACTTTATAAACAAATTTCATATTGCACTCAAAGAATGTGGTGAAACAGAATATTGGATTGAAATGCTTGTCGGCTCAAATGCAATAAGCGAACAAACAGCAAAAGAACTTTTGCAGGAATGCGGTGTCATTCGCCGTATGCTTGTCAAATCCATCACCACCGCAAAGGAAAACAGATAAGAACAACTGTGAGTTTTGAGCAAAGCTCAAAAAATACAATTTACAGCAGTTTGGTATAACATATTGAAAGGAGAGCCTTTAATGAACAAACTAAGAATTATTGACAATCTGAAAATACTTGAAGAAATTGACAAGGTGGCAATAGAAGCATCCCTTATTTGCGATTGTGGTAACGAATGGTTTTATGTATTGCATACGGGCAAGAAAACAAAAGGACTCCTTAGCCCTTGGCTGGTAAAAAGCAACAAGCAAATCTCCGTTATGTGCAAATGTAGGGACTGTGGTAAAAAAATAACCGTATGTGACACCACAATTGATGGCTTAAAGCCATTATATATTGATAAACCCGACTACGCGGAACTAGAAATAAAAGGTAAAAACATATTCAAAATTATTCTTTATTACAATTATCAAGAAAAGGACTATCTGACAAATCGCTTTTACGATTGCTTTATACATGCGATAGACGAGGAAGGCAAAAAGCGAATACTGTATGAAGGTTGGTAATAAATATACCTTTTGGCTTTACAGCCGCGTGGAGAATGTCGTTTGTCTGACGAGAAAATAAGCCAAAATCGGCTCAAAATGGGCAAAATCAAGCCGTTTTAAGCGATTTTGAGATAAAAATTCAAAAAATTAGTGTTCAAAGTTAAAAAATGCCCCAAGTTTGCGTTGGGACAAATAATGATTTTGAGCGAAACTCGAAACTTCAATTTACATCTGTTTGGTATAACATATCGAAAGAAACAAAAATAAATTAAATTAGGAGAATGAAATAGTGAAAGCATTTAGAGATTATCAACCAGAAGAACGTAGAAATTACATAACATTATCAACAGGCGAATATTACCCAGATATTTTAGAGGATGCTTGCAGATTGTATTCTTCTGTATTAGAAACTTTCTCTCAATTACTCAATCGTTCCGAGAGTTCTAGTGCATTGTTTATGAATATCTCTGCTGTTCCTACTCAATGGATGAGAATCCAATTATGTAGAGTGTTCAGAAAATATGTGTCTCCCGAAACTCCAGTTGAGATGTTAAAAAAGAAGTCACAAGCTAAAAGGATCTGCGAAGATTTTGGAGACGGGTTCCGTCCTATCCATATAGTACAAGCAAAATTTGATTCTCGCCCTATGCCCGATGAGGCACTTTGTGCAGTTCTCTGGGAGTACAAGGATAGAGGTAAAAAAGGTTATGATTTAACCGACAAATTTTTTGATATGATTCAAGGAAAATTTCCCGATTTGAGCATCTGGGGTCCACGTGGTGCCGGTGCTGATGTTCAAGCAAAATCCATTTGGAGCGATTATCCAAACAATAGCAGACCTCTTGATTTCGTTATATCCTCCGATGATAAAAAAATCATCTATGCCGTCGGTTTGGCAAGATATGATGGAGACCGTGGAGGAGCGCAAGAGGATGATAGGACTGGCGGTTATAAGAACTGCGCTGATGAAGTTTTGGAATATGTACACTCTCATGGCTTGAATACAAAGGTTATTTTCTTGAATGACGGACCTGGGTTGCTCCTTGGCTCAATGTGGGAGGACTATTCTCGAATTGAGGAACGACACCCGAACGAAGTTAAGGTTATCACTCTGCGAATGATCGAGGAACGACTCACAAAATGTTGGTTAAAAGGAGAAGAGTAAATGGCAACAGGAGTTTCATCTAAGAACGGGGTAAAAAAAAGCAAAGTTCCTGTTTTCCTGACCTATGAAGGTAAGGAGGATGTTGCTACTATTTTAACTCAATCTTTCAATCAGTACGAGGTACAGACATCCATAAACGGTGATGGAGACAACAGATTTTATTTTGGTGATAATTTGGATGTGCTTCTTTACTTACTGAACAACGGTTATAAAGGGAAAATCCGTCTTGTATATATTGACCCACCATTTGCCACCACATCCGTGTTTGTGAACAGAGACCAAGAACACGCATACAGTGATTCACTTTCCGGCGGTGAGTTTGTTGAGTTCCTACGACAGAGATTGATACTAATTAGAGAACTGCTTGCAGAAGATGGTTCAATTTATCTACATTTGGATAACAAGATGGCCTTTACCATGAAACTCATTATGGATGAAATTTTTGGTGAGAATAACTGCCGAGCATTTATAACTCGTAAAAAATGCAGTACCAAGAATTACACCAAAAACACATACGGTAATATTTCTGACTATATCATGTTCTATTCCAAGACGGACAAGTATGTATGGAATAGACCTTTTGAACCTTGGGAATATGAGAAAATGGTTGAGCAATACCCATGTGTTGATGAACAGGGACGAAGGTACAAAAAAGTTCCAGTTCATGCTCCCGGTTTGAGAAATGGTGAAACAGGAAAAGAGTGGAGAGGTAAAATGCCTCCCAAAGGCAAGCATTGGCAATACACTCCCGACAAACTGGATGAACTGGATGCTGCAGGCGAGATTTATTGGAGTCCGACAGGAAATCCAAGACGAATGGTATTCTGCGATCCATCTAAGGGCATTCCTGTTCAAGATATTTGGATGGATTACAGAGACTCTATCAATCAAGCTCAGAAAACCACTGGATATCCAACCGAAAAGAATTTTGATATGCTCAGAATGATTGTTGAGGCATCTTCCAATGTGGGAGACCTTGTAATGGATTGCTTTGCAGGTAGTGGCACAACTCTCGGTGCAGCATTTGAAACGGGGAGACAATGGATTGGTGTTGATAATAGTCCTGAAAGCTTGAAAGCAATTTTAAAGAGATTTGTCAAAGGACTTGAAGTGTATGGCGATTACGTCAATAGTAGTAATTGCGCCCAAATTACTATGGATTTAATGGAGAAATGTGGATTCTCTATCTTTTCATGCCAAGAGATGTCAACAATTGTGCAAGAAATTTGTAGGCAAGCAACTAATACAACCGAATTATGATATGTTTCCAAGAACCGAGTCGCCAGTTTAACTAATGATGACTTGTGCCGAAATTTAGGGACAAATGATGATTTCCACCTATAAAATGAGACTTTTTGGAGTTTCCACCCCCGTTTTTGACCTATTTTGAGACCTTTTGGAGCCCCCACCCACGTGGAGAATGTGGTGTGTATTGAGAGGATATAAAATGAAAAAACCTAGATTAAAAGACTATGGATTAACCAAAGAAATTATAGAAAATCACAAATTGCAGGTTTGTAAATATGAAGCGGCTAAAAGCAAGGCGGAAGAAGAGAATCAAAGTCACAATAGATATTTAATTGTTTGCATTTCTATAGTGGTTATTCTTGCTTTAGTTGCTTACGTTTTAATCCTTGCTAATGTTTCAGAGCCCCTAAGTGCTTTTATTGCAATATTGATTATTCACACCCTAGTTTTAGGATATCTGACCAACAAAGACAAAACCGAAATTGCAATAATTCCTTCCTTCTTCACCGCATTAGTGTTAAGTGCAACTATGCCAATGATATCAATTGGGGTTGCTGTCTTTTTACAGTGTTGCGACAACAAAAAAGCAACAGTTCGTCAGGAAGACTATTATAGCGCTGATGTAGAAAAAAATATTCAGGCGTACGAAGATGCAACTTTATTATTTAACGAGTGGGTAAAAACAAACAATAAAAATTATTGGATAAATATGACCGGTTATGAATTTGAAAAAGCTGTTGCAGAGTTGTATTCAAAACAAGGATATTGTGCAAAAACAACCTCATACAGCGGTGACGGTGGAGTTGACATTATTCTCACTAAGGATAATTCCAAAATTGCAGTACAATGCAAGCACCATTCAAAACCGGTCGGCCCCAATGATGTACGTGCCTTAATGGGAGTGGTTGCTAGCCAAGGATTTGACAGAGGCATTTTTGTTTCCTTAAATGGATTTACACAAACCGTTAACACCGAAGTTCGCAAATCAAAGATTGCTATTGAATTAGTTGATTTAGATAGAATACTTTTATTAGTTCAAAATAGTAGTGCAAATGTTGAAGCGCAAAAGACCAGGCTATCTTCCAAACATACTACATTGGCTCATAATCAAACAGTCTATCATAAAACCTTCAACAAGGGTTACATAAAAGAAATATCAGGTAATACTGTAACTGTAAAATTTGATAATTGCGAAAAAAAGTTTGTTATTCCTGATGCTTTCAACGAGGGATTTCTATCAGTAAAGCCCCAAAATGTTATAAAGAAAACAGAGTCTCAAAATTCAAAAAACACTTCCTTTGATAAAGTTGATACAAATAATCAAACAAAAAAAGTTTGCATGGGCAACTGTTCTATATGCAAGCGTGATGTTTGCATAGAAGATAGTTGGAACAGTTGAACATGCTTAAGACAAATGACAACGATTAACATGAAATTAACTATAAAGCATTTTGACGAGCTGACGGCTCGGGAATTATATGAAATAGTGAGAGCGAGGCAGGAGATATTCCTGATGGAGCAGAGGATAATTTGCCGCGATTTTGACGGCATTGACTATAATTGTTTACATTGTTGCCTTTTGGAAGGCGAAAAAGTGGTTGCATATATGCGCGCCTTTATACAGGAGGGCGAGATACATCTGGGCAGATTTCTGACGGTGCGGCACGGCGAGGGGCTTGGCAGGCGGCTTATGGAGGAGTCGTTGCCCGTGGTTAAGGAGAGGCTCGGCTGTGAGATAATAACCTTCCACGCTCAAAAACACGCCGAGGGCTTCTATCAGAAGCTGGGCTTTGTCACCACCTCGGATGTCTTTCTTGAAGAAGGGATTGAGCACGTTATAATGAGAAATGATGTTGCCTTGGGCAATTAATGAATGAAAATGCTGAATGCAGAATGCAGAATTAATTAATTGGTAAGCAATTAACAGGAGTATATATGAACAGAAGCTGGGCGTTGGTATTATTTTTAACATATGCCGTTTTACTGATGCTGGTAATCACCTTTGGGTCGGAGATGTCGCTGGTGATGCGGGATGTGATAACCGAGGTTATACTTGACTACGAGATTACCGATGTAAAAACGACCCTTGACCCGGGGGAGCCACTGACGGCGGGCAAGATCTACAAGCTGAACCCGAAGGCGGTGGGCAAGTTCAGCGAGGCGGGAGGACTACGCTTTGCCTCATCCAATACAACCGTACTATCGGTTGCCACCGACGGCACCATTACCACATCGGTAAGGTTTGAGGGACCCGAGACCACCGCTGACATTATCATTACCTCCTCTCAGGACAAGGATTTCAGAAAGGTGATCAGTTTTAATATTAAGAAGGAGTACCCCTCTGACTTTTCCTGTTACCACTACATAAAGGGCTATGATCTGAACAAGAGTCAGGTCTATGTGGGTATGACGGTGTACCCTTACGTTCTCACCCGCGACGGAACCTACGCCACGCGCGAGGAGTTTGTGGTGGAGTATGACGAGGAATACTTCCGCTATGACGAGGAGAGCCTCGGCTATGTTGCCATAAAGGAGACCCCGGCGGACAAGACCGTCTACTTCAAGGTTAGCTATCCGAACGGCAAGAGCGCCAGGAGCGAGAGCTTTTCCATAATTCCCTATGTGCAGGTGGACTCCTTTGACCAGGTGAAGATACTGGAGAAGGATGCCGAGGAGGTTATCCTCATACGCAACAATGTATTTATACCTTACTTATATAAAGACGGCAAGACGGTGCAGACCAAGGTGGATATCAGCTTCTCGGATCCCGACCGAGTGATAATGACGAGAACGGGCAGATATTATTTCACCAAGACGGGCGACTATCAGATAACCTTTACCCTGCCGAACGGCTTTTCTAAGACGGTGACGGTCAAGGTAAGAAATAAGCTGTTCCTGCCTACTCCCAACGACACCGTAATAGCCGACTCAAAGGAGATCGCAGCCTACACCAACAAGGTGGTGAATGTTCCATTTCTCTTTGACGATACCGCCAGCTTTACCGATGTGACATATGAATACGACGAGGAAATGCTTGAGCTTACGCCCTACCGACGCAGTTTTTCCTTATTGGGTAAAAAGACGGGCACAACCACCATAAAGCTTATTATTGACGACGGATATGACCGTCTGGAGCAGGAATATACCATTGATATAACCAAAATCGTCACCGAGGACCGTGTGGTTATGGGAAACGTGACCCAGTTTGTTGCCAAGATTCTGGGTCATCTCGGACTCTTCGGTCTGCTGGGTATCCTGGGATATAATTACTTCAGATTTATTTTCATTAAAAAGCGACTGCTCAGAATAGCTCTGATGCTTGCCCTCGGTCTGCCCTGGGCATTTGCCAGCGAGTTTTTCCAGCTGTTTATGGAGGGACGCGGCGCAAAGCTTTCGGATGTGCTGATAGATATATGCGGATATGCTCTCGGTCTGCTCTTTGGCTACCTGTTTATCAGGCTGACGGACAGACGGGCAAAGAGGGTGTTCCTCTGGTCGGCGATTGATATAAACGACAGCACCGAGGCTCTGGCAGAAAAGGTGCGACTGGTGTGCGAGGAGCTTGGGGTAGAAAACCCTGCCCTCAGCCTGCCGATGCATAGCTCGCTGAAGATCTCCGACAGGATAAAGACGAGGAGTCTGCCCCGCGCGGTAGAGAAAATAACGGCTAAGCTCTCGCAGCTGCCGACATGCGAGCTTCTGCCCGAGTGCATTGAGAGGCGCGACGGAATTGTATGGATAAGGTACAAAGAGAGCGAGCAGCTCAGCCTGATCCATCAGTGGATGGTAGATCTTTACCTGGGTCAGTGCGGTGTTATGCCCCACGAGCTTGACGGCGAGTTTATCTTCCACACCACCCTCTTTGTAGGCGAGGCGGCAGAGGCAGAAAGGGTGTACGATGCTCTGAAGGACGAGCCCCTGCCCGAGAGTATTTCCGCTGAGAGCTATGTTCTCGGCGTGTCCGAGAGCGGACTTGCGGGAGAGTATAGAGTAATAAAGAATATTAGGAGATAAAAAATGGACGACGCTTTACTTTGGGGATTAATAATTTTTGGGGTGATGATAGCGGTTATTGTCATCTGCGTAGTATGGGATCTTAAGAAAAACAAGGCAAAATACGACAAAGCAGCCGAGGAGCATATTGAAAAGACCTTCTCCGAGGAGGCAGAGGTCGTAAGCTTTCACGCCGAGATAACCGATATGATCTGCGGCACAGGTATGGTCGGCAGCTACCGCCTGCCCAAGAGCGAAAAGACCTTCCTCGTCATATTTAAGAGCGACGAGGGCGAGATCACCGAGCTGCGCGTCAGCGAGGAAATGTACAGCTCGCTGGAGATCGGTATGCGCGGCAAACTTACTATTCTGGAGGGCCACCTTGACAGCTTTGAGCTGGATGAGGAGTAAGACTTTTTTATCAGTAATCATTTATTTTGTAAAGGGGTTGATCTTATCATCTGGTTTCTCATTTTAATAGCAGTTGTTGTCGCACTTATTTACTGTGGCAAGGAGTATGTAACAAAAAAGCGTACAGACTTTGTATCAAAGCACAGTGCAGATAAAGCGCAAAATAATGCTAAACTTCGGAACTCAAATTACACTGCAATCAAAACAAAAAGATTACTCAATTACAAGGAAAGATTAGCCACGCATACTGATTCAATTCAAATTGAAGGGTATAATTCCTCAACTCGCTTAATTGAGTATAGTTGCATAAATTGTCATAACATTTGGTTTGAACCACCGAAATCAGATGACCAACATAACTCTTTCATATGCCCAAAATGCAAAAACAAATGAAATAATAAAAATTACATACAAGGAGAAAAAATTATGAGCAAGAAGACTACCTGGTACAAGGATATGGTGTTTTACCAGATCTGGCCGAGATCCTTTAAGGACGGAAACGGCGACGGTATGGGTGACCTGTACGGCGTGTACGAAAAGCTGGATTACATTAAGTCGCTGGGATGCGACGGCATCTGGTTCTCTCCCCTCTACCCCTCCCCCGGAGTAGACTGCGGCTATGACATCTCCGACTATATGGATATAGCGGAGGAGTTCGGCGGTATGGACGCCTTTCAGAAGGTGCTTGACGGCGCTCACGAGAGAGGTATGAAGGTTATTATGGACCTGGTTGTAAACCACACCTCCACCGAGCACGAGTGGTTCAAGAAGAGCCGTCAGCGCATTGAGCCCTACACCGACTACTATATCTGGAGACCTGCCAAGAACGGCAAGCTGCCCAATAACTGGGACTCTCTCTTTGAGGGCAAGGCGTGGCAATGGGACGAGGTAAGACAGGAATACTATATGCACCTCTTTGCTATCCAGCAGGCAGATCTGAATATGGACAACCCTCTCGTGCGCGAGGAGGTAAAGAAGATCCTTAAGTTCTGGCTTGACCGCGGTGTTGACGGCTTCAGAGAGGACGTAATCACCTTTATTTCCAAGCCCGAGGGTCTGCCAAACGACCGACTGCTGCCCTTCTCCAAGGGTATCTTTATGTTCAACCACGGTCCCCATCTCTACGAGTATCTTGACGAGTTCAAGCGCGACGTTTTCTCAAAGTACGACTGTATGACTCTGGCAGAGTCGCCTATGGTTACACCCAAGAAGGCACTGGAGTACATCACCGAGGACGACACTCAGGTGCTGGATATGATGATCCAGTTCCAGACACAGGAGGCAGACTGCTTCTTCACCGACTTCCGTCATCTGCCCTTCAATCTGCGCAAGATGAAAAAGGCGTTCTCCCGCTGGCAGGAGGGCATTAACGGCAAGGGCTGGAATATGCTCTACATTGAAAACCACGACCATCCCAGAATGGTATCCCGTTACGGCAGCGAGGCATTCCAGAAGGAGAGCGCAAAGATGCTCTGCGCCATGTATATGTTCCAGAGCGGCACTCCCTTTGTATATCAGGGTCAGGAGATCGGCATGATCAACTGGCGTCCTGAGAGAGCCGATATGTACGAGGATGTACAGACCAGATGGCAGTACAACAATGTGGGAACAGGAAAGCCCGAGCAAAAGCGCCTTGAGGTGCTGTGGAATGGCTCCCGTGACTCTGCCCGTACCCCTG
Source organism: Eubacteriales bacterium (assembly GCA_045533775.1). Lineage (GTDB taxonomy): Bacteria > Bacillota > Clostridia > Oscillospirales > CAG-272 > UBA1740. The sequence goes on from JAZSIK010000054.1 coordinate 36,726, forward strand.
TGCAGTGGTCGGCTGAGGAGAACGCAGGCTTTACCACCGGCACGCCCTGGTTCTATGTCAACGAAAACTACAAGAAGATCAATGTGGCAGATCAGGAGGGTGATCCCGACTCTGTACTCAACTTCTACCGCAAGACCATAAAGCTGCGTAAGACTCTCTCGGCGGTAAGATACGGCGACTACAAGGAGCACTTCAAGGGCTCGGACAAGCTCTACGCCTACTCCCGCGAGGACAAGAGACAGAGGCTGCTTGTGCTATGCTCCTTCTCCGACAAGGAAATGAAGCTTAAGGCACCCGCCGGCTTTGATATGGAAAAGGCACAGCTTATGCTCTCAAACTACAAGGACGAAACGACCACCACCCTCCGTCCCTACGAGGTAAAGGTGTATATGTGGAATAAGTAAATTGCGCGACTGCAGAATAAAAAATGCAGAATTAATCTAACAACACCTCATCCGAGCTTTTCGGCTTGCCAAAAAGCCCACCTTCCCGGGGGGGGGAAGGCTTTAGAATGACAAACTATGTTTCAAGAGTGAATGCAAAATTGATTAATTATGAAAAAAACGAAAATTGAAAGAATACCGATTGAGCTGCCGGGGGAGATACTGGCGGTTTGTCGCGGAGCTGAGATTTTTGACAGCTCCTGCTCACCCGAGGCGAAGGTGTATTTTATAGACTCGGGCGAGGGATATTATCTGAAGTCTGCCGCCGCCGGAACACTACGGCGGGAGTGGGAGATGACGGAATATTTCCACAAGAAGGGTCTGGGCACAGAGCCGCTCTGCTACCTGTCCGGCGATGGAGATCTGCTCCTTACGCGAGCGGTGGCGGGAGATGACTGTACAACTGCCCGTTACCTTGAGGATCCCCGCCGCCTGTGTGACACCGTTGCCGAAAGGCTGAGAATGCTGCACGAGCTGAATGCCTCGGACTGTCCCGTTTGCGACAGGGTGGGCGAGTATCTCAGGCTCGCCGAGGCAAACTATCTCTCGGACAACTATAACAAGGAGCATTTTCCCGACTCCTTTGGCTACAGATCGGGAGAGGAGGCATACGGTGTGCTGACGGGGGGCGGGCATCTCTTAAAAAACGAGGTGCTTATCCACGGCGACTACTGTCTGCCGAACATAATGCTATATAATTGGGACTTCAGCGGCTTTATTGACGTGGACCACGCCGGACTTGGAGATCGGCACATAGATCTGTTCTGGGGCGAGTGGTCAATGAGATTTAATCTGATGATGCACGGCAAAATGGCAGAGGGCGAGGCAGACAGATATGCCGCCCGATTCCTTGATGCTTACGGCAGAGAAAAAATTGATAAGGAGATGCTCCGCATTGTTGCGGCAGCAGAGGTATTTGGCTGATGAAGGCAATTAAGATTTTGGTCAGCATATTGCTGATCCTGGCGGTGTTTATTACGGTGATAAACATTATTCCGCCGAAAAAGAACGAGAACAACCCATTTATCGTAGGCGAGGGAGATCTGCCTATGATAGCCGCCCACCGCGGCGGTGGTGAAAACAACCCCGAGAACACTATGCTCGCCTTTCGTCAGGCGGTGCTGACCTATGGGGTGGACATTATTGAGAGCGATCTCTATCTGACAAAGGACGGTCATCTGGTGTACAACCACGACGCCTATATTGACAGAACATCAAACGTAAACGGCGACATATCCTTTAAGGAAGCGAAGGAGCTGTACAGTAACACCGAAAACCGCCATTACATCAGGGATATGACCCTTGATGAGCTGAGGCAATACAACTTCGGCTACTATTTTGAGGACGAGAGCGGCGAGCGTATCTACAAGGACAGCACCGACATTGCCCAAGAAGGCATAGGAATAGCCACCTGCGAGGAGCTTTTTGCCGAGTTCTATGAGAGTCATCCCGATCTGCTCTTTATCGTGGAGATAAAGGACAAGGGCGAGCGCGGTATCACTGCGGTGGAGAAGCTCTGCGAGATACTTGACAAATACCAAAATTACCGCGACAATATCGTAATTGGCACCTTCCACCCCGAGATTGAGGATTATCTGGCAAGCGAGCATCCCGATCTGATGCGCGGCGCGTCAACCAAGGGTGCGGCGCAGTTCATACTGACCCACTTTGCAGGGGTCAACCTCTTTGACAACAGCAGCTTCAGCTGTCTGCAGATACCTATGGAGTACGATCTGGGCATTATCGTGCCGCTGGACCTAAGCTCCATAATCTCCCGCGCTCATCTGAGGGGCATTGCGGTGCAGTACTGGACCATCAACGACGAGAGCGAGATGAGACATCTCATTGACCTGGGATGCGACTGTATTATGACAGACAACCCCGCACTTCTGCGCGAGGTAATAGAGGATTATAAGGCAAAATAAGGGTGTTTTGCACACTTTACTTTGCATTTTGTACAAAATACGCCTTTTTTCAGGCACAAAGGAGCTTTAGAAAAATGAAAAGCTGTATGGAAACTATGCTCTCAAGAAGGAGCACAAAGAAGTATACCGACGCTATGCCAAAAAAAGAGGACCTTGACAGGATCATTGAAGCGGGTCTCTTTGCGGCAAGCGGAAGAAATATGCAATCCCCCGTTATCATAGCGGTGACAAACAGAGAGATACGCGACAGACTCTCCCGCGATAATGCGGCGATTATGGGAGCTGCGGGCGATCCCTTCTACAACGCGCCCTGTGTTTTGGTAGTGCTGGCGGATAAAAGAGCGCATACCTATGTGTACGACGGCTCGCTCTCGCTGGGCAATATGATGCTGGCGGCAGAGGAGCTGGGGCTTGGCAGCTGCTGGATACACAGAGCAAAAGAGGTTATGGCGCAGCCCCATTGGGTTGAATGGATAAAGTCCCTCGGCCTTGAGGGTGAGTACGAGGGCATAGGCAACCTGGTGGTGGGCTATGCTGACGGTGATTTCTCGGCTATGAAGCCCCGTCGCGACGGACGGGTCGTGTGGGTGGAGTGATATGGAAAGCTACATTCTGAACAGACGGTCTGTACGCAAATACAAGGATACGCCCGTGGCAAGAGAGGTTATTGAGAAGCTTCTTGAGGCGGCGTGCGCCGCGCCCAGCGCCTGCAACCGCAGACCTGTGGACTTTTATGTAGTGACAGGAGAGGAAAAGCTGTCGGAGCTTTCTCAGTGCGGCAGATTTACCAGGTTCAAGTCACCGCTGATCATAGTGGTGGTGGGAAACCTAAGTCGCGCCCTGCCCCTCGGTCTTGCTGACTACTGGATCCACGACGCCGCAGCGGCAAGCGAGAATATTCTGCTCCAGGCGACATCCCTGGGTCTTGGCAGCTGCTGGTGCGGAGTGCATCCGCAGAAAAGGATGATGGACAAGGTAGCTAAGTGCCTCGGTCTTTCTGACAAGCAGATACCCTTCTCGCTGATAAAGCTGGGCTATCCCGACGAGAGCCCAAAGCCTCACTCGGGCTATGAGGAAAAGCGGGTGTTCTTTGTAGACTAAGTCGGCTTTTGGTAAACCAAAGCAGGTTTTTTCATAAAACAAAAAAGAGCAAAGCTCAGGGAAAATCCTTGATTTTGCTCTTTTTTTTAGCCTTAGACGATGGGCATTATTTCAGCCTTGCCCTGTCAACCTGGGTCAGCGGAAGGACAAAGCCCTTCGGGTCGGCAGAACAGATGTCGCAGGCGACGATTTTGCCGCGGTAGACAAAGAGGTTGGCGTACACCTCGCCCTCTGAGTCGTAGTTTGTCACAAGGTAGGTGTAGCGGGTGACTCTTTTGTTCTTGTATTTCAAGAGGTCAAGCCCCTGCCTTTTCTGTAGCTCGTTGTAGCCCAGGATAACGCGATCAAAGTCGCTCGGCATACTGAACTCACCCGACTGCTCCGAGCCCTCTGCCACCTCAATGCCAAATCTGTTTATAAAGGAGAGGCGATCCTCGGCAGTTTTTATGCCGCTGTAATCAATCTCACCGACCGAAGCCGATGCCAATACCGTGCTACCCTCTCCCGTCAGCACCACAACACCCACCAGCAGGGCAAACACCGCCAATATCACACCGAGCCGCAGCGTCTGCGCCCGAACAGAGTATATGAACATACATAACCTCCACATTTTTGTTTGTAGTAGATTATATTGCAGGCGGTAAGAAAAAATTACCGAATATGGATAATTGATGATGTAGAATGTAAAATTGATGTAGGGCGAGCATTGCTCGTCCGAATACAGAATAAAAAAATCAGCCCGCTCGGGTGGAGGGGCTGATGGAGAATGTTGTCACAAACTGTGCCATAACTGGCAATGACGGCGTTATAGCCAAAATATCAAAGCGTTAGTGATATTTGTATCATAAGTGCAAAGAGATTTTGAGATAGAATGTTCGTTTGCGACCGAAGGCGTAGTTATCTACGGCGAGTGTTCAGCAAGCGGACATTATAGCCAAAATATCAATGCGTTAGTGATATTTGTATCATAAGTGCGAAGAGATTTTGAGATAGAATGTTCGTTTGCGACCGAAGGCGTAGTTATCTACGGCGAGTGTTCAGCAAGCGGACATTATAGCCAAAATACGCCATCAATGATCAGTGGTTGCAGCAGCAGATGAACACCACCACAATCGCCAGGATTATGATCCAGGTGCAGTTGTCATCAAAGATGTGGCATAAGCAGTTGTTATTCATTTTTATGTTTTTCCTCCAAGGTCTTTTTTTGAGCTGGGCTCGTTATTATGTTATGCCCCAGAGGTGTTTTTGGTTATTATTTTGTGAAATCAAATGCGGCGGTGCCGTCCTTGATCACCAGGCGAGCGTCAAAATATCTGTTGTTCTTGGAGATAAAGCCCTTGATTATATCGGTCTTGCCCTCGGAGAGCAGACGGCGTACCTCAGAGATGGGGATGTCGCGGCGGCAGATGTTTACGCCAACGCGGAACTTACAGCCATCCTCAAAGCCCATACAGCCGTAGCTGAATCTGCCTCTCACAACGTTTCTGCCACAGAGGGGACAGGCGCCGACTATCTCGCCGTATTTACCTGTATCAACGCCAAGCACCTCGGTGGTGCCTCCGGTACCCTTGCGGAATATCTCGGCGATCTCGCTCTCACAGAGGCGTACGCTCTCCTCAACGGTCATCTCACCGTGATAAACCTTTTTCAGCGCCTTGCCAAGCTCGCTGGTCTTGTATTTATCCATATTAATGGATAGCTTACCCAGAGACTCAATAAAATGCTCGCCGCCGGGGAGAATGGTGTACACATCCTTTTTAAGAGCGATATAGCCGCTCTTCTTGGCGTTGTCAATAATGCCCGAGCGGGTAGCCTCGGTGCCAAGCTCCAGACCCTCAAAGATAGCGCGGTAATCCTCAGCGTCATCAAGAGCACCCGACTCCTCCAGCTCCTTTGCCTTTGCCTTATCGTCCTTAAAGGGATTTTTCAGGTAGTTGTTAAGAGTTGTGATGGTGTAGTGCCTCGGGGGTGTGGTGGTCTTCTCGGCAGGCTTAAAGTCAATGTTTACCACGTCACCCACAGAGAGCTTGGGCAGTATCTTATCCTTTTTTGTATAGTCGTCATACTTGGTCCAGCCGCGCTCCAGAATTACAGTACCCTTCAGTACAAACTCCTCAAGCGAGCCTACCTTTATCTTTATCTCAGACTTCTGCGCTAAGCATTCCTCGGCACAGAAAACCGCCACAAAGCGACGGAAAACGGTGGAATAAACCTTGTTTTCCTCATCGGAGAGCTTCTCCCTCTGAGGTATCTTATATGTGGGGGTCAGAGCGGAGTGCGCCTCTATCTTGGAGTCGTCAAAAATAGACTTTGAGTCCTTGAACCTTACGGGATAGCCAAGCCCCTTGATGTTGCTGATGATCTGCTTCATCTTATCCTTCTCGGCGGTGGCGAGGTACTCGGAGTTGGTTCTCGGATAGGTCAGGTAGCCCTCCTCATAGAGCTTCTGGATAATTCGCAAGCTGTCGGTCATGCTCATCTTGTATTTTTCGCCGAGAACATTCTGCAGAGTGGAGAGTGAAAAGAGCTTTCCGGGGTAGATATTCTCCTTTTTGCTGGTGACACTAGTTACAACTGCGCCGGTGTCATTATAGAGCTTTGCCGACTCCTCTGCCTTAGAAATCTCATCTTTTGCAAACTTAAGTTTACTTGTAAGCTCAATTTTCTCGCCATTCGTCTTTTCAGCGGAGGAAATCACATAGTATTTTTCGGGCACAAAATTGCGTATCTCCATATCCCTGTCATAGATGGCGCGGACTATGGGAGCGATAACTCTGCCCACGCGGAGCAGCTTGCCCGTCTTGATAGTGGCGTATCTTGTCAGATTTACACCGTAGAGCCAGTCAATATATGTGCGGGCAAGACCCTCACCCGCCAGGTTGTCATACTCCGACTCATCCTTCATCTCACCGAGCGCCTTTGCCACGGTCTCGGGGGTCTGGTCTGGCAGCCAGAGTCTCTTCTGCTTTTTCTCGGACTTCAGAGCGTTCTGCACGCAGAGGCGAACGATGATCTCTCCCTCTCGGTCGGCGTCTCCTGCGTTTACGATAGTGTCAACATCGTCACGGTTGCAGAGGGTGGCTATGGTGTTATACTGCTTTTTCACGCCCTGGTCAACGCCCTTTTTGTTATCTGCGCGGCGCAGCTCAAAGCGGAATTGCCGGGGGAAGCAGGGCAGCTTCGTCAACGTCCATCTGCCGGGCTCCTCACCTGTGTAGCTCTCAATGTCGGCAAGGGAGAACAGGTGACCGAACGCCCAGGAAACTATATAGCTTTTGCCAATATAGTAGCCGTCTTTTTTATCCATTTTTTCGCCTATGCCCGCGATGATGTTTCTCGCCAGGCTGGGCTTTTCGGCTATGATAAGTACCATATTCTCTCTCCTTTCCCAAGATATTGAAGCTCGTATTTACTATTGTAGCACATCCGTCGGCAAAATACCATAGGTTTTTGAAAATTATTTTTCTGCAGCGGTTGGTACTACGGGCGGTGGTGGTCAAGGGTGATTTGGCGGATGGTACAGCGGGCGACGGAGGTCAAGGGTGATTTGGCGGATGGTACTACGGGCGGTGGTGGTCAAGGGTAGTACAGAGGAGAGTTTTCTCGGATTTGTAGGGAGAAAGCTTGTTTTTGGTTGACAAGAGACTGCATTTGAGTTATAATGGACTCATAAAAAAGGAGATGCGCTATGAAAAAGACTTTGATTTTTGTAATTTTGGCACTCAGCCTGTGCTGTATTTTCAGCTCCTGCAATCCCACCGGGCAGACCCCCGACCCTGGCTATTCCACCGGACTTGTGTTCGTATCAAACGGTGACGGAACCTGCTTTGTCAACGGAATAGGCGACTGCACCGACACACATATTGTTGTACCCCCCACATCCCCCGAGGGCGACATAGTTGTCACTATCAGCAAGACGGCATTCTCGGAGTTTGACTCTATTACCGACATAACAATCCCCGACAGTATTACCAGCATCGGCACTCTGCATAATCAGGCGCTGGGCCTCTGCCCCTCACTTAAAAATGTGAACATCAGCGACAGCCACCCCAACTACAAGTCTGTTGACGGCGTGGTATACTATAAGGACGGCACCCGCCTTGCCTGGTATCCCGCGGGCAGAACAGAGAGCAGCTATACTGTGGCAGAGGGTACCTACGCTATTACCGATTTTGCCTTCTCGGGCTGCAAGAATCTTAAGGAAATAATCCTGCCCGACGAGTGTGTGAGTATCGGAAGCCACGTTTTTCGCGGCTGCAGCTCGCTTCTGAGCATCACTCTGCCCGAGGGAACAAGGGATATATTCAACGGCGCATTTATCGCCTGTACCTCACTTAAGAGCATTGTCATTCCCGCCTCTGTGACCCGAATTGGTGATATGGCGTTTATACAGTGCCCCGCCCTCACCGATGTGTACTACGGCGGCAGCGAGGAGGACTGGAAGAGTATTGATATGGGCTCGGACAACGGCCTTACCAACGTAACAGTCCACTATAACCAGGGTAGCAAAAACTAATAATCAAGGCGAGTCGGAGACGGCTCGCTTTTTTTGTGCGAAAATGCCTGTTGGGAAAGGCAAGGTCGGGTGTCCCCCCTGCCCGAAATGTGAAAAAGGCAGCCTGTTTTTTCCGGGGAATGTGGAAAGTGTGGAAAGGTCGTCAGCGCTGATCCCGAGTGAGATCCGAGGGAGAGCGAGCAAAAGCCCCGGCCAACACCGACCGAGAGCGCGGATAGACCGTCTGAGTGCCGAGCGGACCCGAGTCAGATCCCGCACAGATGCTTAACGAGGAAAACAAAAGTCAGCATTTTCAAGGGTTTTCGGGCATTTTTTGTCACCCAAGATAAAAAAAGATAAGGCAAGATAAGGTAAGGTAAGTAAAGATAAGGTAAGTAAAGTATTCTACTACCAATATTCTCTCTTTCTTTCATACAAGGGGCGCGGGGCGCCATCGCGCGATGCTTTTAACGGGTCGTTCAGGCTAAACGGTGCTTGCATTGTGGACAAGTGATGTTGCCTTCGGCTTTTTTTCTTAGTTGGCAAAAAAATCTTTACTTTTTTTAATATGTATGTTATAATAAATTGTTAAGATATATACGGAGGACAAACATATGGCCAAGCTATATTTCAAATACGGCGCTATGGGCTCGTCAAAGACGGCAAGCGCGCTGATCACCAAGTTTAACTATGAGGAGAGAGGAATGAAGGTGTGGCTCATCAAGCCTGCCACCGACACACGCGACGGAGATGACGTAATTAAGTCGCGCATCGGACTCTCCCACAGGTGCAGAGCTATTGACAGAGGAGAGGATCTCTTTGAGGTATTCTGCCGTGAGGCGAGGGATGTTGACGCAATTATCTGTGACGAGTGTCAGTTCCTCACAAAAGAGCAGATTGACGGTGCGAGGAGGATAGTTGACGACTTTGATCTTCCCGTGCTCTGCTTTGGTCTGCGGACAGACTTCCTTACCCACTGCTTTGAGGGCTCTGCCAGACTCTTTGAGGTTGCCGACTCTATCGCTGAGATAAAGACTATCTGTGAGTGCGGCAGAAAGGCTACCGTAAACGCCCGTATAAATGACGGCAAGGTTGTGACAGAGGGTGAGCAGTTTATGCTGGGAGGCAATGACAGCTATGTTGCTATGTGTCACCGCTGCTGGAAAAAGAGAATTGCAAACGAGAAAAATTGACGAAAGGAATATAAATATGGAACTTAAGAACATTCTTGCAAGATGCGACCACACACTTCTGCTGCAGGGCTCTACCTGGGCGGAGATCTCGGCTATCTGTGACGACGGCATAAAGTACGGCTGCGCGTCTGTATGTATTCCCGCCTCCTTCGTAAAGCGCGCAAAGGAGTATGTAGGCGACAAGCTTGCTATCTGCACCGTAATAGGCTTCCCCAACGGATATTCCACCACAAAGGTCAAGGTATACGAGACCGCCGACGCCATCTATAACGGTGCTGACGAGATAGATATGGTTATCAACATCGGCGACCTGAAGGACAAGAGATATGACCTTATCTTAGAGGAGATAAACGCTATCAAGGCTGCCTGCGCGGGCAGAATACTTAAGGTAATTATTGAGACCTGTCTGCTCACCGAGGAGGAGAAGATCAAGATGTGCGAGATCGTGTCTGGGTCAAATGCCGACTATATCAAGACCAGCACGGGATTTTCCACCGCGGGCGCTACAAAGGCAGACGTGGAGCTGTTCGCAAAGCACACCACCAATGGCAAGAAGATAAAGGCGGCGGGCGGTATCGCCTCTCTCGCTGATGCGGAGGACTTTATCAATCTGGGAGCTGACAGACTTGGCACCAGCCGTATCGTAAAGATCGCTAAGGCGGAGAGTAACATTTCGGGCTACTGATTAAAAGCAGAATTAACCGTAGGGGCGAGCATCGGTCTCGCTACAACTCGGTCACGCTCGGGGTCTAACAGTCCGCCGGACTGTTATTAAACACCCTCACGCCGCTACGCTACGTCCGAATGCAGAATTAACAGAAAAACATCTAAGGAGAAAAAATAATGGATAACACAAGATTTCACACCCCTCATATAAAGGCTACACCCGACGATTTTGCCAAGACCGTGCTTATGCCCGGCGATCCTCTCAGAGCTAAGTTTATCGCAGAGACCTTCCTTGAGAATGCCAAGCTGGTCAACAATGTGCGCGGTATTCACGGCTATACAGGTATGTGGAAGGGCGAGAGAGTCTCTGTTATGGCAAGCGGCATGGGTATGCCCTCTATCGGTATTTATTCCTACGAGCTCTTTAACAACTTCGGTGTAGAGAATATTATGCGTATCGGCTCTGCCGGCGCTATGAGCGAGAAGGTAAAGGTGCGCGACATTATCTTCGGTATGGGTGCCTGCACCAACTCCAACTACGCCGTTCAGTACAACCTTCAGGGCGCCTTTGCCCCCATTGCAAGCTACGATATGATGAAGATAGCTATTGAGGAGGCTGAAAAAATAGGCGCAAGATACTGCGTAGGTAATCTCCTCTCCTCCGACACCTTCTATAACGCTGATGCAGAGGCTACTATGAAGTGGGCAAAGCTTGGTGTTCTCGGTGTTGAGATGGAGGCTGCCGCTCTCTATATGAACGCGGCATATCTTGGCAAGCGCGCGCTGGCTATCTGCACCGTCTCCGACCACATCATCACAGGCGAGGCGCTTGACGCAGACGCAAGACAAAACTCCTTTACCGAGATGATGGAGATCGCGCTTAACACCGCTATCAGACTGTAATTAAGAAATGATGGAATGATGGAATGATGTCGCTTCGCTGATGATGGAATTGATCGTAGCGAGACCACCTCGTCCGAAATCATAATGCAAAATCAACTTTTTCATCAATAAGGAGAAAAGAAATGAAAGCAAAAAGAGTATTTATCATAGTTCTTGACTCCGTTGGAATTGGATACGCGCCTGACGCCGCCGATTTTGGCGACCTCGGAGCAAATACTATGAAGAGAATATCCGCATCGGATAAGTTTAATATACCCACCCTGCTGAAGCTGGGACTCGGCAGCATTGACGGCGTGGACTACCTGCCCAAAAATGACAGCCCCGAGGCAGCTATATGCAGACTGCGCGAGCGCAGCAAGGGTAAGGACACCACCACGGGTCACTGGGAGATGATGGGTATCGTGTCAGAAAAGCCTATGCCCACCTACCCGGACGGTTTTCCCCCCGAGGTGCTTGACGAGTTCAGCCGTCAGACGGGCAGAGGCGTGCTTTGCAACCTGCCCTACTCGGGCACCGATGTTATCCGCGACTACGGAAAGAGACACGTGGAGAGCGGCGACCTTATCGTCTATACCTCGGCGGACAGCGTATTTCAGATCGCAGCCCACGAGGAGCTTGTACCCCCCGAAAAGCTTTATGAATACTGCCGAATTGCCAGAGGTATCCTTCAGGGCGATCACGCGGTGGGCAGAGTTATTGCCCGTCCCTTCATAGGCAGCGAGGGAGCATACAAGAGGACCGAGAACCGCCACGACTTCTCTCTCACCCCGCCCAAAAGGACGGCTATGGATGCTATCGGTGAGAGCGGTCTTGACGTGATCTCTATCGGCAAGATATACGACATCTTCTCGGGAGCGGGTATAAAGGAAAGCCTGCCTACCCACAACAACACCGAGGGTATGGCGACCCTGCTTGATGTACAGAAGAGAGATTTCCACGGTCTGTGCTTTGCAAATCTCGTAGATTTTGATATGCTGTACGGTCACAGACAGGATATAGACGGCTATGCGGCTGCCCTGACTGCCTTTGACAGCTGGCTGCCCACCTTCCTTTCGGGTATGAGAGAGGACGATGTACTGATGATCACCGCCGACCACGGATGTGACCCCGGCGACAGCAGCACCGACCATACGAGAGAGGAGGTGCCGCTCATCATCTGCGGCGACTCCGTAAAGCCCCGCAACCTTGGCAGAGTATACGGCTTTGCCACCATTGGCAACACCGCGGCAGACCTGCTTGGTGTTGAGTATTCCGAGGGCGGAGTAGGCTCGCTTATGGAGGAGATAATATGACTGTAAACACAAAGGCCCTGCTGGCTATGGCAGAGGAGGCGAGAGGCGCGTCCTATTCACCCTACTCTCACATCTCTGTGGGCGCGGCACTACTTACCAAAACGGGCAAGGTATATCGGGGGGCGAATATTGAGAACGCCTCCTACTCCCCCACTATATGCGCAGAGCGGGTGGCATTCTTCAAGGCTATCTCCGACGGAGAGCGCGATTTTGTCGCTATTGCAATCGCCGGTGGCGAGGCAGGTGGAGAGAGCAAGGCAGATTTTCCTCCCTGCGGTGTTTGCCGTCAGGTTATGGCGGAGTTCTGCTCCGAGAGATTCCTCGTCATCTGGGGAAACAAGGATAAAATGACAGAAAAGACCCTGGGCGAGATCCTGCCCTGCGGCTTTGACAAGAGTAATTTATAAGAAAAGGAAAATACTATGCAGGATATAGGAACTCAGTTTCACATTCGCTGTAACGCGGGTGACGTAGGTCGCTATGTTTTTCTCCCCGGTGACCCCGGTCGCTGCGAGGAGATCGCAAAGCATTTTGACGATCCCATTCACGTGGGAATGAACAGAGAATACAACATTTACACAGGCACGCTCTTAGGACAGAAGGTGTCGGTATGCTCTACCGGTATCGGCGGTCCCTCCGCCTCTATTGCTATGGAGGAGCTCTCTGCCATCGGCGCTGACACCTTTATACGCATCGGTACCTGCGGTGGCATTGATCTTGACGTTCAGCCGGGTGATGTGGTGGTTGCCACCGGTGCTATCCGCTACGAGCACACCTCTATGGAATATGCGCCCATTGAGTTCCCTGCCGTGCCCGACTTTGACATTGCCTGGGCTCTCAAGACGGCAAGCGAGGAGCTGTGCTACCGCACCCACACCGGCGTTGTACAGTGCAAGGACTCCTTCTACGGTCAGCATTCACCCGAGAGGTCGCCCGTATACTACGAGCTGCTCAACAAGTGGGAGAGCTGGAAGCGTCTTGGCGTTAAGGCGAGCGAGATGGAGTCTGCCGCCCTCTTTGTTGTTGCATCAGCGCTGGGCGTTCGCTGCGGCAGCTGCTTCCACGTTATCTGGAACCAGGAGAGAGAAAAGGCGGGTATGAATATGCCTATGACCGAGGACACCTCGGGAGCTATTAAGGTAGGTATTGCGGCGATGAAGAAGATCATCACAAAAGATATTGCCACACTCGTTAAAACCGAAAAAGTCTAAATAAACTATTCAATATAGCACGCAGAAAAATGCAATTTTGAAAAGGACAGAATATGGAAAATGTACTTGTAATCGGAATAGCCGGCGGCTCGGGCAGCGGAAAGACCACTCTGGCTAAAAACATCGTAACTCACTTCTCCGACCGCATCAGCGTGCTTCGTCACGACGACTACTACAAGTGTCAGGACGATATTTCTATGGAGGAGCGCATTAAAACGAACTATGACCACCCCCACGCCTTTGACACCGATCTGCTCATCTATCACATTGACGAGCTGCGGGCGGGACGGGATATTTGCTCGCCTACATACGACTATTCCCGTCATACAAGGTCCAGCGAGGTGCGAGAGGTCAAGGCGAATAAGGTTATCGTCTTGGAGGGTATTCTCATTCTTGAGAACGACAGGCTCCGCGACCGCCTTGATATGAAGATCTATGTGGATACAGATGCGGACGTACGCATTCTGCGCCGTATTCTCCGCGACGTAAAGGAGAGAGGCAGAAGTCTTGACTCGGTTATCGGCCAGTATCTCAGTACGGTAAAGCCTATGCACGAGGCATTTGTTGAGCCCAGCAAGCGCTATGCCGACATTATCGTGCCCGTCGGCGGTGAAAACGCCGTTGCCTGTCAGATGATCGTGGATCAGATTGAGAAGCACTTATCATAAGCTTGCATAGGCGAATTTCATCCACCGCAAGCGGTCCCCCTTCCGGGGCAGGGAAGGCTGTAGCACGAGGCGTTTGTTATCAGCTCTGAACTTTTAACTCTTAAATAAAAAAATCGGCAACTTTCGTTGCCGATTTTTTTGTGCCATTTGGCTATTAAAGGTTATCTTTTTATAGATATGGCATTACATACCAGCGATACAAAGGATGTCGCCGCGGGAACAAAGAGGGTGACGATCCTTCCTACATCCACTCCGACGGAGAGGGCGGATTCTGCAAAGAAGAGCGCAATATTGAGCCATATTAATAACGCGGGAATATCAATCAAAACGCAAAGCAATCCGACAATCTTCCATCCGCTGCCCAGGTGAATAAGCTTCAAAACCGTGGCGACAACGCCGAATGCAATCAGAAAGAGCGCAAGAAGCGAAAAAATGCCTGCGGCAATGTTGTCATAGATCTCATCTGAGGTAAGACCCGAGATCATATGCATAATTGCGATTCCGACGACCAGATGCAAAATATAGTTAAATAACGAAATTATACCAATTTTTCTCATATTTTTACTCCTTTTTTGTTTTTTCCTCTCAAAAAGGAGGTGTTCTTACAATATTAGCAAAAATTATCTGCCCAGCGATCTGATATTGGACACCATAGAGCTTACAGACAAGGATATGGGCAGAGCAAGGGGAGCTAAGTCGTAGAGCAGATCGGGAAGATAGACAGAGGAGAAATCTCCCGCAGGAAGTGCGGTGCTGATCCAGGCAAGAATGGCAAAAATGTCAAGCAAAATGCAAAGGAAGCCGAAAAAGCCCCAGCCTGATGCCATATGTATGCCCTTCAGAATCACACCGGCCAGACCGTAGGCTGCAAGCGCAACGCCAAGGATAAGCAGAACAGCAAGTCCGATACCCTCGCCGCCCTCCAGCTCCTTTGTCTCGGTGACAATCTTAACATAGACCACAAGTCCGCCGCCAAAGAGCAGATACAGAAGATAGACGATAAACGAAAACTTTCCACCACGTTTCATAGTTTTTTACTCCTTTTTCTTTTATTATATCATAGCAAATCGGCTATGTAAAGAGAAAAAAACAACTTTTTTGTTGACAAACACCCGGGGAATGCTCAATATTACGCGTGTCATTTTTTCGCCTCTCAAAAAGGGGCGTTTTTTTGTGCAGTTTGCACAATGAATTATCTCAAAACGGGCAAACATTTGGAAGGGTGGTATACTTACACCGAGGAAAAAATGCTGTATAATGGGCTTGTCAGTGGCGTCCGGAAGCCAAAACTGACAAAAAAACGAAAGGAAAGCAAGCAATAGCAGATCAGACGGGCAAATCTCCCTCCAAAGCATGCCACCGAGGAGGCAGAGCCACCGATGGCAGAGAAAAACCGCCCTCCCCCCTCTCCCCTACTGCATATTGCGGTGAAAGGATGACAAAAAAGCCAAAAAGAGCGAAATACTCCCCAAGCCTTGCGGGGCGGATGTATCTGTTTTTCTGCGATTATGCAGACGTGGGTGCGCCAAGCTTCACCAAGTTTGCAAGGCTGGCGGGGCTGACAACGGCGGACATTGAGCGATTCCGCTCCCACGAGAGATTTGAGATAGCCTACAACGAGTGCAAGCAGATAAGACGGGACTACCTCATAGATCGGGCGTTGGAAAAGCGGTTTGACTCCAGCCTGACAAAATATCTGCTGAGTCTTGACGAGGAGGCGGCGGCAAGAGAGGACATAGGCGACATTCTGGTGCAGCTGGAGGTGAAGGAATGAAGCTCACTCTCTCTGTAACCAAAAAGCAAAAATCCTTTATTGACTCCACGGAGTCGGAGGTGCTGTTCGGCGGAGCGGCGGGCGGCGGAAAATCCTACGGGCAGGCGGTGGACGCACTGCTATTTGCCCTGAGATACCCCGGCTCAAAGCAGTTGATACTGAGGCGGAGCTTCTCCGAGCTTGACAAATCGCTGATACGCACTACCCTCGCCCTCTACCCGAGGGAGCTGTACAGCTTCAACTCCTCCAGCCATACGGGCAGATTCAAGAACGGCTCGCTGATTGACTTCGGCTACTGTGCTGCGGAAAACGATGTCTACCAATATCAGAGCGCGGAATATGACGTCATCCGCTTTGATGAGCTGACCCACTTTACCGAGAGCCAGTATGTCTACCTTATCTCAAGAGTCAGGGGCGCAAACGACTATCCTAAGCAGGTCAAGTCCTCCACAAACCCCGGCGGCGTGGGTCACAACTGGGTAAAGGCCCGCTTCGTTGACCCCTCCCCCGCGGGCGAGAGCTTTGTGGGGGATGACGGTATGAGGCGGATATTTATCCCCGCCCTGCTCTCTGACAACCGCTTTCTCATAGAGGGTGACCCCGACTACGAGCGGCGACTGCTCGCCCTGCCGGATGCTGAGCGACGTGCTCTGCTCCACGGTGACTGGAACATCTTTGAGGGACAGTATTTCACCGAGTTTGACCCGAGGCGTCATATAGTAGAGCCCTTTGAGATACCGAGATCCTGGCGAAAATACAGGACTCTGGACTACGGTCTTGACCGCCTCGCCTGTCTGTGGATAGCCGTCTCACCCGAGGGTATTTCCTATGTTTACAGGGAGTTTTGTAAACCAAACCTTACAATCAGCCAGGCTGCAGAGGAGATTTTGCGCAGGACACCCACGAGCGAGGAGATCTACGCCACCCTCGCTCCCCCTGATCTGTGGCACCGAAGTCAGGAGACGGGAAAGGGCAAGGCGACCCTCTTCTCAGAGTTTGGACTAAGCTTTACCAAGACCTCAAACGACCGTGAGTGCGGCTGGCTTGCCATAAAGGAGCTGCTGCTTGGCGGTGAGGGCAGACAGAGCGTGAGATTTTTCTCAAGCTGCAGAGAGATCATAAAATGCCTGCCCGCCCTGCAAAGAGACAGGCTGCGCCCCACTGACTGCGCCACCGAGCCCCACGACATCACCCACGCCCCCGATGCTCTGCGCGGCTTTGCCATCTATCACACCCGCCCCGGAGAGAGGACTGCAAAAATAAAATGCAAATGGAGCGCCGATATGTGGGAGGACTATATATCGGCAGACGAGGCGGGAAAAAAATATCTAAAAAATAAGTATGGAGAACCGAATTGAAAGAACTGAATAAAGAAACAAAGAAACGATTTGAGTGGCTGCGTGAGCTATATTCCACCGCTCAGGTGGCTGCCGAGGACACGAGAGATCAGCTGACCAAAAATATGGATCAGTACCTGGGCAGCGACGAGATTGACGGCGGTGAGCGTGCGGGCGTGGTGAGGAATATCACCTACGAGCTGATTGAGAGCGAGATAAACGCCGAGATACCTCTGCCCAAGGTAGACACCAGCTGTTACAGTACAAGGCGTGAGGAAAACGCCCGAGCGGTTGAGAGGCTATCGGGCGCCCTCAGAAGCCGTCTGCCCTTTGAGGAGCTGAACGACCGCGACGAGCGATACACCTATATTTTGGGCGGCAGCGTCTTTTATGTAGAGTGGGACGGCTCTCAGCAGGACAGCGCGGGCGAGGGCTCTGTCAGGGTGCATCTGCTCTCACCTATGGACTTTATCCCCCAGCCGGGAATTGACTCTGTGGAGGATATGGAATACTGCTTCCTCCACTTTACCACCACACGCAGCGAGCTGATCACAAAATACGGTATCAGCGAGGCGGACGCCGCCCTTGCCGAATGCGAGTTTCTCGCCGACATAGACGATCCCTCGGCAGATGCGGTGGCGGTCATCATCGCCTTCTATAAGGACAGGCGAGGCCAGGTGGGAAGGCTGGTATTCTCGGGCGAGCTTCTGCTCTCCGACACCCCCACATACTACAAGCGAAAGGCATACATCTGCAGAGAATGTGGACATATAGCAAGTGAGTGCGACTGTGCTCTGCCCGATGAGGAATGTCTTGATCTTGAGTACGAAAAGGTGACGCTGCCCAACGGCGAGGAGATCAGAATACCCTATTATACCCCCACCTGCTTCCCCATTGTAGTGAGGAAGAACACCCTGGGAGATGGGACTCTGCTCGGCGGCTCCGACTGCGAGAGAATACGCCCCCAGCAGCAAGCAATAAACAAGGTGGAGTCAAGAATACTCCAGAAGCTGCTCCGCGCAGGAGTGACACCCGTAATGCCCGAGGGAACGGCGGTGACGCTGAACAACACCGTCTTTGGTCAGATCATAAAGACCCGCCCGGGAGAGAGTATGGCAAGCTACGGCACCCTGGACACCACCCCCGACATATCCCAGGATATTGAGGAGGCAGACCGACTCTACGACCAGGCGAAGAGAGTGCTGGGTATTTCCGACGCACTCCAGGGTCTTGACAGCACATCCTCCGAGTCGGGCTATGCAAGGCAGCTGAAGATCTCCCGCGCCTCCAGCCGTCTGGAGACCAAAAAGCGTATGAAGCACCTGGCATACTGCCGCATCTACGAGCTGATATTCAAGCACTACCTGGCATTTGCCGACGAGCCCCGACGCTTTGCCTACCGCGACACCCTGGGCAAGATGCACTTCTCGGAGTTCAACCGCTATGACTTCATAGAGCAGGATAAGTACGGCAACTACTATTATGACGACTCCTACCTCTTTACCGTAGACACCAACGCAGACGATCATTATAGTCAGGAGACCCTCTGGGAGATAAATCTCACCAACCTTGAGCGAGGCACGCTGGGTGAGAAAACAAGCCCCACCACCCTGATGCGCTACTGGCAGCTGCAGGACAAGGCACACTACCCCTACGCAAGAGATAACGTGGAATACTTCCAGGATATTATCAACAGAGAGGCGGGTATAGTCGCAAGCGAAACCCAAACAACCTAAGCTAACAGAAAGGAAAAAATATGAAAAAAAAGGATAAAAGTGTATATGCAGACCTCAGTATTAACAAAATTACTGCCCCCAATAAAAGCACTAAAGAGCCTGCTGGCAAGAAAAAGGTCGGCGGAGACTTCAGAATCAAGGGAGGTAAGTGATATGACCGAAGAGATGACCGCGGCAGAGCAGACCTGCGAGAGCATACCCGATACCGCCGAGGAATACGAGGCGGAGGAGACCCGGGACTATGAGCCCTGCCCCAATGTGAGCGGGGGAGGCAAGGCGCATCTGACCGGCAGCGTGCCCAGAGCGGCGAGAGTACCGAGAGGCGCACTCTCAAAGTCGGAGATGGCAGAGCTGCGCCAGCTTTTCTCAGGCCTTGACGACAGCGAGATACACAGACTCTACAAGAAAGTAACGAAATAAAAAGCAAAAAAGAAAGGAAAAAACTATGTTAATTTACTCTAAATCCAGCGGCTACAACGACGCCGCGATAGGCAGACTTGAAACCCCTATCAAAATGTTGATTGAACACCAGAGCGACCTGCTCACCAAGAAGGGCGGTATATGCGACCAGCTCTTTAACGTTGAGCGCAGCAACAGATTCGGCGAGAGCATTATCGGCGGCTGCGACTTTGACACCTTCTTAGCCACCGAGGAGGGTGGCGAGCCCACAAAGGACTCTCTCTTTGAGACCTACAACAAGTTTATTGAGCATATCCAGTACTCCAAGGAGTTCGTTATCACCGCGGAGATGATGGAGGACGCCAACTACGGCGTGGCAACCAGCGCAAAGCAGAGAGCCGAGAACTTTGTCCGCGCATACTACAAGACCATCAACAAGATCTGTGAGAAGGCTCTTACCTCGGGCATCTGGACCACCACCAGCTATGCGGGCGCATCCCTTGACCTTACCACCGCTGACGGTATGCCCCTCTTCTCCAAGGGTCACGCCTGGGGCAACTCTGAGGTAGGCTACGGCACCCAGGACAACTACTTCTGGGGCGACATCTTCGGCACAGGCGATGAGCAGGAGAGAGTCTACTCCACCGAGACCTTTGAGGCGGCACTCTACACCCTGGCGGGCAAGATCCGCAATATGGTTGACGAAAGAGGCGAGCCCCTGGGCTACACCGCCGACACCGTTATTATCCCCGGCAACAACCCCAAGCTTGAGACCATCGTAAAGAAGGTATGCGGCTCTCCCGGCGCGCTGGGCAACGGCTACAACGACCTCAACCTCCACTACGGCAACTGGAACGTGATCGTACTTCCCTCCTGGCAGCCTGACGATATGCGTATTATGGTAATGTCCAGCGAGGCGAACAAGAACCTCTGCGGCAATATGTTCTTCAACCGTGTGCCTCTCACCGTGACCAACTGGGTGGACAACCACACCGGCAACTATATCTGGAACGGCAGATGCCGCTTTGGCGTAGGCTTTGGCACCTACAAGCACATTCTTATGGCTGTTGACTCTCCCGCTGAAATCAGCAAGGCGGCTCATATCACCATCTGATAAGAGAGAAAGGCAGGTAAAGTTATGACCTATGAGGAATTATCTGCCCAGCTGGTCATTCTGACCGACGACGACGCGGTGGGCGCATCTCCAAGATTGCTCACCGCAACCAACCTTGCCCTCTCGGAGCTATACTCCGCCCACGCGGTGCTTAAGACCGTACGCCTTGGCGCAAGAGGTGTAAAGCCCCTGCTCTATCACAGGCAGATCGTGGCGGAGAACGGCAGAGCCGTTGAGTTTGAGATAGAGGGCCACGCATACAGCTTCAGAATACAGGGCTCCTGCCAGGTGGTTATCACCAACACCAGCGGTATGCAGAGCTTCTCGGTGGAGTCGGGCGTGGAGGCAAAGACGGTCAAGGGTATTATACCAAAGGGCAGCAAAATGACGCTTTTCGGCAGCTTTACGTTCACCATCTACGACTTCTCGGTATACGGGCAGATGTTCTCGCTTGAGGAAGCAGACATACCCGAGCCGGGCAACAAGGCGGTCTTTGATCTGAGGAGGATATTCGGCGACTTTATGTCCTTTTATACTCCTGCAGAGGATGGCGCAGGTAACAGGCTTGAAGGATGCCGTCTCTATGACGGAAGGGTGGAGATTGATTCCCACTACAATGGCGAGATTCAGATTACCTACCGCCGTCTGCCTACCCTCTGCCTTGGTGACGTGCCCGAGGAGGTTGTTGATGTACCGGGAGAATACGCTCAGGTGCTGCCTCTCCTGATTGCCTCCTATCTTCTGTCTGACAGCGACGAAAAGCTCGCAGCATACTACAAGAGCAAATACGACGAGATAACCGCTATGATTGACGGCGGGGGCTACCGCGCCATTGACAGCAGCTATGAGCTGAAGGGCGGCTGGACGTAAGGAGGGATGTGCCTATGGATCTTGATCACGAGAGAAGACTGACCGAGGTGGAGGAACGGGCAAAATCCAACTCCCACCGTCTCAGCGACGTGGAAAAGCGACAGGACAATCTGGACGAGCTGGTCGGTACGGTAAAGGTGCTGGCGGTCAGAGAAAAACAGGTAGAAGCCGACGTAAAGGAAATCAAGGGCGATGTAAAGTCGCTGGCAGGCAGACCCGCGCAGAGATGGGAGCTGCTGGTGACACAGATAATCTCGCTGATTGTGGCGGCGGTCATCGGTTTTTTCTTAGCTAAGCTGGGAATATAGGAGGACATATGGAAAAATATATACCCTGGCTTCGGGCGGCGGGAATACGCGCGCTGAGGACCCTTGCCCAGACCGCCATAGCCGGCATAGGCACGGCGGCAATGCTGGGTGAGATAAACTGGGTGGCGGTTGGCTCTGCGGCTCTTACGGCTGCTATACTGTCGCTGCTGACCAGCCTCGCGGGTCTGCCCGAGCTTGATACAAAAAACCAATAAAACAGAGGGCGGAGACGGTAGAAATACCGTCTCCGTTATTGACTTTGCACCTATAATATGGTACAATATTTTTAATAGATTTTCAGAAAAAGGAGGTGCGGTATGAGATACGACAAGGACGCGCAGCTGTTACGGATATCATTCTCGGAGTTTGTGGCTATTGCCAGACGCGGTATTTCTCCCACCGCATCACCCGACGAGGACGAGCCCGCCATCAGCCCTATCGCAAGGACCAGGCTCCACGGTATAATCGGTGAGATAGCCGACGAGACTCTGCATTACCGCTTTATAGACGGAGAATACAGCTTTGAGCTGTCGGCGGTGGTGGAGCGGATACAGAAAAATGAGATAACCATAGCCCGCACCGTACAGGGCAACCCCAAGAAGCCGAAGAAAAACGAGCTGGCTCAGATACGCGGCGAGGGATATACCGCGGCGTTTATGCTGGCGCGCGAGCGCGGCTATGACCCATTGAATATCAGATTTATCTACTACGGTGAGGGTCGCGGAGAGGTTTATGAAAAGACCGAGACGGTGAGCAAGAAAAAGCTTGACGCCTTCTTTGAAAGGTGCCTTGCAGCCGTGCGTATTTTTGCCGCGCCCGAGATTGACAGGGTGACGCGCCGACTGCCCTCGCTTGCCAAAATGAAGTTCCCCTACGACAATGTCCGCGAGGGACAGAGCGAGTTTGTGAGAAGCGCCTACCGTACCCTTTCCCGCGGAGGATGTCTGTATGCTACGGCTCCCACAGGCACGGGCAAGACTGTTTCGGCTCTCTACCCCGCCCTGCGCGCCCTGGGTGACGGTAGGGTGGAAAAGGTGTTTTACCTGACCCCCAAGACCACCACGAGAGAGGCAGCCTGCGACTGTCTTAAGCTTATGGCAGAGTCGGGAGCAGATCTGCGGGCGGTGGTCATTACCGCCAAGGACAAAATATGCCCTATGGGCAACCTCTGCCGCAAGTCATCAAAGCTCTGCCGTCGGTCAAGTCACAATATGATGGCGGAGGCGACCCTGTCGCTGTTCTGCCTTAACCAGACGGTTATAGATATGGATGATCTGAGGGAAACGGCGTATATCTTTGATGTCTGTCCCTACGAGCTGTCGCTCACCTATGCTGAGCTATGCGATGTGGTCATCTGCGACTTCAACTACCTCTTTGACCCCGTGGTATACATCAAGCGATTCTTTACCAAGGGGGGCAAATACGCCTTTCTCGTTGACGAGGCGCACAATCTCCACGAGAGAGCGAGAGAGATGTACTCTGCCGAGCTGCTTGTGTCCGAGGTCTTTGCGCCCGCGGAGGACTGTATACTCGGCGCCCTCTCCCCTACCAAAAAGCTGAGCTACAACGCCAGCATCGTTATGGGCGAGGTGCTGCTTCCCTATCTGAAGGACGAGATGTTTACCGACCGAGAGGGCAGACTTGTGGGTGGAGTGGCAATATCCGAGATGCCCGCCCGTCTGTACAGCCTCTTTGACGAGCTGCTCTCTGTGGTTGACGATGAGATATCAGTCAACCGCCGCGCCACCGACACCGAGGCAGATCAGCGGCTCTCCTACCTGCGCGCGTATTATTATAAGCTGAAAAGATTTGCCGACGCAATGGCTCGGTTTGACTCTGCATACAAGCTCTTTATCTTCTACGAGGACGGGGATATTCGGGCAAAGATCTTCTGCCTTGACACCGCCCCCGCGATCCGCGAGGGATTGAACAAGGGACAGGGCGCCGTGCTCTTCTCTGCTACTCTCTCACCCCTGCCCTACTACCGCGCGGTGCTGGGCGGCGACAGGTCTGACGATGTACTGGAGGTAAGCTCTCCCTTTGACCCCTCTCAGCTCTCGGTCTGCATTATGGATAAGATAAGCACCAGGTATTCCGAGCGGGATAAGACTCTACCCTCGGTGTGTCGGGCAGTGGCTGCAACCGTATCTTCCAAGCGGGGCAACTATATGGTGTTCTGCCCCTCCTTTGAATACTGCTACAAGCTGAGCAAGATATTCAGCGACAAGTACCCCAAGATAAAGGTCATCTGCCAGACGCCCAATATGTCACAGAAGGAGAAGGATGAGTTCCTTGACAGCTTCAGACAGAGCGGCGGCAGCTATCTCATAGCCTTTTGCGTTATGGGTGGCATATACTCCGAGGGCATTGACCTGGCGGGAGATGAGCTGATCGGCGCGGTCATCGTGGGCATCGGTATGCCGGCACTCTCCTTTGAGCGAGAGGCGATCGCCGCCTACTATGAGGAAAAATATGAGGAGGGCAAGCAGTACGCCTATATTTACCCGGGTATGAACAGGGTGTTCCAGGCGGCAGGACGAGTGATTCGCCGCGAGGATGACAGAGGTGTTATCGTGCTGATAGACGACCGCTTTGACGACCCGATATACAAAAAAAGCCTGCCAAAGCTATGGGAGGGTGTATCCTTTATCGGCGACGCAAAGGAGCTGCGAGAGGAGCTGGACTCCTTCTGGGCGGGAAATTGACCCGACGAAAGCAGAAGCGCAGTTATAAATATTCTTTCGGAATCTGACAAAAAGAAAGCTCCCGACACAAAAGATGTGTCGGGAGTTGTTTATTTAATTAATAAATCACTCAGCGTCGGGGGAGTAGGACTGCGCGTCTGCGCTCTCTCCTGCGTAGAACTGACCGTCGGGTTCTGCGGAGGCATTAAGGTTCTCGTGCTTCTTCATGATCTCCTCATAGAACGCAGCCTGTACAAGACCGAGGAAGAGAGGAAGGATCATACCTGCGAAAAGATTGATGAAGAAGAAGATAAAGCTGATAAGACCGCCGATGAAGGCAAGCTCATCGCTGATGCCGAAGAATAAGCTGGAAAGGAAGCCGCCAACAAAGCTGATAGCCACAACTATCAGGGACGCAAGAAGATCTGCGCCAAACATCTTACCCTTGTAGCCGAGAGTACGGCTCTCAGAAACCTTGTGAGCGTCGGTGATCTTCACATCGGGCTCAAGAACAAGGATATAGGGGGTGAGACGGTAAGCATAGGCCTTTACGATAGCGATGATGGGACCGACAACGGGAATAAGAGCGTAGAGGAATACCCACAGAGCCATCCAAGCCATACCGCCGATGGTACGCTTTGCAGTCTGACCGTCCTTCAGGCACTCAAAGAGATCGGCAGCCTGGGGCTCCTTACCTCTGTAACCGTAAAGGTAGATCATAGTCATAGAAGTATTGATAGCAAGATTGATAGCAAGCGAAACACCGGGCACGCCGATAAAGAGAGCGGAGAAAATTGTGTTAAGAAGAATAGCAAGGAGAGAGATACCCCAAAGCTTAAAGGGCTTCTTCATAACAACTGCGAACGCCTGCTTATAGATTTTAGAAATCATAATGCACCTCGTATTGTTATTTATTCGTGTTACCACTATATTAAGTTTAGCACAATTATTGATAAATGTCAATAAATTGTGAACAGAAATAGAATAAAATGTAGAAAAGAATAGAATAAAGAAATAAATAGAATAAAGAAAAAAAGCGGCTTGTACAGGTGGGCGAAAAAAAACAAAAAAACACAGCTGAAAAGGAACAGATAATATGTACTGAAAAGCGAGAAAAAGCAACAAGAGGGATCGTAGCCATGT
>JAZSIK010000037.1:0-50362 GCA_045533775.1 Eubacteriales bacterium
TCACCGCCGCCAACCTGGGTATTGTCCCCATTTTCGGTGTTATCCTCGCCGCCAACCTGGGTATTGTCGCCGTTTTCGGTCTTCCCACCGCCGCCGACCTGGGTATTACCGCCGCTCTCGGTGTTATCACCGCCGCCAACCTGGGTATTGTCGCCGTTTTCGGTGTTATCACCGCCGCCAATCTGGGTGTTACCGCCATTTTCGGTGTTATCACCGCCACCGACCTGGGTGTTACCGCCGTTTTCGGTGTTGTTGCCACCGCTCTCGCCGTTACCCTCAGCCCCCTGATTGTCGGGAGCCTCGGGGGTAGTCACACAGCCGACCAGCAGATTACAGATCATAAATGTCAGAATAAACAATGCAATATATTTTTTCATAGTCAATCTCCTTTCTTGTAGCTACATTTTACCACAAGAAAAATATGGATACTGTAACTAAGTCACAAAGGCGGCAGTTTTTCCTGCCGCCATCGTTGATCAAAAGAGTATTTTCCTCAGCTCCGCAACGCTGCGGCAAAAGTATTCGCAGTTCTTCTCCATAAAGCCTGCTATCTCGGGTACGTTATGCGCCCAGGCAGCCGCCGCGATGTCAACACCCGCTGCCCTCGCCATATCGTATCCGGGCTTCAGATCGTCAACCACAAGAATATCCTCTGCAGAAAGCGAGAATCTCTCCATTAGATCAAGAATAGTTCCGGGGGCGGGCTTGCGCATCTCCTTCGGGATATCCCAGCCATAAATATAGTCGGGCATAGGCAGACCGTTTGCCTCGTAGTCGCGGATAATATTCTCGGTCAACGAGTGAGAGTCAACCACCACAATGCCGCCCCTCGCCTTGAAGTCAGAGATTATCTCTGCCATACCGGGATAGGCTGTAGGAATATGGTTCTTCACATATTCGCGCCAGAAGGCCTCCTCCTCGGCAAGCTCCTGCTCGTTAAGACCGATCTCGTCGGTAAACAGCTCAAGGATACCGGGGGTAAAGTTCTTCTCAAAATACTCCTCAAGGGTGTACTTGTCCGCGAGATGAGGCCTCGCGATCTTCAGATACTCCACGAATGATGGGTAGTGTATTGATGCCGAGCTGTTAACCACCGTATCGTCGTGGTCAAGCACCAGGCACTTGTATTTTTTTGTCATATTTTTCTCCCTTTATTCAAGGTTCATAAAGCTGATCTTCGGTATTGCAACGGTACAGTCGCTCCTCTGCAGAGAGAGACTCACGCCACGCATTATACTCTCCCATCTCTCGCGGCTGCCGCCAAAGGAGATCTCGGTCAGCGAGTCGCATCCGCCAAAGGCGTCGTTGTCCTCTATCTCGCGCAGATCCTTCGGAATAGCTATTCTGCTAAGAGACGTGCAGTCCGCAAAGGCGTCAAATCCGATCACCGTAGTACCGACAGGCAGAATAATATTCGCCAGAGAACTACATCCTTTGAAGGCTCTACGACCAATTTTGACAAGTTTAGTTGGCATATCAACATATTTCAGCGATCTGCAGCCCTCAAAAGTGGACTCGTCAATCAGTCCCATGTTGCAGGATAGCTTCACGCCCTCCAGCGAAAAGCAGCCGGAAAATGCATTAAACTCCACCAGCACACAGCTGTCGGGAATGGTCACCTCCACCAGATTAAAGCAGTAGGCAAAGGCGCCCGAGCCGATCATAACAAGCGACTCGGAGAGCTTCAGGCTGGTAAGACTTGCGCAGGCCTCAAAGCAGCCCTCGCCGATTCTCTTTACAGAGTCTGGTATAGTCACACCGGTCAGAGATGAGCAGGAGGAAAATGCCTCGTCAAGTATCTCCTCAATACCAAACTGCATTTCCACCCGTCTGAGATTCTGGCAGCCCGCAAAGGCACAGGCGGATATTTTCTTCAGCGTGCGGGGCAAAACTACCTCGGTGAGATGGGCAAAATCGCGGAAGGCGTTCTCACCTATCTCCTCAATTCCCTCGGGGATGACCACGCGGCTATTCTCCGCACAGTCCTCATACTGACCCGAGAAGACCATAAGCTCCTCTATCTTTTTATCGTTATTCTTCATTATTTCAGCTTTTCCAGCGCGAGAGTAAGCGATTCTCTTACCTCAAGGTACTTGCGAAGCTTTGCTCTCTCGCCCTCAATAACCGCGGCGGGAGCCTTGGCTACAAAGCCCTCGTTGGCAAGCTTTCTTTCAATACGCTCAATCTCGCCGTCATTCTTCTTCATCTCGGCGTTAAGACGGGCGCGCTCCTTCTCAAAGTCAATAACCTCCGCCAGAGGAATATAGAGTCTGCCCGCGTCTGTTGCGATCATAACCGCGTCGTCCGACTCATAGCCGTCGGTGATAATAACCTCGGATGCGCTCGCCAGCTTCTCAAGGATCTTTGCCGCGCGTCTGAAGGTGTCCTCATACTTGGTCACAACATAGAGCTTTGCCTTCTTTGAGGGGGGAACATTCATCTCGGCTCTGCGCGTTCTGATTGCGGTGATGCAGGCGATGATTCTCTCTACATCCTCCTCAGCATCGGTATATACAAGGCTCTCGTCGTACTTGGGATACTCGGAGATCATAATAGACTCGCAGGAGTGAGGAATAGCCTGGTATATCTCCTCGGTGATGAAGGGCATATAGGGGTGAAGCAGACCAAGTATGCCCGACAGAACGCGAACGAGGGTTCTCTTTGCGGTGAGAGCAGGCGCGCCACCCTCAAAGATACGGCTCTTAGCCATCTCAATGTACCAGTCGCAGAAGGTATCCCAGGTAAAGGAGTAGATCTCCGCCAGAGCAACACCTACCTCGTAGTTTGCTATATTGTCGTTTGCGCTCTTAGCCAGCTTGGTAAATCTGGAGAGGATCCACTTGTCCTCAATGGTAAGCTCGCTCTCCGTGGGATTGGCGAGCAACTCCTCATCGGTCTCTGTGAGATTCATCAGTACAAATCTTGATGCGTTCCAGAGCTTGTTTGCAAAGTTTCTTGCCGCCTCAATCTTCTCGTCGGAGAATCTCATATCGTTGCCGGGCGCGTTACCTGTCGCCAGGGCAAATCTCAGCGCGTCTGCGCCGTATTCCTCAATAACCTTGAGAGGATCAATGCCGTTGCCCAGCGACTTGGACATCTTGCGGCCCTGGGCATCACGAACAAGTCCGTGGATAAATACGGTAGAGAAGGGCTTCTCATCCATATGCTCAAGCCCCGAGAATATCATTCTGGAAACCCAGAAGGTAATGATGTCATATCCGGTTACGAGAGTGTCTGTGGGATAGTATCTCTTAAGATCCTCGGTCATATCAGGCCAGCCCAGGGTAGAGAAGGGCCAGAGAGCAGAGGAGAACCAGGTGTCAAGCACATCCTCCTCCTGCCTTACCGCGCCGCCGCACTTGGGACAGCTGGTAATATCGGTCTTGGAAACCTCCATATGACCGCACTCGTCGCAGTAGAAGGCGGGTATTCTGTGACCCCACCAGAGCTGACGGGAAATGCACCAGTCAAGGATGTTGTTCATCCAGTTAAAGTAGTTCTTTGAGAATCTTTCGGGAACAAATCTGATAGATCCGTCCTCAACCGCCTGGATAGCGGGAGCCGCCAGGGGCTTCATCTTTACAAACAACTGGTCGCTGGTAAGAGGCTCAACAGTGGTGCCGCAGCGGTAGCAGGTGCCTACATTGTGATCGTGGGGAACGGTCTTGACCAGGTAGCCCTCTGCCTCAAGATCGGCAACCAGAGCCTTACGGCAGGCATATCTGTCCATACCCTCGTACTTGCCCGCGTAGGCGTTCATCGTTGCGTCGTCATTCATAACCTTGATCTGCTCAAGATCGTGTCTCTGACCAACGAGGAAGTCGTTGGGGTCGTGGGCGGGTGTGATCTTTACACAGCCTGTACCAAAGCCGATCTCAACATAATCGTCTGCGATAACGGGTATCTCGCGGTCTGTCATAGGCAACAGCAGAGTCTTGCCGATAAGATGCTTTGTATTCTCGTCCTCGGGGTTAACCGCAACGGCGGTATCACCGAACATAGTCTCGGGACGGGTGGTAGCTACCTCAACATAGCCCTCCTCACCCTTGATAGGATACTTTATGTGCCAGAAGTGGCCGGGCATATCCTTGTACTCAACCTCGGCGTCTGAGAGGGCGGTGAGACATCTGGGACACCAGTTAATGATCCTGTGTCCGCGGTAGATAAACCCCTTGTTATAGAGATTTACGAACACCTCGCGAACCGCTCTGGAGCAGCCCTCGTCCATAGTAAATCTCTGTCTTGACCAGTCGCAGGAGGCGCCCAGCTTCTTGAGCTGACCGGTAATTCTCGCCTCGTAGGAGTCCTTCCACGCCCAAACGCGCTCAAGGAATCTGTCGCGGCCGAGGTCATAGCGGGACAGACCCTCGTCAACGCGGAGTCTCTCCTCAACCTTTATCTGTGTTGCGATACCTGCGTGGTCTGTGCCGGGCACCCACAGAGTAGAGTAGCCCTGCATTCTCTTGGTGCGGACAAGAATGTCCTGTAGCGTCTCGTCAAGAGCGTGACCCATATGCAGCTGACCTGTTACATTTGGCGGAGGAATAACGATAGAAAAGCTGGGCTTCTTATCGTCCTCGTCGGGCTTGAAATAGCCCTTTTCACACCAGGTCTCGTATATCCTGTCCTCAAATTCGGCAGGATTGTAGTTCTTAGCTAATTCCTTCATTTTATTTTCTTCCTTTCGGTTTTTTGCAAATAAAAAATCCCAAGCAGCGAAAATACACCGCTTGGGACGAAAAAATCCGTGTTACCACCCAATTTCAGAGCAAAAGCTCCCTCATTACGCAAATAACGGTGCTGACCGCCGGGTTCTACTGGGCATCTGCCGTTCTTCCCGGATACTTCGGGCTACCTTCACGCGACTCGTCCGTATGCTCACACCGACCGCATACTCTCTCGTGGTACTCCCCGCGCTACTCCTCCCGAAGAGGAAAATCCTAATAATATAGATATTTTAACACAAAGCTTTTACTTTGTCAATACTAAATATTAATATTAAGTCCTTAACTCTTGACAGTAAAAAAACATTATGCTATACTAAATTAAAAGGGCAAAATCCCTGCAAAAAAATAGCATCAAGCGTAGAAGTGGGGTAATTCCCCAGCCTCTGCGTTTTTTTATTTTGCCGTTTGTATTCGTTGACATTTTAGAGTGATTTGTACAATAAAAAATATTTTTTCAAAAAATTATTAAAAATTTGAAGAAAAACGGAAGAAAAAAGAGTAATATAATAGAGCAAAAAAGCTCTATCACTTATTTTTGTGCAGCTGCACCGCAGCAGAAAGGAGAAAAATATGAAAAGCATCGTGAAAAAATCTGTCGGAGTAATTTTAGTTTTGCTTATTTTGCTTACTACGCTTGCAGGTTGTGTGAAGCCTAATGTTGATAATGAAAAACAACCAAGCAAAGAAAATGACAATGGTAGCGAAAACTCCGAAGGTAATAACGGGGAAGATAATAAGAATGATAACATTACCGAGCACACTCACATTTACGAGTGGGTAATTGACATTGAGCCAACCTACATTACTCCCGGCATCAAGCATAAGGAATGTGCCTGTGGGGATAAAACAGAGGAGAATACCGAGATTCCTATAAAAGAAAAAATAACAGATGAAAGAAACGCAGAGATAAACGCCGCTTTTGACAGGATTCAAAATGATGCAGAAATAGTAGATAAAATTGAGCTTATTGTCGTAAATATGGACTTGCACTATGATTTAATGGATTCGGGAGAATATGACGGTAGTAGGTGGACGGCAGAGGGCTTTGGAGTTTTTATTAGCTGTAACTATAAAAACGCCACCGCTGAAGAATGGTATAAACTCTGTGACAAATACGATAATAAATCAATTAATCAATCATTTTATGATTATTGTAAAAATGATTTTTCAAAGGCTGAGTTTATAAACAGCTCTATCAGCTCCGGATTAAACTTGGAATATTCGTCCTTGAATGACTTTTTTGAGGATTATTCTGCGTTAATTTCGTTATCCGGATTGAAATACGTAACAAAGATTTCCATTACTTATTGCTACAGCATACCTTATGATTGGATGACTAAGTAAAAGGAGAAAAAAATGAAAAACATTGTGAAAAAATCTGTCGGAGTAATTTTAATTTTACTTACCCTGCTTTCTACACTTACAGGGTGTACAAATAAAGAGTATTTTTGGGGTGACTCTACATTACGCAATGATTGGAATGCCGACCTTAGTATCAATTCAAAACTTGTATCCTCAAATAAAATATTTGAATTATGTGATGTAACATTAGATTTCTTTTATTCTTTGTATTCAATTAATAGCAATGAATCTCTTGATCAAATCAAAGAGAAGTATACATATGTTCCTTCTGTAAATGAAAGCGAGCGGTACCTTTATACTGAGACCGTTTATGCTATTTATTTAAGCAATAACGAAGAACTTATTTTTGAAAAGAATGAAAACGAGGCAATAATTGATTATGAGAATAAAGTTAATGGCATATTGTGGAGATTTATTAGCTACGAAGAAGCCTTCAGTACAAATTATGGATATACAACTATGCGTAAAAATAGTTCGTGGTTGCAGGAAATAAAGTATAATTACAAGGAGAGTATTACTATCCCGTCAGAGCTTTTCGCACCAGTCAATGAAAAAATATATATTCATATAGTTCGTTTAGCACACACACCCAAAAATGGTTTATACACATGTGTTGAGCATTCTATTCGTACACTTGCAATAAGATATATCCTTATCGGTGACGATAAAGTGGTGTTCATTTGAAAAATGGAGAAATGAAAAAACGATAATTAAGCTCGTGTTGCTGTTTTGTATCATTTCAAATGTGTTTAAAGTCATCAATACATATTCGGACCGACGGCAACGTCGGTCCGTTTTTTTAATTAATAAATACCCAAATTATTTTTGCGAAAAGGTTGATTTTGCAAGAAAGATATGTTAAAATTGTATCGTGGGAGATTGCCCGCGACAAAGTTTTTTGGATAATTTTAATAAAGGAGATACATAATGGAAGTCAGAGACGCAGCAAATGCCAAGGATGTGAAGTTTTATACCACCGACAGACTCAGAGAGGAGTTCCATATTTCAGGACTTTTCCCCGAGGACGACATCAAGATGGTATACAGCCACATTGACAGAATAATCGTTATCGGTATGAAGCCGATACACAAGACCCGCACTCTTGAGGCAGGCAAGGAGCTTGCGGCAGAGTTCTTCCTTCAGAGACGAGAGCTTGGCTGTATCAATATCGGCGGCGAGGGCGTTATCACCGTTGACGGCGTAGAGTATCATATGAATCCCCGCGACGGTATTTACATCGGCAGAGGCAACCGCGAGATTTCCTTCCGCAGCACCGACCCCGACCATCCTGCAAAGTTCTATGCCACCTCCTGTCCCGCTCATACCGAGTATCCTATTGTAAAGATTGATATTACCAAGGCGCGCAAGGTACCCTGTGGCAGCGTTGAGGATTGTAACAAGAGAGTTATAAATCAGTATATACACCCCGAGGTCATGCAGTCCTGCCAGCTTGCTATGGGTCTTACCCAGCTTGATGTTGGCTCAAACTGGAATACAATGCCCTCTCACACCCACGACAGAAGAATGGAGGTTTATCTCTATCTTGATATGGGTGAGAATGATGCGGTGTTCCATATGATGGGTGAGCCCCGCGAGACCCGTCATATTGTTATGCACAACGACGAGGCGGTTATCTCTCCCTCCTGGTCCATTCACTCGGGCGTTGGTACAAAGAACTATTCGTTCATCTGGGCTATGTGCGGTGAGAATCAGGAGTTCACCGATATGGACCATATTCAGACTAAGGAATTAAGATAAAGGAGAATATAAAATGGCTAACACACAGATTTTTAACCTTGAGGGCAAGGTTGCCCTTATTACAGGCGCCTCCTACGGTATCGGCTTTGCTATTGCAAAGGGTCTTGCTGCCGCAGGTGCAAAAATCGTTTTCAATGATATTAAGCAGGAGTTCGTAGACCGCGGTCTTGCAAATTATGCCGCAGAGGGCATTGATGCCAAGGGCTATGTTTGCGACGTTACCGACGAGGACGCTGTAAACGAGCTTGTTGCTAAGATTGAGAAGGAAGTAGGCGTAATTGACATCCTCGTAAACAACGCAGGTATTATCAAGCGTATTCCTATGATTGAGATGAAGGCATCTGAGTTCCGTCAGGTTATTGATGTTGACCTTAACGCGCCCTTCATCGTTTCCAAGGCTGTTCTCCCCTCTATGATCAAGCAGAGATCCGGTAAGATCATCAACATCTGCTCTATGATGAGTGAGTTCGGTCGTGAGACCGTTTCGGCTTACGCGTCTGCAAAGGGCGGACTTAAGATGCTCACCAGAAACATCGCCTCCGAGTACGGCCAGTACAACATCCAGTGCAACGGCATGGGCCCCGGCTACATCGCTACTCCTCAGACCGCACCCCTCCGCGAGCCCCAGGCAGATGGAAGCAAGCATCCCTTTGACAGCTTCATCACCGATACCAAGACTCCCGCAGGCCGCTGGGGCAATCCCGAGGACCTTGCAGGTCCCGCCGTATTCCTCGCATCCGAGGCATCCGATTTTGTAAACGGTCAGATCCTCTATGTTGACGGTGGTATTCAGGCATACTTCGGCAAACAACCCGGCTAAGGGGCATAAATTGTCCAATACCTCGTTGCTCCTGCGATACTCGGCTCGGAGTAGGTAACTACACCGTCGCCTGTGTTTCTCGGTGCGCCTTGTCTTGAACAATTTCTCCACCCTTACCCCTAAGGGGCATAAATCGCGTAATACATCGTTAAAGCTGCGACTCAATCGGATCGCCGTAGTCATCTACGGCTTCATCTCGCTTGCGCCCTTACGCCTTGTCTAACACGATTTCTCCTCCCTTAGGCAGTGTCTCACTATAATCTTCCCTTAGGTAGTGCCTCACTATAATTCACCCTTAGGCAGTGCTTAACCACAATATTTTCAACAAAAATAGCGTTTTTGCAACCTAAAGTTAGCAAAAACGCTATTTTTTTATTATTTTCTCAAAGCTTATACTGTCCGCTGATCACCTTGCCGAGTATTCTTATACGTTCAAGCTGGCTGCCCATATAGCGCATAGGCTTATAGGTCGGGTTCTCGGGCATAAGGGTAAGTATGCCGTCCTCGCGGTTAAAGTACACTCGCTTTACGGTTGCCTCGTCGTCAATAAGCACAACTGCGATCTCGCCGTCATCAACCGTGTCCTGCTTCTTTACAAAGAGCAGATCACCGTCAAAAATGCGGGCGTTTACCATACTGTCACCCTTTGCCATCAGGCAAAAATCAGCGGCGAGACTGCTGCTCGCGTTTGCGTAGTAGCCCCTCTCCTCGCTTGCAAAAATAGGCTCGCCACAGGCAACGTTGCCGAGCAGGGGCAGTCGCTTTGTACCCACTGCGGAAAAATCTGCCGCGGCAGTTTTCTTAATAGTATTAATGGAAGAAAAATCATCCTCCCAACCCATCAGTCTTGAGGGCGTTGTGCCCAGCGCGCTTGCCATTGCCTCTACCTTTTCGTGAGGAATATTGGAGATCGCTCCCGTTTCATATCTGTGTATGGTCTGCCTGGTTGTGCCGATGTATTCCGCCAGCTCCTCAAGCGACATGCGTCTCTCTTTTCTCAATCTTCTGATTCTGTCACCTAACATTTCCTGACCTCTCAACTTAGGATTTTATGCTAAAAAACGCTTTTTGATACTCAAAAAACGCTCTGTCACCCGTCAAAAAAGCGCAGATTTCTGCCTTCATTTATCTCAAATGACATTTTCTGCCTAATTATAACATATTGTCACGCAATATGCAATAGTTTTTTTGAAAAAATCTCAAAAATGTCACTTGACAAGCAACAAACGCTGTGCTATAATTGTCACGCCACGAGCAACAAAACAGTTGACATCACTTGACTAAATCACATAACAAGTTACAGAAAGGAGAAAAAGAAGGAAAAAATGTATTCACATATGAACACTGCCGAAGGAATGGCACCGAGACTGTACCGTTCACCTTCGGAGATACACAGAGATATGATCTGCATATCGGCCAAGATCCGCGAGAACGAGGAAATGCTCTCGGTACATAATCTTCTTTTAGAGATGATACCCGTATGGTCGGCTCAGTCTCCTGAGCGGTGGATCCCTGAGCTTGAGGCCACCGTGGCAGAGGCAAACGAGGCCCTTGAAGATCTGAGAAAGCTGCAGTATGCCCTTGAGCTACTGAGCAAAGAGCTGGAGGAAGTAAGATGTCTGATGAACTCATAATGCCAAAGCTGCTTGACGGTCTTGTCACCGCTCTCTGCGCAGATTATTCACGCAGGGCAGAGGTCATCTCCGACCGCACGGCACCATACAATGTAATAATGGAATACCGCTTTTTGAACTACCGCATAATGAATGCCGCCCTTGAAGTAGTTGGTGCCAGGGATGCTATGTGCATCATCTCTGACATAGGGCATAAGCGCGGGTATGCAAAGAGCGAGAGCCTTTTATCCGAAAAAAGCTACAAGGAAAGAAAGGAGGAGGTAAAGCGCAATATTGCACGCCGCCTGTCCCTTTGGTAAAAAAAGTTTATCCCATCGCCCGTCTGCGACAAGTTTTTTGATTCTCCTGTGCTAAAATATCGGTGCAAAAAGCAAAGGAGAATTAAAATGCAAAAGGATGTTATTTTTTCGCTGACAGACGGCATACTTACCGCCCGTATTATGTGCGATGTGGATCACCATACGGCAAGGCATATGCGTGAGAGAATTGACTCTATGCTCTTTGAGAGCCGCACCGACTGTCTTGTAATAGATTTCTCACAGGTGGAGTTTATGGACAGCTCGGGGCTGGGTCTTATTCTCGGCAGGGTAGAGCGGGCGCAGACTCTTGGCGCTCGGGTAGAGGTCACAGGCCTGTCAAAAATCCAGCAGAAGCTGCTGAGGCTTTCAGGTGTTGAGCATATCAGCGGCCTGTCTATGAAGTCATAGAAAAGGAAGGAGAAAAGAATGAAAAAGAAAATCAATGAGATGGAGCTCAGTCTACCTGCCATCAGTATAAATGAGTCGGTATCCCGTTCGGTCATTTCCGCCTTCGTATCCACCCTTGACCCTACGGTAGAGGAGCTGGGAGATCTGCGCCTTGCGGTCAGCGAGGCGGTTACAAACTGTATTGTCCACGCCTATCGCGACTCGGGGGAGGATGCACCCGGGCAAATATACATATCCGTCAGACTCTATGACAACAGAGAGATCACCGTTGAGATCCGTGACTGCGGCTGCGGTATAGAGGACACAGAGCTTGCTCGCCGTCCTCACTTCACCACCGGGGAGTCGGGCGAGAGATGTGGAATGGGCTTTCTCGTTATGGAGAGCTTTACCGATTACCTAAGCGTAAGCTCGGAGTCGGGTGTGGGCACTACCGTTCTGATGAGGAAAAAACTTTCGCCCTGACCTGTGAGGGAAGAATGAAAACAAAAGAAGAAAAAAAGAGCCCCTATGACGAAAACCTGTTGCTGCTTCGCGCCTATCGGGAGGGAGATGAGGAGGCGGGCGAGCGTCTTGCTCTGCTGAATGCTCCTCTCGTGTACAGTATTGCAGGCAGATTTACCGGGCGGGGAGCAGATATGAGCGATCTTGTGGAGAGCGGCAATCTCGGTCTTGTCAAGGCGATAAAAACCTTTGATTTCTCTCACGGCTGTCTCTTTTCCACCTATGCCGTGCCGCTGATCTTCGGTGAGATCCGCCGCTTTCTGCGTGACGACGGCATCATCAAGGTTTCCAGGGAGGAAAAACGGTTATCCGCCATCCTCTGCGCCGAGCGTGAACGCAGACTTTCAGCAGGCGAGCCCTCGGATATTGACTCTGTTGCCGCCGCGGTTGGAGTCTCCCCGCAGGATGCATCCTCGGCTCTCTTTGCCTCCTCTCCCATTCGCTCGCTGGATGAGGCGGCATTTGATGATGACGAGGGCGTCACTCTCGGTAGTATAGTATGTGACGAGGACGAGGAGATCAAGAGCTTTGACCGCTTTGCTCTCCGTATGGCAATAGAAAAGCTGTCCGATCCCCACCGCCGTCTCATAATACTGAGATACTTCCGCGACCTTTCCCAGACCGAAACGGCAAGGATCCTCGGCCTCTCGCAGGTAAAGGTGTCAAGGGAGGAGAAAAAAATAATGGAGCTGCTCCGTCGCGAGCTGTCTTAGCAAAAAATAAACAATTTATGAAAAAAATAGAAAACTATTGACTTTTCAGGTCTTATAGTATAAAATATATGCTGTAAGCGTTAGCACTCATAACGTAAGAGTGCTAAAAACACTAAAAGGAGAAATAAAATGACTATTAAGCCTTTATTTGATAAGGTTGTATTAAAGGCCAGTGAGGTAGAGGAGACCACCAAGAGCGGCATCCTTCTCACCGGCACAGCAAAGGAAAAGCCTCAGATGTCTGAGGTCGTTGCGGTTGGCCCCGGAGGACTTGTTGACGGCAAGGAGGTCAAGATGACCGTAAAGGTTGGTGACAGGGTTATCGTCGGCAGATACAGCGGCACCGAGGTAAAGCTTGACGGCACCGAGTATTCCATCGTCAGTCAGTCGGATATTCTGGCAATCGTAGAGTAAGTAAGAAAGGAAAAATACAATGTCTAAAGATATTCTTTACGGTATGGAGGCTCGCTCCGCCCTTCTTCGCGGAGTAGATAAGCTTGCCGATACCGTTAAAATCACACTTGGCCCCAAGGGCAGAAATGTAGTGCTTGAGAAGAAGTTCGGCGCGCCCCTCATCACCAATGACGGTGTTACCATCGCCAAGGAGATTGAGCTGGAGGATGCTGCTGAGAATATGGGCGCCAGCCTGGTTCGTGAGGTTGCGACCAAGACCAACGATGCGGCAGGCGACGGCACGACCACAGCTACCCTTCTCGCACAGGCTCTCATCCACGAGGGTATGAAGAATGTTACCGCCGGCGCAAATCCTATGATTCTGCGTAAGGGTGTTTTCAAGGCGGTTGACGCCGCTGTTTGCGAGCTGAAGAATCAGTCCAAGACCGTTTCCGGCTCTGCGGATATTGCCCGCGTAGGTGCGATCTCCGCCTCCGATGAGACTATCGGTCAGCTTATTGCCGACGCTATGGAGAAGGTTACCAGCGACGGCGTTATCACCGTTGAGGAGTCCAGAAGCGCCGAGACATACAGCGAGGTCGTTGAGGGCATGCAGTTTGACCGCGGCTATCTCTCTCCCTATTTTGCTACCGATACAGATAAGATGGAGTCTGTTCTTGACGACTGTCTTATTCTTGTAACCGACAAGAAGATCTCCAACATCCAGGATCTTCTCCCCCTCCTTGAGCAGATCGTTCAGGCGGGTAAAAAGCTGCTTATCGTTGCCGAGGACGTGGAGGGCGAGGCTCTTACCACTCTCGTGCTGAACAAGCTGCGCGGCACCTTTACCGTTGTGGCAGTTAAGGCGCCCGGCTTTGGCGACAGACGTAAGGAGATGCTCCTTGACATCGCTACTCTCACAGGCGGTGAGGTCATCACCTCCGATCTCGGACTTGATCTTAAGGATACTACTCTCGGTCAGCTCGGCCGTGCAAGACAGGTCAAGGTCACTAAGGAAAACACCATTATCGTAGGCGGCTTTGGCGACAAGATCGCCATCACCGAGCGCGTAGCTCAGATCAAGGTTGCTCTTGAGACTACCACATCCGAGTTTGATAAGGAGAAGCTTACCGAGCGCCTTGCCAAGCTTGCAGGCGGCGTTGCCGTTATTAAGGTTGGCGCGGCTACCGAGGTGGAGATGAAGGAAAAGAAGCTTCGTATTGAGGACGCTCTCAATGCTACCAAGGCGGCTGTTGAGGAGGGTATTGTTGCCGGCGGCGGTGCTGCTCTCGTAAATGTTATCGGTGCTGTTGAGAAGGTTATTGAGACCCTTGACGGCGATGAGAAGACAGGCGCTATGATGGTTGTAAAGGCACTTACCGCGCCGATGAGACAGATCGCTGACAACGCGGGTCTTGACGGCTCTGTTGTTGTGGCAAAGGTTCGCGAGAGCGGCAAGAGCGGCTACGGATTTGATGCTTACAGCGAGAAGTTCTGCGATATGATTGAGGCTGGCATCGTTGATCCTGCCAAGGTTACCAGAAGTGCTCTGCAGAACGCGGCATCCATCGCCTCCACCGTGCTCACCACCGAGGCGGTCGTTTCCGAGAAGAAGGAGCCCGCACCCGCTATGCCTGCGGCACCCGATATGGGCGGAATGTATTAATAATTTTCCACACGAAAATCAAAATTGTAAAAAGAAAGGCAATGCCCTTTGATAAAAGAGTCGCGGTTTTTCCGCGACTCTTACTTTTTTTGTTGACATATCCCACGCTTTAGTTTATAATAATGATAGTAATTATTGGAGGTATACTATGAGATACATAGATTTTCAGGGAAAAAAGATCTCTATGCTGGGCTACGGAGCTATGCGACTGCCCACCCTCGGCGCAGAGGATAAGATTGATTTTGCCGAGGCAGAGCGTCTTTTTGATCGCGCTATGGAGGCGGGCATAAATTATTATGATACGGCATATCCCTACCACGGTGGCAACTCCGAGATAGTAACGGGTAAAATATTAGCAAAATATCCTCGCGATAGTTATTATCTTGCTACCAAATATCCCGGTCATCAGGTTCTTGATACCTATGATCCCTCGGTTATCTTTGAGCATCAGCTGAAGAAGTGCGGCGTTGACTATTTTGATTTCTATCTTTTACATAATGTCAGCGAAAGCTCTATTTCGGTATTCCTTGATGAGAGATGGGGCATAATTGACTATCTCCTTGAGCAGAAGAGGCAGGGAAGAATAAAGCACCTCGGCTTCTCCACCCACGGTCTGCCTGAGAATCTCAGCGAGTTTCTTGATGCGGCAGGCGAGCATATGGAGTTCTGCCAGATCCAGCTGAACTACCTTGACTGGACTCTCCAACGGGCAAAGGAAAAGTGCGAGCTGCTGGCAAAGTGGAATATTCCCATCTGGGTTATGGAGCCCGTCCGCGGCGGCAAGCTGGTGGATAAGCTGCCCGACTCAGCAAAGGAGCATCTTAAGTCGCTTCGCCCCGATGAGAGCGTGGCATCCTGGTGCTTCCGCTGGCTTATGGGTCTTGATAATATGGGCGTTATCCTCAGCGGTATGACTACTATGGAGCAGCTGGAGGACAATCTGCGCACCTTTAATGAGGAAAAGCCTCTCTCCGACTCTGAGGTTGAGGTTCTCTACGGCATAGCCGAGAGCCTTAAGAACAGCATCCCCTGTACCGCCTGTCGCTACTGTACCGAGGGATGTCCTATGGAACTCAATATCCCTATGCTTATAGAGGTATACAACGATCTGCGCTATGCGCCCGGTGTGAACAGCGCCTCAAAGATTGAGTTTATGCCCGAGGATAAGCGCCCCACCGCCTGTATCTCCTGCGGTGCCTGTGTTCACGCCTGCCCTCAGAAGATTGATATACCCAAGGTGCTTTCTGATTTTGCAGAGCTTCTGACCACCATTCCCTCCTGGCGAGCTATATGTAAGGAGAGAGCCGAGGCGGTTGCAAGGCTTGCGGAAAATGACGGGAAATAATCTATTTTATTAAATAAAATCCCTCGGTACTCCAAGGAATACCGAGGGCGTTTTTTATTCTTTGTTATCGCCGATGTCCTTGCCTGCGCGGATGAGCTTTTTGATCTCCTCCTTGATGGCGGTACGGCGCAGATGTCTTTCCTTCTTATGCTCGGGCATATTTTCCACATGAGCGTGACGGGCGCTTCTTCTCTTCTCGGGATCAATGTCACCTGCCTTGAGCAGAGCCTCCTTGGTAAGGGCGGGGCCTACTATTTCGTAGATCAGAACGGCAAAGAGGGTGATGGTTGAAACCATTTTGCCAATCTCTCCGAACTCTTCTGCCATTTCCGCCATACCGAGGGCAACACCCGCCTGGGGGAATAGGGTAATGCCGAGATATTTTACGATATTATCGTCGCACTTTGAGATCTTTGCGCTGGTGTACGCGCCGGTGTACTTACCGACGCAACGGAAGATTATATAAACAATACCTATAATAATGATAAGCGGATCCGAAAATACCTTTTTCAGATCAAGCTCCGCACCGGACAAAACGAAGAAGAGCACGAACAGGGGAGCAGTCCATTTATCAACCCTTTCCATAAGCTCCTCGGAAAAGTCACAGATGTTGCAGAAGATAGTACCGAGCATCATAGCGGTGAGTAGCGAAGAGTAGCCTATGTGTATTCCTGCAACCTCAAACTTCATTTGAGACAGCGCGATAGTCAGAAGAACAAAGCCTATGGAAACCGAGATGCGCTTGGAGTTGGAGTGGAAGAATCTCTCGCAGATATGGAAGATTAAACCCATCAGAGAGCCCAGCAGCAGAGATGCCACGATCTCAATAAGAGGTTCTACGATAACTGAAATAATGTTGACCGTGCCTGCGTTAAGAGCCTTAGCAACGCCAAAGGAAATTGCAAATATTACAAGACCGACCGCATCATCCAGTGCAACAACGGGCAGCAGCATATCTGTGACGGGACCCTTTGCCTTATACTGTCTTACAACCATCAGCGTTGCCGCGGGAGCGGTGGCAGATGCTATAGCGCCGAGAATGATCGCCGCCTCAATGCTGAGGAAGCTGGGAATTGCAAAATGAAGTCCAATAAGCGCAGCGTCAACTATGAGGGTGGTGATTACAGCCTGAAGAATACCTACGATAGTTGCTTGACGTCCGATTTTCTTGAGCTGGTTAAGTCTGAACTCGTTTCCAATAGAAAAAGCAATAAAGCCAAGAGCAACATCACATACGATAGAGAATGAATCAACGTAGTCCTGGTTATTAAACCCAATACCCTCTATTCCGAGAGCACCAAGACAGCAGGGGCCAACTAAAATACCTGCTACAAGATATGCGGTGACTGCGGGCAGATCAAGCTTCTTTGTGATACGGGAGAGCAAAAGACCTGCGATAAGTGCGATTGAAAGCGATAAGAGCGTTTCCATATTAATGTCTTCTTTCATAAAATATACTTTTTATTAGCGCTACATATTGTACTCCTGATAGCGAAAAAAGTCAACATAAAAAGTAAACAAAAATAAAATAAATATCGCCTTTTTTTTAGCTATTTTTCAGCCGATAAATCGTTGACATTTGCAAATGTATGTGATAAAATACTAATCAAATGCAATAAAGGAGGAAAAAATGAAGGAACAAATACAGCTTTCGGATCATTTCAGCTACACAAGACTTATTAAGTTCGTTATTCCGTTGGTAGTTATGATGATTTTCACATCCATCTACGGTGTTGTAGACGGCGTTTTTGTATCTAATCTGGTCGGCAAAACTCAGTTTGCAGCAGTAAATCTCATCTTTCCTCTGATTATGGTGCTGGGCGGCTTCGGCTTTATGCTCGGTACGGGAGGTACTGCCGTAGTTGCCAAGACGTTGGGACTTGGTGATAGAGAAAAAGCGAATCAGTATTTCACCTTTATTATCATCGCCACGGCGATTATGGGCTCGGTTCTGGCTGTTCTGGGTATCATATTTGTCCGTCCTGTTGCAATTCTTCTGGGTGCCGAGGGCGATCTGCTTGAGTATGCTGTGGTATACAGCAGGGTAGTTCTGTTGGGCTTGCCCTTCTTTATGCTGCAGAACACCTTCCAGAACTTCTTCGTCACCGCCGAGAAGCCAAAGCTCGGACTATGGGTGACCGTTATTGCCGGAGTCGGCAATATGGTGCTTGATGCTCTGTTTATAGGTGTCTTTGGCTGGCAGCTCATCGGAGCCGCGGCGGCCACCGCCATAAGCCAGCTGCTCGGCGGTATAATTCCCGTGTTCTACTTTGCTTCGTCAAAGACCTCGCTTATCAGTTTTACGAGAACAAAGGCGTATATGAAGGTTCTGCTCGCCGCCTGTTTCAACGGCTCCTCCGAGCTGATGAGCAATATTTCATCCTCCATAGTCACAATACTGTATAACTTCCAGCTTCTGCGCTTTGCAGGGGAGGACGGCGTTGCCGCCTACGGCACGATTATGTATGTAAACTTTATCTTTATCGCCATATTTATCGGCTTTGTAATCGGCTCTGCTCCTATAGTCAGCTTCCATTACGGAGCGGGCAATACCGACGAGCTGAAGAGCCTGCGTAAGAAGAGTGTTAATATCGTCTTACTTACGGGAGCGATTATGGTTGCAGTAGCTCTGCTTCTGGCGGTGCCTCTGTGTAAGTTATTCGTGGGATATGACGCCTTGCTCTATGAGATAACCCTGCGCGGATTCATAATTTTCACCTTCTCATATTTTGTGACGGGCTTCAACATTTTCGGCTCCTCCTTCTTCACCGCCCTGAACGACGGTCTTGTCTCGGCTATAATATCTTTCTTGCGTACTCTTGTTTTTCAGGTGGTGGCGGTGCTTTTACTGCCCGAGCTTCTTGAGCTTGACGGTGTATGGATGTCTGTTATTATGGCAGAGCTTTTGTCCTGCGTAGTTACCCTGATATTCCTTATCGCAAAACGCAAAAAATATAACTATTGATAAAATAGAAACCGTTAACAGACGCCTGCTTGATAATAAGCTACCCCAAAACAGACGTTGATAAAAAACGATGAAAAATCCCCGATCATTCGGGGATTTTTTTATTTTGTCTCCCTTATTCCGTGCAGTCTTGCCGAAACCGCCACTTTTGTTTTTTCGCAGGGCTCGCTGAGAGGGAGCCTCAGCTCGGGGGAGCAAAGCCCCTCTATTGCCATCGCATATTTTATCGGCGAGGGGTTAGTTTCTAAAAACAGAGATTTAATAAAGGGCAGAAGGCGAATCTGTAGTCCTCTTGCCTCCTCCACCTCACCTGCGAGACATTTTTGACACAGCTCCCGTATAAGATGGGGCAGAACATTTGCCGCCACCGAGATCACACCCCGTCCGCCC
The DNA here is from genome assembly GCA_045533775.1 of Eubacteriales bacterium. Taxonomy (GTDB): domain Bacteria; phylum Bacillota; class Clostridia; order Oscillospirales; family CAG-272; genus UBA1740. The sequence goes on from JAZSIK010000037.1 coordinate 18,982, forward strand.
AGCATCATAGTAGTAAAAATCTGACTGTCATTGCCCGCATACAGATCCAGTCGGTCACTCAGCACAGCCAGCTCTGCAAGTCGGTCTGCCGAGTCCTGAGCTTCCTTTATCGCCACAATATTCTCGTGATCTGCCAAGCGGTCAAGTAGCTCAATGCCGAGGTTAACACCCGTTCTTGAGGGCACATTGTAAACTATAATTGGCAAATCTACCGTTTCTGCTACCGATAAGTAGTGTTTTTCTATTCCTCTCTCGGTTCCTTTGTTGTAATAGGGTGTCACCATCAGTACGCCGTCACAGCCAAGCCTCTCGGCAAATCTCGCGTGGGAAAGCGCCACCCTTGTATCGTTTGTACCCGTACCGAGAATAAGCCTTGTCCTGCCCGCCACTCTTTCCTTTGCGTAGGAGTACAGACGGTATCTCTCGGTATCCGACAGGGTTGCCGCCTCACCCGTCGTTCCACCCACTATCAGCGCATCGGTGCCGGCGGCAATATGCATATCTATCAGCTCGCCAACCGCAAAATAATCTATCTCTCCGTTCATAAAAGGGGTCACAAGGGCACAGCCTGACCCCGAAAAAATCTCTTTTTTATTCATTATCCGTCCTTTCTGAGAAAAAAGTGCTCTCATATCTTGATTTATTTTTTTCTTTAGTGTATAATATCCCTGCTAATAATATATGATTTAACAAACCGAAGGGACAAAATGAATAAGGATATAATAATTAACGACCGTGTGGCTACCGATCTTGCCACCGAGGACTTTTACTACGATCTGCCCGAGCAGCTTATTGCCCAGTCGCCCAGCGACGAGCGTGACGGCTGCCGCCTTATGCTGCTTGACCGTGAGAGCGGTAGGGTAGAGCACAGGATCTTCCGCGATATAATTGACTACCTGAATCCCGAGGATATGCTGGTAGTAAACTCATCAAAGGTTATCCCCGCCCGTTTGCTGGGCAAATCCGGGAAAACAGGCTCGGATATGGAGCTGCTTTTGCTTCGTATGCTGGAGAACGGGGAGTGGGAAACGCTGGTCCGTCCCGGCAAGCGCGCCAAGGTGGGCGCAACCTTTGACTTTGCGGGTATACTCCGCGCCACCGTTACCTCCATCGTTGAGGGGGGTAACAGAACGGTGAGATTTGAGTATGATACCGAGAAGTATAAGAGCATCTACGAGGTTCTTGACGTCATCGGCAATATGCCTCTGCCTCCCTATATCACAAAGAAGTTGGAAAATAAGGATGACTATCAGACTGTATATGCAAAGGAGGAGGGCTCTGCCGCCGCTCCTACCGCGGGGTTGCACTTTACCGACGAGCTTCTTGACCGCATTCGCGCAAAGGGTGTGGGATACGGTGAGGTCACTCTCCACGTGGGTCTTGGTACATTCCGTCCCGTAAAGGTGGATAAAATTGCCGACCACGAGATGCACGGTGAGTATTTCCATATCTCGCAGCAGACCGCCGATGAGATCAATCGCCGCAGAGCAAATGGCGGCCGTATTATCGCCGTTGGTACCACCTCCTGTCGTGTGCTTGAGAGCGCGTCCGATCCCGACGGCATAGTTCATCCTATGAATGCCGAAACGGCTATATTTATATATCCCGGCTATAAGTTCAAGGCTATTGATGCCCTGATTACTAATTTCCATCTGCCCGAGAGCACTCTGATTATGCTTATCAGCGCCCTGGCAGGCAGGGACAAGGTGATGAACGCCTACAAAATCGCGGTTGATGAGAAATACCGCTTTTTCTCCTTTGGAGACGCTATGTTCATTAAATAATAAAGGGGGGCGGCAGAACCGCCCCTTTCCTTCGGATAAGATTTGGCAAAGAAACTATTGACAAATCCTGTAAGTTATGCTATACTACAATTTGTATGAGGGAGTAGCAAGCGCAGGGCGTTTCAAGTCAACATCCTGGTCGTGTGACCTGGCTTGAATTAAATTGCGAGACTCATGTATTGCGCGAGCTTACATGACCTCTCATTTTTGTAGGGTATGACCGCGCGGTCATACTTTTTTTATGGATTTTTGATTGAGGATAGATATGTTCAACTTTCTTTTCTTCTTTAACAGTATATTGATCGGCATCGGACTTGCTATGGATGCCTTTTCGGTCTCGCTGGCGAACGGACTTAACGAGCCTGATATGCCCCGTACCAAGATGGGACTCGCCGCGGGAGTATTCGGTCTGTTCCAGGGTGCTATGCCCTTTATCGGCTGGATATGCGTTCATTCGCTCGCCTCTGTCTTTTCCTTTTTTGAGGCGCTGATCCCCTTTATTGCTCTTGGTTTGCTCGGCTTCATAGGCGGCAAGATGCTATATGAGGGTATAAAAGAGTATAAGTGTCACGCAGAGGGTGGGGAAGAGTGCCCCGTACCCAAGAAGCTTGGTGTGACCGCTCTGCTGGTGCAGGGCGTGGCGACCTCCATAGACGCGCTGTCGGTCGGCTTTACCATCTCGGATTACAATGCTTTGCAGGCGGTCGTCTGCGCGCTGATAATCGCTCTTGTTACCTTTGTCATCTGCTTTGCGGGCATCTGGCTTGGCAAGAAGTTTGGCACGGCTCTCGCAGGCAAATCTGCCATATTCGGCGGCTCCATTCTCATCTTCATCGGTCTGGAGATATTCATTACTTCGTTTATTAAATAAATATAAAAAGGAGAACTCAAAATGTTTGATTTTATTCCGGATTATGTCTTTTTGCTTGCCTTCGGCTTTATTCTGCTGATCAAGGGCGGAGATTGGTTCGTTGATGCGGCGACAGGAATTGCAAAGCGCTTCCACCTGCCCGAGCTTCTCATCGGTGCAACCGTAGTTTCCATCGGTACCACGCTTCCCGAGGTTATGACCTCTGCCATCGGCGCAGCTAACGGCAGTGGAGCTATGGCATACGGTAACGCTATCGGTTCTATAATCTGTAACACATCTCTTATCGCGGCTATCACAGTTGCGATCAAGCCCGGCAAGGCAGATAAGAAGGCGCTTATTTTCCCTGTATGCTTCTTCTTTGGCGCGATGGCATTTTATGCACTGTGCGCCTATCTGTTTGGCAAGTTTGAGCTTTGGATGGGTATAGTTCTTCTCGTAGGCTTTGTTGTTTATATGATCATCAATGTGATCAATATGAAGAAAAATCCTACTGAGGCAGAGCCCGAGCAGGAGGAAGAGAAGCTTGCAGATCCCGCTCTGCCCGAAAAGTCCTCTGCGGCAGGTCTTATCAAGGATATCGTTATGCTGATCGTTTCTGCTCTCGTTATTGCCATCGGAGCAGAACTCCTGGTTGATAACGCGATCGTTATAGCGGAGAAGCTTAATGTTCCTCAAACCATAATCTCTCTCACCATTGTTGCTCTCGGCACTAGCCTTCCCGAGCTTGTGACTGCCATTACCTCTCTTATGAAGGGACACGGCGCGCTTTCTCTCGGCAACATTATCGGTGCTAATATTTTCAACCTCGTTCTCGTTTCCGGTACGGCTATCACCATAAATCCCTTTGACGTTCCCGCAGACGCAACATTTATGGGTATGAACGCATCTCTCATCTTTGATATTCCCCTCGTGTTTGTTGCTATGGGTATACTTACTCTCCCTACTATATTCAACAAGAGCGGCAAGCTTCAGAGATGGCAGGGCATTAGTCTGCTGTGTATGTATGTAGCTTACTGTGTTCTGCAGTTCGTTGTTCTTCCCAATTTTGCATAAATAAATACTTTTCTGAAATCGGCAGGGTTGTCTCTGCCGATTTTTTATTGTAATTTTGATATTACTTTGGCGGAAAGTATCATTTTTTTGATCATGAAAAATATTCACCTCCCTGTGTCATTGTCATTTTTAATGAATATATTTGTATATATTTTACAAAAAATAATAACCATATTGAAATCTTTTGTATACTATGTTATAATGAGGGTGTAATCAAAAATATCTAAGGAGATATGATATGAAAAAGAGATTGGCAATAATTGCGCTGCTTCTTGTTTTTTCAATGTTAACCCTTGCATCTTGCGATCTTATTACTAAAATCCCCGGTATCGGAGACACTACCGACGGTGGCAATACCGACGGCGGCAATACCGACGGTGGTAATACTGACGGTGGCAATACTGACGGCGGAAATGAAACTCCCAATCCCGATCCTACTCCCAATCCCGGTCCTACTCCCGACCCCGATCCTACACCCGATCCCGATCCTACACCCGATCCCGATCCTACACCCGATCCCGATCCCACACCTGAGGAGCTTAAAGCTATGACCATATATCTTGTGGGCGACTCTACCGTATGTTCCTTCTCCGATGGCTATTACTATCCCAGATACGGCTACGGCACTCAGCTCGGCAACTATCTTGACAGCAAGGCAACCGTTAAAAACCTTGCTCTCTCCGGCAGAAGCTCAAAGAGCTTTATTGAGGAGGAAAACTATACTACCCTTAAGAACAGCCTTAAGGCAGGCGATTATCTTATTATCGGCTTCGGTCATAATGATGAGAAGAGCGAGGATGCCGGTAGATTTACCGATGCCTCAAAGGATCATAACGATCCCACCTCCTTCGGCTATTATCTCAACGAGTATTACATAAAGCTGGCTCTTGAGGCGGGTGCAACCCCCATTCTTTGCACTCCCATCGTCAGAGCACAGGCAAAGGACGATTACTCAGGCAGTGAGGCGCACATCACAGAAAACGGCGATTACGCACAGGCCATCCGTGATCTCGGTGCCGCGCTTGATGTTGATGTGGTAGACCTTACCGCCATCACCAAGGCAGAGTACTCATCCAAGGGCTTTGATACTATCAGAAATTACCACGCAATAACCGTTGGTATGCTTGATACAGACGGCACTACCGTTGTTCCCAACTGGGATTCTATTGACAAGACCCACCTTAATATTTACGGCGCCAAGTTCGTTGCATACAGCCTTGCTACCGAGCTTTCAGATCTTGAAGGCATCGGCGACTATGTTCTCTCGGACATCACCGCGCCCACCGAGGCAGACCTTGTTGTTAACCCCGACTATGTATATGTAGATTACCAGGCTCCCGCTCTTGATAAGTTCGGTGAGCAGGAGTGGTTTGCTACCACCACTGAGGGCTGGTACGGCACCGCCTTCGGTGATACGGGCGGAAATCCCACCTCGGCATCCAACGGCTACTATGCTACCGAGACATCTCCCGGTGTGTTCAAGGTAGGTCAGACTCTGGAGAGCGGCAGCAACAAGGGTAAGTTCGCCTCCTCCCAGGACGGCTTTGCCTTCCTCTTCAGACAGGTTGATGTATCCAAAAACTTTACCGTGACCGCCACCGCGAAGATCCTTAACACAGGTAATACCAAGCAGGCGGGCTTCGGTCTGATGCTCCGTGACGACTGCTATGTTCCTACACAGAACGCGGCTATAAAGTCTAACTATCTTACTGCAGGACTTCTCTGCGACGGCACCGATACCACATACGCCTTCTTCAGCAGAGAGAATACAAAGCTCTCTAAGGGTACATCCTTCGGCGGCTTCTATGAGGTTGGCGAGGTTTACACCCTCTCTATCTCCCGCGTAGGACAGACGGTGACCGTCAGCGTTTCTCTCGGTGACAAGACTCTCAGCGAGACCTACTATGACTTTGATCTCGTTGCCAAGGACAACGACTATATGTATGTCGGTATGTTCGCGAACCGTGGCACTCTCGTTGAGTTCACCAATGTTTCCTTTGAGATCACAGGTGATTCTCAGGGAGCATAATACCAAGCTTGATTTAGTTTTCTTAGCAAATATCATATAAAACAAAAAAGGAGAAAAACTATGAAAAAAACAGCACTTTTCTTAGTAGTAATGCTCGTTTTATCTGTGTTCGCTCTTTCCTCCTGTGATCTTCTCAGCAAGATTCCGGTCATTGGCGATCTGATAAATCCGCCTTGTGAGGAGCACATAGACGAAAACGGCGACTACATCTGCGACAAGTGTCAGGCAGAGCTTGAAAAGAATGACACCCCTCCTGCTTGCGAGCACAAGGATGAGAACAAGGATCACGCATGTGATCTTTGTGAGACAAAGCTCTCCGAGTGTGAGGCTGCTGCGGGCAGCCACAACTGTGCAATATGCGGCAAGGGTCTCTCCGATTGTAGCGCGGCAGAGGGCAGCCACAACTGTTCTGTCTGCGGTGCTAAGCTTTCCGACTGTAAGGCACGCGGTGACAGCCACAACTGCTCTGTATGTGGCAAGGTTCTCACTGAGTGCGAGGCAGAGGAGGGCAGTCACATCTGTAAGGTTTGCGGCAAGCCCGCATCCGAGTGTGCAGACGAAGACGGCGACAAGGTTTGTGACATCTGCGGTGAGGAGATCATCCCCGATGGCTATGAGAGAGTAAAGTATTCTCTTAACATCAGCGAGCTTGAAACAGGAACTCTCTCCGCCGATTCTATCAATAGCAAGTTCACTATCGTTTCCGGCTCTGAGATAAGAAACAGAACCAAGACCTTTGAGGGCGTTGAGTACATCAAGTCGGTTAAGATCGGCAGCTCCACTACAAAGATCAAGGTTGACGTTCCCGGCAGCGGCAAGCTTATCTTCCTCGTTCAGAACGGCTCCAGCGGTGCTGAAACACAGTTCATCACCGTTAGCGGCCCCGAGGGCGTAAAGCACGACATTGAGTTCGCCGGCAATAACCAGTCCAGCCCAGTTGTTAAGATTGAGGTTGATGTTACTGCAGGCGAGTGGGTTATCAGCCGCGGTAAGAACGGCGGTACTCAGGATATCTTCTATCTTGAGCTTTCCTGCATAGTTGAGAAGTCTGAGGAAAACGGCTTTGAGCTCGTATCCGCAGGTACCGTAGATTATCTCTGCGGTCAGAAGCTTGACCTCAGCGGTCTCCGCCTCAATGCAACCTATGCAAACGGCAAGACCGAGCCTCTCGCTCTTGAGGATGTTACCGTTGATACCTCTCTTGTAAATCTCGGTCAGTCTGGCACATATGCCGTAACCGTAAGCTACAAGGATTACGAGTCTATCAAGTTTAATGTAAATGTTTACAAGCCCGAGAGCGTTGCTCTTCACTATGACGCTATTGAGAAGCTTGCTCAGAACTCCTCCGCAGGCAACGGCGTATACTTCAACCACAGCTTTAAGGAAGTATATCCCGTAGGTGCTACTCTTGATCTTACCGGTCTGTCGGTAATCGTAGAGGGCTCACTCGGCGAAGCCAAGAAGAGCTTCAACGTTGGCACAGCCTACACTCTCTCTGATGTAGATTTTTCTACCGCAGGAGAGAAGATTCTCACCGTATCCTATGTTTACGGCGAGGAAAAGGTTTCTGCAAACGCAATCATACACGTAACCAACATCAAGCCCGAGCCCGATGAGGATGGTGTTATCAACGTGCTTGTAGATCCTAACTACGAAGGACTCCGTTGCGACGTTTCCGGTAAGTATTATGTATGCAGCACCATTCAGCAGGCACTTGACTTCCTTGCAGGCGCAGATGCAAATGCAAAGAAGGTTATTGAGCTTCTCCCTGGTCTCTATAAAGAAAAGCTTGAGATCACCATCCCCAACCTTACTATTCGCGGCGAGAATGCTGAAACAACAATAATTGAGTGGGATTCTATCTACGGTCAGATTGACGCAGGCGGATTCACCCACACCACCGATTCCACCGCTACCGTTGCTGTAAGAGAGAGCGCGGTTAACTGCGTGATGGAGGGCATCACCATTTCTAACTACTGGAACTCTCAGGATAGAATGGATGAGGCAGGCCTCGGCATTGAGAGAGCTCTTGCCCTTCTCGTTATGTCCGACAGATTCATTATGACCGATTCCAGACTTCTCGGTATCCAGGATACCCTTGAGCTCTTTACCGGTCGTCAGTACTTTGAGAATGTATTTATCTCCGGCTACACCGATTTCATCTTCGGTACCAACAACACCACCTACTTCAAGAACTGTACGGTTCACGTTATTGATACAGTGAAGGATGACGGCGGTACAGCGGGCTATCTCACCGCCTTCAAGGGCTCTAACAAGGGCGCGGCAGACGCTATCGTATACGGCGCTATCTTTGACGGCTGTAAGTTCACCGCTGACGAGGGCGTTATGGAGGGCAAGACTGCTATCGGTCGTCCTTGGGGCGCATACGCAGCAGTAGCTGTTATCAACTCCGAGCTTGGCGGTCATATCTCCCTTGCAGGCTTCAGCAACAGTAAGAACGAGAGATATGTTTCTATGAATGCAAAGCCCACCGACGAGACCGTTCAGTTCGTTGAGTACAACAACACAGGCGCAGGTGCTATTACCGAGGCTGTTGCAGGTATGAGATTCCTCACCGATGAGGAGGCTAAGCTTTACAGCGACTTCAAGGTTATCTTTGGCACCACCAACGGTAAGGTTTCTTATCTTGATCCCTGGGATCCCTCCTCTGATGAGGTACAGGTTGACGACAGAGATTATTACTACTTCAACGGCGGCTCCAGCACCACAGGCACATCTCACACCTTTGATACCACAACCACTATTGATAAGGGCGCGACACTCACCTGGGAAGGTCTGCTGATCAGCGCAGAGAAGGGTAATGTGGCTTGGAACAGCAACGCCAACTCTCTCAATATGAAGTCTGGCGCGTTCATTAAGTTCACCGTTCCCGCAGGCTCTACCGTAACCGTTGAGACATATCCTAACTACAACTTCTTCACCCTTAACGGCGTAGGCACCGCAAGCGCAAATATGCTCAGCCAGTACTATGCTGAAGAGACCGAGGTTATCCTTCTTTCCACAGGCGACCTCTATATCTACTCTATCATCATCAATCCCGATGAAGAGGCTCCACAGGCGCCCACTCTTGAGGAAATCAAGGTTTCGGGTATGAATACCAACTACGCAACAGGCAACGAGATCTCGCTTGATGGCGTTGTGGTAAAGGCTTACTATTCCGACAACTCCGTACGCACCGTCTCCGATTATACCGTTGACTCCAGCGCAGTTGATAACACCGCAGCAGGCGAGTATGAGGTAGTATTCTCCTACGGCGGCAAGACTGCATCCGTTAAGGTAACCTACGAGGATCCCAACGCAGATCCCGCGTTTACCAAGAATACCGTTCTTGACTTCACCACCGTAGATGGACTTGAGTCGGTTCAGAACAATCCCAGAGTTACCATAAGCGGCAGCGTAAGACACAACGGCAACGAGATCCAGATCACCGGTACTATCTCCTTCCAGGTTAAGGCCGGCACTGTTATAACCGTTACTCCTTACGCAGATCCTAATTATGCTTCCTATAAGCTTTACCCAGAGGGCGATACGACCGATTTCGTTTATGACTCAACGCAATCCGTAATGTTCTTTGAGGACTGCACCGTTATTTACGAGGGTCTTGAGAATAACTATCTCTGCCAGATCTCTATTGAGTGTCCTCTCGGTGATGGCAAGTATGTATTCGGCGGCTCTCCCATAGAGGGCGACGTAACAGGCATTCTTGGTAGCATTCCCGGCATGTCGGTTTCCGGTACCTGCAAGACCCACTCCGGCGGCGCGCAGCTTGGTTCGGATTCTCAGATCATCTTCATCCTTCCCGCTCTTGCAACCCTCACAGTTCAGGGCTTTGACACCAACTACGGTCAGCTTCTCGTTCTCGTTGACGGCGTTCCTGTTGAGATGAACAGCAATGCACAGTATGTATTCACTCCCTTATATGCCTCCACCGTAATTATTGAGGCGGTTAATGTTGGTACAGAGGAAGAGCCCGCTTGGAACAAGTCCTATATCACCTACATTGAGGTATCGGTTCCCAAGTTTATTGAAGAAAACACCGAGATCACCTTCGGCAATGAGGGTAACTACAAGGATTCTGTTGTTGACTTCTCGGGCATCACCATCGGTGACAACGGCGCTGACAACTCTCAGGTTAAGAACGGCTCCTTCTCCTTCGCAGTAAGAGAGGGTGCAAAGGTTACTGTTCACGGCTATAAGGATTACACCTCCTACAACCTTAGCGACGGTGACATTACCTATGAGAAGATGACCAACGAAATCTTCACCTATACTGCTTGGTCGGATTGTGTAATCACAATTTCTCACACAGAAGGCAACAACTACTTCTACTCTGTATCCATCGTTTACCCCGTAGTATACGAGGAGAGCACCACCATTGATCTTTCTGCAACCGGCGCAAGCATTCAGGGTAGCGTTGGTATGTACGAGGGTCTTGAGGTTGACGCTACAAACGGCAAGTTTGCAGACAACAACGGCGGCTGGACACAGGTTAACGCGGGTACTGTTATCAGACTTAATGTGCTTGATGGCGCAGAGGTTTCCGTAAAGGCATACTCCAGCGCGGATAACTTCACCATCGCTATTGCAGACGGTGTTTGTACCATCACCTGCACGGCTAACGATTACCTTGGATCCATCACCGTATTTTATCCCATAGTATACGACAAGGCTGCTACCATTAATCTCTCTGCGACCAACGGCGCTCATATTGAGGGCTCGGTAGGTTCATACGAGGGTCTTACCGTTGACGCCACAAGCGGCAAGTTTGCTGACAACGGCGGCGGTTGGGTACAGGTTAATGCAGGTACAGTTATCAGCCTAAGTGTTGCTGAGGGTGCATCTGTTTCCGTAAAGGCACATTCCAGCGCGGATAACTTCACCATCGCTATTGCAGACGGTGTTTGCACCATCACCTGCACAGCAAACGATTATCTCAGCGCGATCACAGTTGCATATTGATCGGCTGAAAAACAGTATAAAGCTGTAATATAAAACAAAGCCCCTCGGACCTTGCTCCGAGGGGCATTTCCTTTATTAAATAAAAATTGACAAATCATCGGTTGACAATTTAACAGTTTCGGGGTAAAATATAAGCAGAATATTTTTTATGTGAGGATTTCTGATGCTTAAGATACTTATTGCAGAGGATGACCGCGAGCTGCGTCAGCTCTTTACCCACGTGCTTACAAAGAACGGCTATTCGGTAAAGGGCGTTGCCAACGGTCGCGAGGCGCTTTCGGCTATTGACGGTGATTATTATGATATAATCATCTCTGATATAATGATGCCCGAGGTGGATGGATACGAGCTTGTCCGTCAGCTCCGTGAGAGCGGAAACACCACCCCCGTGCTTATGATCACCGCAAAGGACAGCTTTGACGATATGCGCCGCGGCTTCCTTGCAGGCACCGATGACTATATGGTAAAGCCCATTAATGTAAACGAGATGGTCCTGCGCGTGCAGGCTCTCCTTCGTCGCGCTCAGATGATCAGCGAGCGAAGACAGACGGTCGGCAATACCGTAATGGAGATTGACTCGCTTACCGTCACCACCGACGGGCAGAGCTATGTTTTGCCGCAGAAGGAGTTTATGCTGCTCTATAAGATGGCGGCATCTCCCGGCAAGATATTCACACGCCATCAGCTGATGGATGACATCTGGGGATATGATAATGAGAGCGATACCCACACCGTTGATGTACATATCGGACGCCTCCGTGAGCGCTTCCGTGACAACACCGATTTCAAGATAGTTACTATGCGCGGCGTGGGCTATAAGGTGATCAAGCTATGAAAAAGAAGAATAACGAGTCTACCGATGAGCGCCGCGGCTATTACGGCAGGGCGCGGGAGGTATTTGATCAGTTCAGAAAGAAGAAACGAGAGGGCTTCAGCCTGAGATGGCGACTCTTTATAGTAGTTGCCGTCTCGCTTTTCATAAATATCTGGCTTGGATACGGTGTTGCCCAGTTCCTCAGGATATGGGGTATAGAGCTTGACTATACCGAGCTTGCTCTGCTGATTTCCGCAGTTGCCTTGACCTTCGGTCTTGCCTTCTCCTACCTTATGTCCAAGTGGATATTTGACCCCATAAAGCATCTCAGCGGTGCTATGGAGAGGGTTGCCGACGGTGACTTTGACGTTCGTCTTGACAAGACGTCCGACTCTGCCGAGATACAGGAGGTGTATTCCGGCTTTAATATGATGGTTGCCGAGCTTGGCAGCACCGAGATGCTCCAGCGCGACTTTACCTCTAATGTTTCTCACGAGTTCAAGACGCCGATAGCCGCCATAGAGGGCTACTCCACGCTCCTTCAGGGAGACAATCTTACACCCGATCAGCAGCAGTATGTTGAGAAGATACTCTATAACACAGGCCGTCTTTCCGACCTGGTTGGCAATATACTCCTTATATCCAAGCTGGAGAATCAGTCCATTGAGACCAACCAGCAGTACTATCATCTTGATGAGCAGATACGGGAGTCGTTGCTTGGTATGGAGGGTGCCTGGATGGATAAGGAGCTTGACTTTGACGTAGAGCTTGACAGCGTAAAGTACCTTGGCAATGAGGGGCTTATGCGGCATGTGTGGGACAACCTGATCAGCAACGCCATAAAGTTTAGTCCCCACGGCGGACTTATCAAGCTCAGATTGATGAAGGAGAATAAGACCATAACCTTTATCGTTGAGGACAGAGGGCCCGGTATTCCCGACGACGCTAAGAAGCGGGTATTTGATAAGTTTTATCAGCACGACAATTCAAGAGAGCAGGCGGGTCACGGACTCGGTCTCCCTCTGGCAAAGCGTATTCTTACCATCTGCGGCGGCCGTATCGCCATAGAGGATGCCGAGGGCGGCGGAGCCAGATTTGTAGTTACTCTTGATGAATAAATAATAATTTTTGGGTTATTTCGGCAAAAACAGACGAAATAACCCACTTTTTTCAACAATAATTGATTTTGAGTTGATGTTAAGTTGTTTGTTAAAATATATAATTAATAAAATGGAAAAATATTTTTAATTAATTATTCATCCTCGGAGGAATTAATGAGCAACTTAAAAATTGACGGCGCGCGCTATAAAGAGATGCTTTACTGCGGTGCCACCGTTCTTAATAAACATATGGCAGAGCTTAATTCACTTAACGTTTTTCCCGTTGCCGACGGCGATACGGGAACAAATATGTTTGCTACGCTTTCGGGTGGCATCTCAGCTCTTGCAGACGGGTATGCCTCTATCGGAGAGGCCTCCCGCAACTTTTCCCGCGCGGCGCTTCTTTCGGCTCGCGGCAATTCGGGCGTTATTCTCTCGCAGATATTTGCGGGTATAAATCAGTACTTGGCACAGCTTGAGACGGCAGACGCTACGGATTTTGCCAAGGCGTATCTCTCGGGTATAAAGACAGCCTATTCATCGGTACAGAACCCTACTGAGGGTACGATTCTCACCGTTTTCCGTGAGAGCGCAGAGTACGCGGCGAAAAATATAAACAACACATCCTCGGTAGAGGACTTCCTTCGCCTCGTCGTAAAGGAGGCGCGCGCCTCCCTCGCCAGAACTCCCGATCTGCTTCCCGCGTTGGCAGAGGCAGAGGTTGTTGACTCGGGTGCGGCAGGCTACCTTTGTATTGCCGAGGGTATGCTGGGCGCTCTGACCGGAGAAATTGAGGCAGACCTCTCCCTGTCGGCAAGACCTGAGAGGACTACGGTGAATATTGACGACTTTACCCGTGATAGCCTTCTGGAGTTTGGCTACTGCACCGAGTTCCTACTGAGACTCACATCTGCCAAGGTTGACCCCGACGCCTTTGACATCTCCACGATCCTTGCAGACTTGAGTGAGCTGTCGGGCGAGAGCGTTGTGGCATATAAGCAGGATGACATTATCAAGGTGCATGTGCATACCTTTACCCCCGGTCTTATTCTTGACAGAATGCAGCGATACGGTGAGTTCCTTACCGTAAAGATTGAGAATATGTCTCTTGGTCACTCCGAGAGCGTGAAGAAAAAGAAGATAAAGAAAAAAATTGCCACAGTAGCCGTTGCCTCGGGCGAGGGACTTTCGGCTCTGTTTACAGATATGGGCGCAGATTACATAATCAGCGGTGGTCAGACTGCAAATCCCTCTATTGAGGAGTTTATATCGGCTTTTGACGAGTGCTGCGCCGAGAATATCATAGTTCTCCCCAACAACAAGAATATTCTTCTTGCAGCAGAGCAGGCTGCCAAGGCATATGAGGATGCCCGTATCCTCGTTGTACCCACCAAAAATCTTATGCAGGGCTATTCCGCGTTGTCGGTTATCAACCCCACGGTCGGTGACCCCGATAAGATAGTAGCAGATGCTATCTCTGCCGCAGGGGCGGTGATAGACGGTGAGATCACCCGCGCTGTAAGAGATGTTACGATTGAGGGCAGGGAGATTCATGAGGGCGATTATATGGCTATCAGCGGTGGCAGCATCGTTGCTACCTCCGACACCGCCGAGGAGACCGCCATACAGATGATCTCGGCATCCGATGTTGATTTCTGCGAGCTTATCACGCTATTTGTGGGTCGTGATGTTGATGCTGATCGCCGCGTTGAGCTTACCGACAGAATATCCGAGGAGTTCCCGGATCTTGAATTAACCGTCTATGAGGGTGGTCAGGAGGTTTATGACTACCTTATAGCTATAGAATAGGAGATTATTATGATTAAGATTGTTATTGACACCAAGGGTGGCGATCAGGGACAGTCCGCTATGGTAAAGGGCGCAGCCCTTGCGTTGAATAAGTTTGATGAGCTTTCTGTTCTCCTGGTAGGAGACGGCGAGTCTATCGCGGCAGAGTGCGCTGAGCTTGAGATGCCTATGGATCGCGTTGAGATCCTCCACGCACCCCTTGAGATTACAAATTACGATTCTCCCACAGATGTCATCTTCCATAAGACAGAGTCCTCTATGCTTATGGGACTGAGAGCTCTTGCCGAGAGGGAGGATCTCTTCGGCCTCGTTTCCGCGGGTAACACAGGCGCGCTTCTTACCGGCTCAATGCGTTATCTGTCGGGCAAAAACAGAGTGCGTCCCGCGCTTGCGGCGGTTCTCCCCGCGCAGAACGGCGGCTTTACTTGCCTTGTTGACACAGGCGCAACCATAGATTGCACCCCCGCTATGCTCGTTCACTTCGCGCATCTGGGCTCTGATTTTATGAGATCTACATACGCTATTGAAAGCCCCAAGGTAGGTCTGCTCTCCAACGGTGCCGAGTCGGCTAAGGGAAATAAGCTGGTAAAGGAGACCTATCCTCTGCTTGCAGCAGACGAGAGCCTTAATTTCATAGGCAACATTGAGGGCAACACCGCCTTCTCGGGCGCTTGTGATGTGCTGGTCTGCGACGGCTTTGCGGGCAACCAGGTTGTTAAAGTAACCGAGGGCACCGGCACCCGTATCATTACTGATGTAATGAAATATGCTCACCGCACAGGTAACGACGAGATCAAGAAGCTGGGCAAATACCTTTTGGGACTTTACGACATTCCTTCTCTTGGCGGTGGCAATATTCTCGGCGTGGCAAAGCCTGTTATCAAGGCGCGCGGCAGTGCAGGTGAGATGGCAATAGTCAGCATAGCAGGTATGTTTATGAATATGGTTGCAAATAAGGAAATATTTGATCCTGCAAGAAATAAGATTTAACAGAGGAAAATACAATGAGCAAAATTAAGATTATGTGTACATCCACAGGATGTATTGACTACGCACCCGATAGATATAAGAGCCTGGGCATAGATATACTCCGCGTTCACGTTATTTACGGCGGCAAGGAGTATAAGGAGGGACTTGACCTTGATCCCGTAGCCTTCTATGAGTATCTTGAGACCCTTGAGGATCCCAAGAAAAATCTGCCCTCTACGGCAATGCCCGATACAGAGGACATCAGAGCCGCCTTTGAGGCTGCGATCGCCGACGGATATGATGAGGCAATAGTTTACGCTATCTCCGCATATCTTGGCGGTACATATAACAAGATCTGCCTTATCGCTAAGGAGTTTGAGGGCAGACTTAAGATCAATGTTATTGACACCAAGATCACCAGCTTTAACGAGGGCTATCTTGCTATCCACGCCGCTCAGCTGGCGGCAGCGGGCAAATCAAGCGAGGAGATTCTTAAGGAAACTCAGTGGATGATTGACCATCAGCTCTTTATCGGTATAGACGGCAAGCTTGATTACCTTATCTACAACGGCAGACTTAAGGGTGGCAAGGCTCTTATGGGTCAGATCCTTAACTTCTGTCCCGTTCTCACCTTCAACAAGGCGGGCGAGTGCGTTCCCCTTGAGAGCGTTCGCACGCAGAAAAAGGCTCTTGTCCGCACCTGTGAGATACTGAAGGAGACTATCGGCGACCGTTCTCCCGAGGACTATCTGCTCTGGCACGTATACACAGGCCCCTCCCTCAGACCTATGCAGGAGGAGATTGAGGCAAAGGTGGGTATAAAGACCAATCACGAGGCAGTGATTATGTCTCCTGTAAGCGGTAGCCACAACGGTCCCTGGCTTGCGGGCTACGGCCTTGTATTCCTTCGTCGCGATGATGAGCCCCTTGAATAAATCCGAAAGGAACTGACATTATGATCAGAATTAGAGAAGTAAAGAGCACCTCCGATATTAAGGAGTTTATAGAGTTTCCTCTCCGCCTTTACAAGGACTGTCCCTATTTCGTTCCTCCGCTTTACGGCGATGAAAAAAAGCTGCTGAAGAGCGGTGGAAAAACTCAGGATGCAGACGCGGTGTTTTACCTGGCTGAGCGCGATGGCAAGACCGTAGGACGCATCCAGGGCATACTTCAGAAGGAGTATAACCGCAGTCACGGCACAAAGCAGATCAGATTTACCCGATTTGATTCGGTAAACGATCAGGAGGTCGCCACCGCACTCTTCTCGGCTGTTGAGGAGTGGGGCAGGGGACTCGGTATGACAGATATCTGCGGTCCTCTCGGCTACACCGATCTTGACAGAGAGGGTCTGCTCGTTGAGGGCTTTGAGGAGAACTCCACCTTTGAGGAGCAGTACAACTATGATTACTACGGCACTCTCATTGAGGGCGTAGGCTTTGAGAAGGATGTGGATTGGCTGGAGTACGAGCTGAAAATGCCCGCTCAGCGCAATCAGATGCTCTCCCGCGTGGCAAAGCGCTCTCTGGAGCTGAACAAGCTGCACGTCGCCTCCACCGATATGTCAAAGAAGGAGTATATTGCAAAATACCGCGACGGCTTCTTTGATTGCCTCTCCGAGTGCTACCGCCATCTTTACGGTACGGTTGAGATCCCGAGAGATGCTCAGGATGAACTGATAGATCAGTTTATGATGATAGTAAACAAGGAGTTTCTTCTCTTCATCTGCGATGAGAACGAGAAAGTCGTGGGCTTCGGTCTTTGCTTCCCCAGCATTGGCGACGCGGTAAAGAAAAGCGGCGGACGCCTTACTCTCCCCGCTCTTATCAAGCTGCTCGGCTTGGTAAAGAACCCCAGCGTTATTGATCTGGGACTTGTTGCCATTCGTCCCGAGTATCAGAAGGCGGGTGTAAACGCCATTCTCGTTGACGGCATACTTGATATTCTGGAGCGCGGCAATGTTAAGAGCTGCGAGACCAACCTTAATCTTGAGACCAATACCGCTGTGCAGGCACAGTGGAAATATTTTGATGCGCGCCAGCATAAGCGCCGCCGTGCATATAAAAAATCAATAGGAGTGTAATGAATATGCTTGAAAAGCTTAAAGTTGTTTTGACAAAGGTTCTGCCCGATGTGGATATGTCCACCGTTACCGAGTCCACAAGACTCGTTGAGGATCTGGGCTTTGATTCGCTTGCAATTATGATGATGTCTATGGAGATAGAGGATGCCTTCGGCTTCAAGTTCCTTGAGTTCGTAAAGTTTGAGACCGTAGGTGATGTGTGCCGCTATCTTGAGGAAAAAATAGGCTAAAAGCTAATAATAGTTTACATAAATGCAAAAAAACGGCGATTTCTCGCCGTTTTTTTGTTTTCATCTGATTGGATGGTAATCGGGAAAATTACTTTCCTAAATAGCTATACTCGCCCTGATCGCCAAAGCTATCCTCTCCCATAAAGTGAGCTAAGGTGTGCGCGATCTGTATGTTCTCAATCTCCTCTCCGTCAAAGAGCTCACCGCCCATACCGTAGGTAAATACGGGTACATTCGCCAGAGTGTGACCGTCGTGATGATATGCGAGGGTGCCGTCCTCCTCGGGATATAGGTTGCCGGTCTCGTGGTCGGCTGTTATAAGCACGAAGGTCTCGGGGTTATAGAAGGCATATTCCATAACTCTTGCGATAATCTGGTTAAATCTTGTCACCGCCTGCATAGTCTTTTCAAGCTCGTTGTTGTGGCAGTGCTTATCAATATGCGCCTCCTCGTACATAATGAAGAAGCCCTCGTCACTGTCGTTCACTACCTCAAGCATATCGGTCATCTTTTTCTCAATAATGCCCATATACTTTTTGTTATAATAATCAAATCCGCAGTTTATACGGATTCCCAGCTCCATTGAGGCGTGCATCTGGCTCTCAACTATCATGCCGGAGCTCTCGCGGCTATCCGCGTGAGCAGAGAAGGAGGCGGGGGTAGCGCCTGTATTGTTCTCTGTGGACATAACAGCGGCTGCAAGTCCCTTTTCTCTTGCCAGCTCGGTCAGCGACTTAATGTCGTTTCCGTCCTTGTCGCGACCGATAAACTTGTTGTGCGTCTTGTATCCGCAGGCAATGGCAGTTCCGCCGGCCGCACTGTCTGTCACACCGTCAAGCGATGCAGTACGGGAATAACCCATATAGGGCAGGTAATAGCCGTAGAAAATATCCTCGCCGTCGCTGTATTCAACGGTGTTATCCATATAGTCAAAGATTTTTGTCTGATATACGCCCATACCGTCACCGATAAGGACAAAATAGTTCTTCGCTTCCTTGACAATGGGTGTATGTATCTTCAGCTCCTCGGGAACAATTGCCGCAAAATCGTCAGTGGGCACATAGTTTTCAATAAAGAAGTATGCCGCCGCCGCAATGATGAAGTAATCGGCTCTCAGCGCCACCTTTCCTTCCTCGGCAAGGATAGCAAACTCAAGACCCTCACGCTCTCCGTCAGCCTTGGCAGAGATCTCTCTCTCGGTGTTGCCGACTACGATCTCACAGGCTCTCTCCGACTCGCTGTCCTCAACCAGGGGCAGCTCAAGTCCCGTACGGGCAAGTATTTTGGACTGAATATACTCGGCGGCTCTCTTTGAGTAATCATAGTCCTCGTCAGAGTAGACGATCGCATAGTCGCAGAGCTTCTCGCCGTTCAGCGTAGAGTTGTCAACCTCGGGGGGCTGCTCGGGTGTACAGCCGAGAATTGATACCAGCGTCGCAAAAATAAGTAATAAACACAACAGTTTTTTCATATTTTTCTCCTAAATAAAGGATTTTTCTTTAATTATAGCACAAATACAGAGCGTTTTCAACTATTTCAAAAACTTTTTAATTAGCTATTGACTTTTTTGCTCTCATCGTGTATAATCTAATTAAAGAACTTTTGAAATAGGAGGAGAAATGAGCGAATATAATATCTTTAAGGTGCTATCGGATAAGTGCCGCCGCGATATTCTTGAGCTGCTGAAGGACGGTAGGCTGAACGCGGGTGAAATATCCGACAGACTCTCGGTCACTCCCGCCGCCCTGTCATATCATCTGAAGCTTTTGAAGGGGGCAGATCTGGTTATGGAGTACAGGGAGAAAAACTTTATTTATTATGAGATAAACACCTCGGTTTTTGAGGAGATTATCCTATGGGCTAAGCAATTTGGAGGTAGTAAAGATGAAAATTAAAATTATAAACATAGCGATCCTTTTGGTTAACTTTTTCGGCACGCTGGTCGGACTTTCCTTTATGCCGGATACCGTTCCCGTGCATTTTAACGGCGCAGGCGTGGCAGATCGCTGGGGCTCAAAATATGAGCTGATGATTATGTCGGTCATTATGCTTGTGATGCTTGGCGTATGGTTTGTTGCCGACGCCTCCTACCGCAGGAGGATAAAGGAGTCCGCCGATGAAAAGGCTGTAGCAGAGGCAAAGGCAAACGTCAAGGTGCTTGGCTTTACCTTTACGGCGATCTCGCTGCTCTTTACCGTGCTGAACGCTGCTACGATCTATATGTCCTACTCCCAGCTGGATAGCACACCGGCAGCAGAGGTAGATATTTTCAGAATTATGACCGTCGCTATGGGTATTGCCTTCGTCGTGCTTGGCAACATTATGCCCAAGGCTAAGAAAAACAGTCTTGTGGGCCTCCGTCTGCCCTGGACAAGGTACAATGATGTCACCTGGCAGAAGAGCAACAGATTTGCAGGCTATACCTCGGTAATCGCAGGAATTATTATTGCAGTATGCGCTCTTATTTTCAGCGGCGTCATCTGTATGATCGTTATGATGATAGTGCTTTCCATCGCCATCATAGCTATGAGCATCTACGCTTACCTCATCTATATGGATGAAAAGAAACAGATGGAGAAATAAAATGATAGCATATTTGAAGAAAAATCTTTGGTTTATTATATTTTTGGCGGTTTTCGGGATTGTTGGTGGATATTTCACAGGTGTTTATACTATTCAGTCCACCGACCCCGCACTTCTTGAAGAGGCGGTGGCTCAGCTTGGTAGCTTGGATGCTTTAATCCTTGTCACTACCATTCAGTCGGTTGGCTACGCCCTGTTCTGCGGTCTTGTAGGTCGCCTGCTTGCCGAGAAGCTTGGGCTCTGGCGTCCCTTTACTGTTGAAGCTCGTCCCACACTATCGGTGATACTCGTATCGGTTTTTGGCGGCTGTGCGTTAATTCTCTCAGACATATTCTTCTTCAACAATTTTTCTACCCTTCTGAAGGATAGCTACCTTGTCAAGCCTACCGCCGAGTACATCATAGCCTCCCTTACCTATGGTGGTGTGATAGAGGAGATAATGATGCGCCTGTTTATGATGTCGCTTATCGCCTTTATCCTGATGAAGTTCTCTCGTCGCTCCGAGCCTACCACCGCACAGCTTGTGTGGGCAAATATCATCTCGGTGACACTCTTTGCGGCAGGGCATCTGCCTGCTACCGTCGCTATGATGGAGATAAACGCTATGATCATCCTCCGCTGCTTCCTGCTGAACGGCGGCATTGGACTTCTTTTTGGCAGACTCTATCGCAGATATGGCATTCAGTACGCAATTCTCGCCCATATAGGCGTGCATATTATATCCAAGCTTATCTGGATTTTCTTTATTTGATGTAAAACCGCAGTCCTTACCGACTGCGGTTTTTCTTGACTTTATTATCTATATATGGTAGAATTGATGTAAAGAAACTTGAAAAAGGGAAAGTGCTATGATCATCTATAAAAACGATTATCTCCGTATATCCTTAATAACCGACAGACTGCTTCGCACCGAGCTTGCAGCCCATACCGATCTGCCCCGAGGAGGAGTCTTTACCGACCTGCCTACACAGATGGTAATGAACCGTGATCTTGGTGAGGTAGAGTATTCTCTTGACGAGCAGGAGAGGACGCTGACCGTTACCACAGGCTCTGCGTGTTTTGTTGTTAATAAGAAAAATGCCGATGTTACATCGGTCAGGATAAACGGTAAAGCGGTAACCGACTTTACAAGCCGCAGACTTCCGGGTACCGCGCGCACGCTTGATATGGTAAACGGCAAAACAAGGCTGGAGCCGGGTATAATCTCTCTTTCGGGCGCATCGGTTATAGATGACTCACACACTCTGCTTATAGACCCCGACGGCAGACCTGGGCCGAGACCAGAGTGCTCGGACAGATATTGGTTCGCCTACGGGAATGATTATCTCGGTCAGCTCCGCGACTTCTTCCGTCTTACAGGAGAGGTTCCCCTTATTCCCAAGTACGCCCTCGGTAATTGGTGGAGCCGCTACCGTGCCTACACCCAGGAGGAATACCGCGCTCTTATGCAGCGCTTTATTGATAAGAAGCTACCCATAACCGTAGCGACTATTGATATGGATTGGCATTGGACAAATGTTATAGAGCGCTTTGGCGAGGCGGCCAGATGCGCAAAGCCCACTTGCCCCGAGGAGCTTATCTACTACTATCTGATGCAGGGCTGGACGGGATATAGCTGGAACACCGAGCTTTTTCCCGACTACAAGGAGCTTTTGTCCTGGCTGAAGAGCAACGGCTTCAGGATCACCCTGAACATTCACCCCTCCCAGGGCGTGCGCTTCTTTGAGGATCAGTATGAGCAAATGTGCCGGCGGCTTGGTAAGGACCCGAAGTCGCGCGAGCTTATCCCCTTTGATCTTACCGACCCTGAGTTTATGAGGGCATATTTTGACATCCTTCACCATCCTTATGAGGAGGAGGGCGTTGACTTCTGGTGGATAGATTGGCAGCAGGGTACAAAGACTAAGATGAAAGGCCTTGATCCCCTCTGGGCGCTTAACCATTACCATTATACCGACTCCGGCAGGGGAGAGAGGCGACCGTTGATTCTCTCTCGCTATGCGGGACTTGGCAGCCACCGTTATCCCCTCGGCTTCTCGGGTGACACTTACGCCACCTGGAAAAGCCTGGATTTCCAACCATACTTTACAAATTATGCCGCAAACGCGGGTTATACCTGGTGGAGCCACGACATCGGCGGTCATATGCACGGTGTACAGGATGATGAGCTTTATCTCCGCTGGCTGCAGTACGGCGTGTTCTCGCCCATCAACCGACTCCATTCCTCAAACTCCGATTTTATGGGCAAGGAGCCCTGGAAGCGCAGCTATGCGGTAGAGCGGGTAGCAGAGGACTTTCTCCGTCTGCGCCACAGACTTATCCCCTATCTCTATACTGCAAATTACCGTACTCACACCCTGGGCGAGCCCATCTGTATGCCTATGTATTACAGATATGATGACGCCGAGGCATACGAGCAGAAAAATCAGTATATCTTCGGCGGTCAGCTACTGGTTTGCCCCGTCACCACCCCGATGGATAAGCGGCTGAATCTTTCAAAAACAAGAGTATGGCTGCCCGAGGGACGTTGGACTGATATTTTCAACGGCAGAGTCTACGAGGGTGATAAATATGTGGATATGTACCGCGACATTGACTCAATTCCCGTTCTTGCACCGCAGGGGGCAATTATCCCTATGTACAGATCGGGTGACACAAACGATCTCTCTCTGACTCAGCCCCTTGAGATCAATATCTGGCGCGGCAACGGTCACTACGAGCTGTATGAGGATGACGGCGAGACAAATAGCTACAAGTGTGGCAGATACGCAATAACCTCCTTTGATCTTACAGAGCGTGCCGGCGGCATCAGACTTACCGTCACTCCTCCCACTGACTCCCACGGCATACTTCCTCCCGAGCGCGAGATGTATATCAGATTTTGCGATATAGACACCGAGGAAATCAAGCTTACCGTTGGATGTGAGCCGATAGTAATAGAGCTTGATAATATAAAGCCTGCTCCCGCTACATCCATAGAGGAGGAGAGATCTGCCCTCCTTACTCGTGTTCAGGGCTCAAATGACAGAAAAACAAGGCTCTTTGGCAAGAAGCCGCCCGCTTATGTGGCATCCGCCCTTGCCGAGCTTGACGCCCTTGTAAAATAAGTGTGACTATGTCACGGAATAATATTGTAGTCTGATCTATAATATAGAAAAAACGAAGAGGTGCTTTATGGAGCATATTTACGATATGATAATAATAGGTGGCGGTCCCGCCGGCTATACCGCAGCTCTATATGCCGCGCGCGCAGGGCTTGATACTGTTCTGATTGAGAAGATGGCGCCGGGCGGACAGATGGCGCTGACGGGTGATATTGATAATTACCCGGGCTTTGCCGACGGTATTGACGGCTTTACCCTTGGTATGCAGATGCAGAGAGGGGCAGAGCGCTTTGGCGCAGTAACCGAGTATGATGAGATCCTCTCGGTTGACCTTTCGGCAGAGATAAAGCGTGTTATGACCGACAGCCGCACATATTACGGCAAAACTGTGGTGGTTTCCACAGGAGCCAACCCTCGCAAGCTGGGACTTGCCGATGAGGACAGACTTATTGGCAGAGGAATACACTATTGCGCTCACTGTGACGGAAGATTCTATAAAGAAAAAACGGTGGTGGTCGTTGGCGGAGGCAACTCTGCCGCGCAGGATGCTCTCTATCTGTCAAGACTTGCCAAGAAGGTATATCTTGTTCACCGCCGCGACTCTCTCAGGGCTACAAAGATCTATCACGAGCCGCTTATGTCGGCAGAAAATGTGGAGTTCGTATGGGACAGCGCCCTGACCGATCTGTCCTTTGCAGATCGCCTCTCGGGTGTAACCGTTAAGAATGTGAAGAGCGGAGAGTCCCGTGAGATAGCCTGCGACGGCGTCTTTGTCAGCATAGGCAGAGAGCCTGTAACCTCTTTTCTCGGCGGTGCGCTTGAGTTGGATCCTGCGGGCTACATCCTGGCCGACGAAAGCACAAGGACAAATATTGATGGCGTGTACGCCGTTGGCGACGTGAGGACAAAGCCTCTGCGCCAGGTCGTTACCGCTGCAGCAGACGGCGCGGTTGCCGTTCATATGGCAGAGGAATATCTTTCAGGGAGGTAGATTATGCTTGATGTTGGAATGATGGCACCCGATTTTTGCCTTTACGACGGTGAGGGCAGAGAGGTGCGCCTGTCGGATTTTCGCGGCAGGAGAGTAGTTGTTTATTTTTACCCAAAGGATAATACACCCGGCTGTACCAGACAGGCTTGTGCCTTCGCCGGGGCATATGAGGAGTTCCGCAAGAGAGATGTGGTAGTCATCGGCATCAGCCGTGACAGCGTGGAGTCGCATAAGAGGTTCGCTGAGAAGTATGATCTCCCATTTATCCTCTTGTCAGACCCCGATCTTTCGGCAATTTCCTCCTATGGCGTATGGCAGGAGAAAAAGCTGTACGGCAAGGTCAGTATGGGCGTTGTCAGAAGCAGCTTTGTCATTGACAGGGAGGGTAGGATACTTCGCGTTATGCCTAAGGTTAAGCCCGACACAAACGCATCTGAGATACTCGCCGCCCTTGAATAAATAAGTCCGCTCGGCAGGAAAATGACCTGTCGGGCGGTTTTTTATAAAATAATTGTGAAATTATATGAATTATCTGTCAAATCCCTTGACTTTTTGCTAAAAAAATAGGATAATATATAAGGATAATTATTAATAAATCATTAAGGAGAATGATATGGCTATTACAAGAAGGCTGGTTGAGAAGAGAACCGCCTATAGAAGAAACCCAATCGTTCAGCAGATCAATAGGTTTATCGGCTCACCCTGGTGCGTGGCTCTGCTCGGTGTATGTACCGCGCTGGCATTCGCCTTTTCGCTTGAGTTGATATTCTATACCATAGTAGCTATTTACGCTACATATGTGGGCATATTTTGCGATGATTTCAAGCCGCTGATGCCTCTGTTCATCTTCTGCTACATAACCCCCTCAATAAATAACAACCCCGGTAAGAGCGAGGGAGGTCTTTTCTACGGAGCAACGGGTATTTATCTTATCTGCATCGTGTCGGTTGCCATCATCACTCTTATCGTAAGACTCATTCTTGACGAGGACATCGGCAGGGGAACTCTCTTTACCAAGAAGCGCTCTATGCTCCTCGGTATGATAATTCTCGGTGTGTCCTATCTCCTCTCGGGAATCGGTAGCGAAAAGTATCTTCAGTATGCAAAAAGTAACCTTATCTTTGCATTGATCCAGTTTGCATCGGTAGCTTTGCTTTATTTCATCTTCTCGGCTACCATAAAGTGGGATGAGATGGATGTGGATTATTTTGCCTGGGTAGGTCTTGTTATGGGACTTATCGTAGCCGCCGAGGTAGGCTGCATCTACATCTCCGAGGATGTAATTGTAAACGGTGTAATAAACCGTGGCAGGATATATTCCGGCTGGGGCTGCTATAACAATGTGGGCGCAATTATCAGTATGTCCATTCCCTTCGCCTTCCACTTTGCGGGTAAGAAGAAGCACGGTGGCTCTGTATTTATGCTTATCGGCTGCCTTCTCCTTGCCGCTGTATTCTTCAGCTGCTCAAGAGGCTCTATAGTGGGCGGTGTATTTGCCTTTGTCGTAGCATTTGTCTACACATTTATCAAGGCAAACAATCGTACCGAGATCCGCATTACCTCCTTTGTCCTTATTGGTCTTGCACTGGTTGGCGCAATCATCTTCGGTGAGAGGATATACAATCTCTTCGGTGAGGTACCCTCTATTTCCGACGTAAACGACGGATCGCTCAGCTTTAACGACTCGGGCAGATTTGAGATATACAAGAGTGGACTTAAGGTATTCCTTGACAACCCCATCTTCGGTCAGACCTTCTATCCCGCATCCTTCCCGATGTATTCCTTCTCTGATGTAGAGGCGTTTACCTCCTTCTTCCCGCCCCGTTGGCACAACACCGTTGTGCAGATGCTCGCATCCTGTGGTGCGGTTGGTATGCTGGCATACAGCTATCACAGAATTGATACCATCCGTATGTTCTGGAAGAAGCGCACTATGACAAATGTCTATATTGCTATCTCCATTCTCGCTCTGCTTGGTATGAGCCTGCTTGACTGTCACTTCTTCAATGTAGGCCCTGTATTCTTCTACTCTATGGCACTTACCGTTATGGAGTACGGCGAGGAAAAGAATAAATAATCATAACAAAAGCACCGACGATTTGTCGGTGCTTTTTCTATTAAAACAGTCCGCTGATCCTTCCGTTTTCATCAACATCTATTTTTTCTGCAGCGGGTACCTTGGGTAGCCCTGGCATAGTCATTATCTCGCCCGTCAGCGCAACCACAAATCCCGCTCCTGCGCTCACCTTTACATTCCTTACCGTAACGGTAAAGCCCGTGGGCGCGCCCAGCTTTGTCGGATCGTCAGAAAAGCTATACTGGGTTTTTGCCATACATACAGGCAGCTTGCCATAGCCGAGAGAGCTAAGACGCTCAATCTCCTTTTTTGCCGCCGGGGTAAATGTCACACCCTCACCGCCATAAACCTTGGTAACGATACTCTCTATCTTTTCCTCAATGCCACAGTCGTCGGTATAGCTGAAGCTGAAGTCGTTTTCCTCCTCGCAGAGTCTTACAACCTCGCGGGCAAGCTCTGTGCCCCCCGCGCCTCCGTCAGCCCATACGGTTGACAGACGTACATTGACACCAAGCTCGCGACACTTCTCAATCACCAGATCAATCTCCGCGTCGGTATCGGTAGGGAAGCGGTTTACAGCAACCACACAAGGCAGCTTGTATACATTCTTGATGTTTGATACGTGACGGAGCAGATTGGGCAGACCCAGCTCAAGAGCCGAGAGATTTTCCTTACCCAGCTCGGTCTTTGCCGCGCCGCCGTGGAGCTTCAGCGCACGCACCGTCGCTACCATAACTACTGAATCGGGTCTGAGTCCTGCCATACGGCACTTTATATCAAGGAACTTTTCCGCGCCAAGATCTGCGCCAAAACCTGCTTCTGTCACCGCATAGTCCGAGAGCTTCATTGCCATTCTCGTAGCGATAACCGAATTGCAGCCGTGGGCTATGTTGACAAAGGAACCACCGTGCACAAAGGCGGGCGTACCCTCCAGGGTCTGTACTAAATTGGGCTTAAGCGCATCCTTCAGCAGCGCGGTCATAGCGCCCACCGCCTTAAGATCTGCCGCGGTCACAGGCTTGTCGTCATAGGTATACGCCACGACTATCCTGCCCAGCCTCTCCTTCAGATCGGTGATAGAGCTCGCCAGACAGAATACCGCCATGATCTCGGATGCCACCGTAATGTCAAATCCGTCCTCTCGGGGTGTTCCGTTCACTCTGCCGCCCAGTCCGTCTACTACAAAGCGTAGCTGACGGTCGTTCATATCCACGCATCTCTTCCAGGTGATCTTCTTTACATCAATTCCCAGGCTGTTGCCCTGCTGAATATGATTGTCCAGCATAGCCGCCAGCAGATTATTTGCCGCGCCGATAGCGTGGAAATCACCTGTAAAGTGGAGGTTAATGTCCTCCATAGGCACGACCTGAGCATATCCCCCGCCTGCCGCGCCACCCTTAACACCAAAGACAGGGCCGAGAGAGGGCTCGCGGAGCGCAACTGCAACACGCTTTCCTATACGGCTGAGACCGTCTGCCAGACCGATGGTAGTGGTGGTCTTTCCCTCGCCCGCCGCGGTGGGAGTGATCGCCGTCACTAAAATAAGCTTTCCGTTTCCTCTTTCCGAGTCGGAGAGCAGGGAGTAGTCAACTTTAGCTTTGTACTTTCCGTATTGCTCAAGATAGTCGTCGCCGATTTCCAGCTTTTTCGCTATCTCGCCTATATTCTTCATCTCGCATCTCTGCGCTATCTCAATATCAGATAAATATGCCATAGGATTCTCCTTTTTTACACACTTTCGGCACCCCGCCAAAAGCCTTCCTATTTAATATATCTTATTATATCATAAAAAAACAACCATATCAAGAACTAATTGCTTTTATTTTTATGCTTTTCCAAAACAAAAATGCGACCCACAACGGAGTCGCATTTTGATATTGATTTCACATCTCCTAATTATCAACCACTTTTTGAAAACCCAAGTAATTCAGCATTAATCAAGGTAGTATTTTATTTTTAATGTAGTTGATTTGCCCTTCGGG
The DNA here is from genome assembly GCA_045533775.1 of Eubacteriales bacterium. GTDB lineage: Bacteria > Bacillota > Clostridia > Oscillospirales > CAG-272 > UBA1740. Next base: position 47,438 of record JAZSIK010000037.1, read on the forward strand.
GGAGAGAAAACAACCTCATCATTATGGTTCATTGAATCGTACATCGCAGTACATATAGAAGCTGGGCGCTGTGTAACTCCAAGTGCTTTTTGTATATCGTTACATAAGAGAGTTATCTCTTTTTTGCCGCTTTCCTTTGCCTCCATTTTCGCACGAGATATATACTCTCTTGCTTTCTGCGTGAGATTAGTATAGTTGCCCTTGTCGGTATTGATAGCCTTCTTTGACAAATCCCTGTTTTCAAGCATATCTACTTTCTCCTCCAGATTTTTTATTCTTTCAAGCATCTCTAAAATTATTTTTGAATAGTCCATAGCACAGATCTCCCTATATGTATTTTTATGTTTTACATAATTATAACATATGTAATTGCTGTTGTCAAGACATATTAATAAAAAAATAGGTTTTGTGCATAACCCGAGCAGCAAGTAGCGTAGCGGCGCGAGGTTTTTAACGAGAAAGAGCAAGATAAAAAATGTGACCCCTTTCGGAGTCACATTTTTTACTAAAATAACAATTAGTTCTTAAGAGCAGCTTGTGGTGCATTACTCAAAGTATGGTGATCTAACCTCTTTTTTTCTAAAAATCTAAAAGAAACGCCCTTGATTTTAGATATCAAGGGCTATATTGTTAAATATGTATGCTGCATTTCATATCGTGCCATCTTGTTAATATGAAAAGAGCTGCTCGAAAGCGATTTCTAATAGAGAAAATGCGACCGTATTTTGATAATGAAAAGAAGACCGAAGAGTATGTTATAGCTCATTTTGCTCGTAAGCAAAGGAACCTTATATGTCGTAGAATAAGACTTGCAAGGAAAGCAAATATGCACCCATTTAACTATTTTTGCACCTTTACATATGACGGTAAAAAGCATGACGAGGATAGCTTCAGAAGAAAGTTTAGACACACGATTTCTAACTTCAGTAAAAGAAAGAATTGGCGTTATATAGGCGTGTTGGAACGCTCTCCTGACAATAATCGTTTACATTTTCACGGTATTTTCTATATTCCGGAGGACACAATGCCCGGAGAACTGATCAAAGTTAATGATTATAATTTTAATACCAAAAGACGTCAGATAACAAATCAGAATACCTATTTTAACGAGAGATTTGGGCGTTCGGACTTTGATGAAATAAAAGACCCGAGGAGAAAAGGGGATGCCTTGGCATACCTACTCAAATACATTGAAAAGACCGGCGAGAAGATTGTTTATTCTAAAGGACTACCTCAGTTTGTAAAATCCGACATCAGGGAAGAGGACATCATAACTGCGATGGGAATGGAAGATAACAAGCTTCTCCTATATGACGACTTCACTTGCATCGACGAGGGACGCTTGGTTGGCGTCGTAAGCCCCGCAGTGTTAAAGCAGCTAAGAGGCTGTAATTAAAACTCTAATCTGACGAAAAAAACTCGGTTTTAACAAACTGAAGTAATGCCGACGGTTAAGGGCAAAGTTTTCGCCAGCGGTCTAGCGCGAAACTTGCCCTCCGTCTGGCTTTCAGTTTTCCGAGTTTAGTCTGTTCAGTTTTATGGAAGGGCGTGTGCTTGGCTGGCGGAGCATGCGGGGTTCCCCGAAACGAGCAAAGCGAGTTTTGGGGGCTAGCAAGCGACGCCACTTGTATCAAGACAAGCACACGCCCTGTAGTCAAAAGTGTTATCTAATTTGTTTTCCATCAATTTTGAGATGTTGTCATAGTAAATCTACGTTACGAGTATGGATACAGCACAGTTTATTGTGAAAAAAACAAATTTAGTTTTTATAAGTATAGCCATCCATTGCAAAGGAATGGATGGCGTGAAAAGATTGTATGGTTGGTGATTCAAAAAAGGCTAGGCATACGCAAAAAAGTCCGGTGGTGTATAATGGTTAACCCCAATATTGCAGTCAATGGTTATTTTGCATCCTTAAAATTATTATTAGTTATTATTAGGGGCAAATCCTATAATGCTTATGTAAGAACGATAAAAGGTCGAGTAATCATCAAAACCAAATTTTTTTGCAACTTGATAAGGTTTAGAACCGCTTTCAATCAGTTTGTGTGCTGCCAAAATCTTTTTCGCACGTACATACTGAATGAGTGGTGTTTTCATATACAACTTGAATGTGTTGCTTATATACGATTTGGAAAAGTTCGAAGCTTTGCTTAACACATCAAGAGTGATTTTTCTTTCTAAATTTTCATTTATGTAATCAAGTAAAAACTTGATTACTGCGGGAGCTTCTTTTTGAACAGGAGAGGACGCATTATGATAAATATTAACCAACATTCGGATTGTATCACACATATAAATGGCGTAAAGCTCGTCATTGGTGTACGAATTTTCCATTTCGTCAAATTCTTTAAACATACTGAGGTAACGTTGCGCATTTCCCAAAAAGCATGAAAAGGAATCTCGGACTGCCTTTATGTACTCAGGAACGTGATGGTCCGGGAACTTCAAAACACATCGCTCATATTTCGATGTGATGTCAACGGTGGCAAAATGGTATTTGCCCGCCGGAATGAAGATAACGTCGCCCGGTTCTAATTTTCGGGATTCCGCCTCCACGGTATAAGTGACGTTACCATTTATGAAGTATACTATTTCATCAAATGGGTGTATGTGCTTTTCGAAAACCTCGCTCGAATAGCCGACTTCGTCGAGCTTGTGTTGAAAATCGATATCATTATAAACAAAATTGAACATGACTCAATTATAGCATATAAAAGTAAAAAACGCAACCCCCCAAACCACGCAGTAGAAGAAATGCAATGAAAGTGTGCAAAAATTGCAATTGATTTTCCTGAACACTTGTGATATAATGGTGATAAACTACAAAAATATTTTCATTGACATTAAAAAAATGTACAAATTGATAAAATCGCAAAAGGGGAAATGTATCAGATGCTTGCAGGAGGGGCAGTATGATGGATA
>JAZSIK010000048.1:0-2245 GCA_045533775.1 Eubacteriales bacterium
TGCTTTTTCATGTTCGCTATTTTCGTAACAGGTGGAAAGCAGTACAAGGTTGCTGAGGGTGACGTTATCTTCGTAGAGAAGCTTGGTCTTGCAGAAGGCGAGAAGGTTACTTTTGATAAGGTTCTCTGTGTTAACGGCGAAGCTCTTTCTGTTGGTACTCCTTATGTTGAGGGTGCTACCGTTGTTGCTAACGTATTGAAGAACGGCAAGTCCAAGAAGATTGACGTTATCAAATACAAGGCTAAGAAGAACGAAAAGAAGAAGATTGGTCATCGTCAGGATTACACCAAGATCCAGATTGAGAAGATTGAGGCTTAATTAGATGACAACAATCACATTTTATAAGTCAAACGGCATATATTACGGATTTGAGGAGCAGGGACATACCGGCTACGGTGAGTCCGGCGAGGACATTCTTTGCTCGGCTCTGTCTGCTATGACAATGCTTATCATCAATGCCATTGAGGTTACCTATCACAGTAGCGTTGATTATGAGATTGATGAGAAAACCACCGATATCCGCCTTATTGCAAAGTCGGCTCTCCCCAAGTATGAGGAGGACGAGAAGAAGCAGTTTGCCGTGTCCGGACTTATACAGGCTTATTTCTATCAGCTCATGGACTTAGTTGAGGAGTATTATGACTTCCTTGACGTCAAGGAGATTGAGCGCCAGATCTAAGCACAACTTGTACGGCTATCAAGCCATAAATAATTATGGAGGAATACGAAATGTTAAAGCTTAGTTTACAGTTCTTCGCCCACAAGAAGGGCGTTGGTTCTACCAAGAACGGTCGTGATTCTGAGTCCAAGCGTCTTGGCGTTAAGAAGGCAGACGGTCAGTCTGTTATCGCCGGCAACATTATTGTAAGACAGCGCGGCACTAAGATCCATCCCGGTAAGAATGTTGGCATCGGCTCTGACGACACTCTCTTCGCACTCGTTGACGGTGTTGTTAAGTTTGAGCACATCACCGGTGGTAGAAAGCAGGTTAGCGTTTACGCTGACTAATATATGGTATGGGCGACCTATGCGGGTCGCCCATAGCTATGTTTGATTTTTTTTGAAGGTAGGGAAGAATTATGTCAGTATTAGTTACGGGCGGCACAGGCTATATAGGCTCTCACACCGTGGTAGAGCTTCTTTCTCGCGGCGAGAAGGTTGTTATCGTTGACAATCTATCCAACAGCAAGGCTCTCGTTGTAGACAGGATTGAGAGGATCTGCGGCAGACGTCCCGAGTTTATTAAGTGCGATCTGCTTGATATGTCGGCGCTTCAGTCGGTATTTGAGACTCATAGCGATATTGACTCGGTAATTCATTTTGCAGGGCTCAAGGCGGTAGGTGAATCCACCAGGCTTCCTCTGCTTTACTACCATAATAATATAGGCGGCACGGTAAATCTGCTTAGCTGTATGCAGAAATACGGTGTAAAGAAGCTTGTTTTCAGCTCCTCCGCCACAGTTTACGGTACACCGAAGAGTGTGCCTATCAGAGAGGATTTTCCCCTCTCAACCACAAATCCCTACGGCGAGACAAAGCTGATGATTGAGCGCATACTTAAGGATACCTGCGACTCCGATCCTGACCTTGCCGTATGTGTACTCCGCTATTTCAATCCCATTGGCGCTCATCCTTCGGGCCTTATAGGCGAGGATCCCCGCGGTATTCCAAACAACCTCTTGCCCTATATCACCAGGGTGGCGGTTGGCAAGCTCTCACACCTCAATGTGTTCGGTGACGATTATCCTACACAGGACGGTACGGGTGTGCGCGACTATATCCACGTTGTTGATCTTGCCTTGGCTCATATCAAGGCTATTGAGTATACAAGCGCTAAGAGGGGTATAGAATATATTAACGTAGGCACCGGCATAGGCTACTCTGTGCTGGATATTGTAAAAGCTTTTTCCAAGGCTTGGGGCTCGCCCATTCCTTATAAGATCACAGAGCGCCGTCCGGGAGACGTGGCTGAGAGCTACGCCGATCCTACAAAGGCACGGGAGCTTCTCGGCTGGGAGGCAGAGCGCGATCTTGATAAGATGTGCGCCGACAGTGCCCATTGGGTGAGGTCAAATCCCGACGGTTATCCCGAGGAATAAAACAAAGGCGGGGGGACCCGCCTTTTTTGAAAGAGAGTGTATTATGGAATTAAAGGATAAAAAGCTGTTCCTTCTTGATATGGACGGCACGATATATCTTGACAATGATCTGTTTGAGGGCAGTATGGATTTTCTCAGGAGAGTGC
>JAZSIK010000038.1:0-32289 GCA_045533775.1 Eubacteriales bacterium
GTCTCCATAGATGAGTCGGTTAATATACTCTCTTGGATGTTCAATGCGGAGTCCGATGCCAAAGCCCTTTGCCTCCATTCTGACGCCTGTGTCACGAAGCATACAGAAGGTGTCTCTCGCAGAGTGTCCTGTGGCTAAGATCAGGGCGTCGGTATCAATCTCGTATCTCTCGCCATCCCGCTGGCATACGGCACCGCAAAGTCTGCCGTCTCTGATTTTCAGCGCGACAAGCTTGGTGGAGAAACAAACCTCTCCGCCCAGAGAAATGATTTTCTGCCTTAGTTTTTGTACTATATTTTTAAGCTTATCGGTTCCTACGTGGGCGCCGACAGAATAGACGATGTCCTCGGGCGCACCGCAAAGGACGAAGTCGGAAAGTATTTTGTACTTGTATTTATCCATACCGCCGACCTTCAGCTTGCCGTCGGAGAAGCTGCCTGCGCCTCCCTCACCAAACTGGATATTGCATTCGGGATCAAGGAGTCCGAGGGTGGTGAAAAGATTAACCTTTTTTTCTCTCTCTGCAACCGGAAGTCCCCGGTCAATCAGTATGGGCCTTGCCCCCGCCTCAGCCAGCAGAAGAGCTGCAAAGAGACCCGCGGGACCGGCACCGACAACGAGTGGGCGAGAGGAAAACTCACAGGGCGGAATATCAAAGGAGAGGTCCTCCATCGGGGCGACCTTTTTCTTCATTTTAAGCAGCCCCTCCTCCCTCTCGGGAGTGAGAGAAATGGCAACGGTTGCCAGGTAATGGATATTATTCTTATCGGAGAGAAGGAGCAATCTTTTCACAATTTTCAGATCAAGGATCTCCTCTCTTCTGACAGGAAGGCGCAGAGAAAGAGCGGCGAGAATATCCTCGTCGGTGTAGCTATACGGCAAATGAATATCTGTCTTTATCACACACATCTCCCCTTTCCTGACAGGATAATTATACACCAGCGGGAGAGCTTTGTCAACCTTAGAGGACAATCTAAAAAAATATTAAGTAATTAAAAATTGTTGACAATTGTATATTGGAAATGATATAATTAATTAAAAAGCACCGAAGGGAGAATAATAATGAAAAAAGCTATACCGATTATCATTTTTCTCATAATTTCCGTATGCATTTTTGCTTCCTGTGATAAATGCGAACACGAGTACGGAGAATGGTCGGTGATCAAGGAGCCCACCTGTGCCTCCGAGGGACAAAGAATGGGTAAATGCGAGTGCGGTGATACCGTCTATGAAAGCCTGCCTTGTGTTGATCACAGATTAGTGGAGGGCGTGTGTGAAGAATGCGGTGCCACCGCAGACAAGTCATCTCTTGCGGGCGGACTCTATACCGACAGCCTTACCCTGCTGGCTACCTACGAGGAGCTTACCGAAAGCTATGGAATGAATATTGAGGATGACTATACATCTTCAAGCGAGGGGCCTTCGCTGAATGACATATTAAAAGAAAATAGAGAGCTTAAGGGCGGAAGCATTCTTATTCTGCCCGAGGGCATAGAGAGGATCGGCGAGAACACCATTGCTCGCTGCGAGACATTACGCGAGGTGAGACTGCCCAAGTCGGTCAAGAATATCGGCATAAACGCCTTTGCCTATTGCGATAATCTGAGCAAAATCAACCTCGGAGATGTAGAGAGACTCGGCGATTATTGCTTCGCGGGCTGTAAGTCCCTTGAGAGAGTGGATCTTGACAGCGTTACCGCAATATATAGCGCGGCATTTAGCGGATGCGAGCTGCTTGACAATGTTTATCTGCCCGACAGTCTTACCGTACTTAGCCATCAGGTTTTCCGTGAATGTACCGCTCTCAGCAGCATCCGTCTGTCGCCTAATATTACCGATATTACAAGCAACCTGTTCAGCAACTGTACCTCGCTTGCCGAAATTGAGCTGCACGAGGGAATAGTACGCATCAGTGCTCACGCTTTTGACGGCTGCACAGCACTCAAGGACATTTCCCTGCCCGATAGCACCCTGGAGATATGCGCAAGCGCCTTTAACGGTTGCACGAGCCTTAAGAACGCCTATCTTGGCGAGGGGCTGTTACGAATTGATCAAAAAGCCTTTTACAACTGCCGTTCTCTTAAAGAAATAACAATGCCCGACAGCGTTATTGAGCTGGGAGAGGATGCCTTTAACGGCTGTTATGCCCTGCAGACTGCTATTATCAGCAACGGCGTGCAGAAGATCCCGGAGGGTTGTTTTAGAGGCTGTAACAGTCTCAGCGGTGTAAGGATGGGCGAAAATGTTACAATTATTGAGCGCTATGCCTTCGGCGGATGCACTTCGCTGAAAAGCATTACCCTGCCTCAAAGGCTGAAGGAGCTTGAAGAACACTCGTTTGAATCTCTTGGTATATATGAAACTTTTGGTATAATTGAGATAATCAACCTCTCCTCTTTGGATATCACGGTTGGTGGCGGACACCCCAGCGGAATTGATATGTATGCGCTGGAGGTTCACGACGGACCGTCAAAAATGTTTACTCAGGACGACTACCTCTGCTATGAGTTCGGTGGGGAGATATATCTTATTACCTACCTCGGCAGCGCAAAAACCGTTGTCCTGCCCGAAAGCATTCGCGGCGGTGGATATAGAATATTTGACCAGGCTCTGGAGGGCAAAAAGCTGCCTACCACGCTGACCGTTCCCGAGGGGGTTACACATATAGGAGAGCGTGCCTTCAGCGGTTGTCTTGCGGTAAAGGAGGTTATTCTGCCCGACACGCTGGTGAGCATCGGCTACGGTGCCTTCCACAATATAGAGACCCTTGAAACGATCCTCCTGCCCGACAGTGTACGTGAACTCGGATCAAGTGTATTCAGTCAGTGTAAATCTCTTAAGACGGTCAGACTGCCCGACGGTCTCACAGTTATTCCAAGCGGAATATTCTCTCAGTGCAAGTCTCTTGTAGAGATCAGAATCCCCGAGGGTGTAACCGAGATCGGTGGCTATGCCTTTTCCCACTGTACCTACCTCTCCAAGATCAATCTGCCCGATGGACTTACAAGTATAGGTGAATACGCATTCCAGCTCTGCACCGACCTATATGAGCTTGATATTCCCGACGGAGTGACCCATCTTGGCGACGGTGCCTTCAAGAATTGCGTGCATCTGAAGGAGTTCACCATACCGAGAGGCGTTACCGAGATTGGCGACCATCTGTTCCAGGGATATGCTGCGCTTGAGCATATATATCTGCACGACGGAATCACTAAGATCGGCAGCTTTGCCTTTGCCGAATGTATAAATCTCAAGGAAATATCCATACCCGACAGCGTGCTGAGCATAGGAAGCAGCGCCTTTAGCAGCTGCTCATCACTCGTAAGCGTGCGTCTGCCTGCGAATATTGTTGAGATTGCCGACTTCACATTCTCGCGCTGCACATCGCTTAAAGAAATTGTTATTCCCGACAGTGTGCTGAGCATAGGAGAAAATGCCTTCAGCCGCTGCACCTCGCTTGAGAGTGTGGATATGCCGGATTATCTTAACAAGCTCGGCTCCTCTGTTTTCAGTCGTTGCTCTGCTCTCAGATCTATTGTCATCCCAGAGGGCGTGACTATGCTTGACCACTGGCTGTTTTTGGACTGCACCTCGCTAAAGAGCGCTGTATTACCCTCTACGGTGACATATATTGAATCAGCCTTCCAGGGATGCGAGTCGCTGGAGGAGATCAATCTGCCCGAGGGAGTCACAGCCATAAACGTAATGGCGTTCTACAACTGCAAGTCGCTTAAAACTATTGTAATACCCGAGGGATGCCGCAGAATATTCAGCCACGTCTTTGACAACTGTACCTCCCTTGAGACTGTGTGGATGCCAAGCACTATTGAGAAAATAGACTCCGACGTCTTTGATAACTGTACTTCGCTTAAGGTAGTCCATTATGCCGGTGGCGAGCAGGAATGGAGTCAGGTGCAGATTGCACGGGAGGGTAACGAGTATCTCAACAATGCCGAGAAAATATTTTACAGCAAAAGCGAATAGGACCTGATTTATGGCGGAGGGCTTCGGCTCTCCGCTCTTTTTTTATTAATACGGCTTTGGTGCTTGACAAAATATATAAAAGAGAGTTATAATATATTATTATAGATTTTTAAGGGAGAGGCGCTATGATTAACGAAAAAAACAGAAGGCTCGGTGCAAAAAGATCGGTTATACGCGAGCTTTTTGAATACGGAAAAACGAGAAAGGCAGAGATAGGCGAGGAGAATGTCTTTGACTTTTCGCTGGGAAATCCCAGCCTGCCCTCTCCGAGTGATGTAAACGACAACCTTATCAAGCTGCTTCAGACCGAGGACGCCGTAAGGCTCCACGGCTATACCTCCGCTCAGGGCGATGCCCCTGTAAGAGAGGCGGTGGCAAAATATATAAACGACACCTACGGCGAGTCGGTAAATGCGGGATGCATCTATATGAGTGTGGGTGCGGCGGCAGCCCTCTGCTGCTCTCTCGGCGCGGTGGTATCCCCCGGCGAGGAGGTTATTGTTTTATCCCCCTACTTCCCCGAGTACAAGGTATTTATTGAGAGCGCGGGCGGTGTTGTACGCGAGGTTCTGTGCGACGAAAGCATGCAGCCCGACATAGCCGCTATTGAAAGAGCTATAAATGCCAACACGGCGGCAATTATCATCAACTCCCCCAACAACCCCACCGGCGCAGTCTACGGCAGAGAAAGGATAGAGAAGCTTGCTGATATGCTGAGAAAACAGTCGGCAAAGCACGGCAGAGCTATATATCTCATCTCCGACGAGCCTTACAGAGAGCTGGTTTACGGCGGATGCGAGGTGCCGTATATTACAAAATACTACGACAATACCCTGGTGTGCTACTCCTTCAGCAAGTCGCTGTCTATCCCGGGTGAGAGAATCGGCTATGTGCTGGTCTCCCCCAGGTGCGAGGACTTTACCGCAGTATATCAGGCGGTGTGCGGCGCGGGTCGCTCGCTGGGATATGTATGTGCGCCAAGCCTGCTTCAGAAGCTGCTGCCCTACTGTCTCGGCAAGACCTCTGATGTTGAGGCATATGACAGAAACAGACGAAGGCTGACAGAGGCGCTGAGGGAATACGGATTTGAGGTGACGGAGGCGCAGGGCGCTTTCTATCTCTTTATCAAATCACCCAGCGGTGACGCGACGGAGTTCTGCGAGAGAGCAAAGCAAAAGGAAATACTTATAGTGCCCAGCGACGATTTTGGCATCGGGGGTTATGCCCGACTTGCCTACTGTGTAACGGCTGAGCAGATAGAGAGATCGCTGCCCGCATTCCGTGCGCTGGCAGAGTCGTATGAGGAAAAATAAAATGGATAACAATTCACTTGACAAGGCGAGAGCCGAGATAAATGAAATAGACAAGGCTATGGCCGAGCTTTTTGTCCGAAGAATGAGGGCGGCAGAGACGGTAGCCGAGTATAAAAAGGAGCGCGGGCTTGCCATATTGGACGAGAAGAGGGAGCAGGAGGTCATAAGACGCAACTCTGCCCTGATTGATGACGAGCAGATAAGAGAGTTTTACATCAACTTCCTCGGTGAGACTATGGCTGTATCCAGAGCGTATCAGAACCGCCTGATAAGCGGTATGCGAGTTGCCTTCTCGGGTACGGAGGGAGCCTTTGCCCACATTGCGGCAAGCAAGCTCTACCCCACCGCAGAGAAGGTGGCGTACGGTGATTTTGCCAGCGCGTACAGATCGGTTGAGCGGGGCGAATGTGATGTGGCGGTGCTGCCCGTAGAAAACAGCTACAACGGCGAGGTGGGACAGGTGACCGACCTTATGTTCTCGGGTAGTCTGTATGTGAACGGAATGTTTGATCTGCCCGTTACCCAGGATCTGCTTGCCAAGCCGGGCGTGAAGCTGGAGGAGATCAGAGAGGTAGTGAGTCACCCCCAGGCCTTCGGTCAATGCAGCGAGTATATCAAAAGACACGGCTTTACCCGTCACGAGTTTGCAAACACCGCTCTGGCGGCAAAATGGGTAGCCGAGGCGGCTGATCGGTCGGTAGCGGCAATAGGCAGCAGAGAAGCAGCAGAGATCTTCGGCCTTGAGGTGCTGGACCACGATATAAACGAAAACAAGAGAAACTCCACAAGGTTTGCCATTTTCTCAAGAGTGGCAAGCAAGCGTGCCTCGGGTGAGGGCGGACTGCACTCTATTCTGCTCTTTACGGTAAGGAACGAGGCAGGCGCGCTGGCGCGGGCGATTGATGTCATCGGTCAGATGGGCTTCAATATGAGAACCCTGCGTTCAAGACCTATGAAGGAGCTACTGTGGGAATATTACTTCTATGTTGAGGTAGAGGGCAACATTAAGAGCGAGGCAGGCGACAAACTGATGACAGAGCTTAGCGAGCTGTGCGACAGACTGAAGTTTGCAGGAACATATATCAAGCTATAAAGGATTTTGTTATGACGACCTTACATCTTAACCTCGGTGAGAGGGGATATGACATAAATATCGGACGCGGTCTTATCGGGAAGGCAAGAGAGCTTTTCTCGCTTGAGCGGCGGGTACTGATCGTCACAGACGAGGGTGTGCCCGGGGAATACGCTGCCTGTGTAGCAAGGCAGTGCAAGGAGGCGAGCATACTTACTCTGCCCACGGGTGAGGGCTCAAAGTCCTTTGCCACCCTGGAGCTGATCTGCCAAAGGATGAGCAATATGGGTATGACCCGCGGCGACTGTGTAGTTGCGGTGGGCGGCGGTATGGTTGGCGATGTGTCCGGCTTTGCCGCCAGCTGTTATATGCGCGGCGTAGATTTTTACAATATTCCCACCACCCTGCTCTCCCAGGTTGACTCCTCCATTGGCGGCAAGACTGCCATAAATCTCGGAGGTATAAAGAACACCGTAGGCGCCTTTTATCAGCCCTGTGGCGTGATAATTGACCCCGATGTGCTTGACACCCTGCCAAAGCGACAGATAGCGAACGGACTTGCCGAGGCTATCAAGATGGCACTGACCTCCGACGAGGCTCTTTTCAGCCTTATTGAGAGCGGTGATGTAAAGGAGAATATAGAGAAGATCATCACAGGTGCTCTGCTGATCAAAAAGGCGGTGGTTGAGGCCGACGAGCGCGAGAGCGGACTCAGAAAAATACTCAACCTCGGTCATACCTTAGGCCACGGAATTGAGGGCGCGGGGGGCGGTGAGTTATATCACGGAGAATGCGTTGCCATCGGTCTTATACCCGTATGCTCTGAGGCTGTTAAGGAGAGGCTTATCCCTCTGCTGAGGAGGGTTGAGCTGCCCACGGAATACGCGGGCGATATGAAGCGCGCGCTGGAGCTGATCTCCCACGATAAAAAGCGGGAGGGCGAGGCTATATCGGTCATTTATGTTGACGAGATCGGCAAGTACAGAATAGAAAAAGAGACTGTGGCAGACTTTGTTTGCCGTGTCGGCGAGGTGTTAAAATGAAAAACAGCTTCGGAAGCAGTATAGTAGTTACTCTCTTTGGCGAAAGTCACGGAGAGTGTATCGGCGCGGTGGTTGACGGCCTTGCGCCCGGAATAAAAATAAACAGAAAATATATATCGGCAAAGCTGGCTCTACGCCGCCCCGCAGGCAGTATTTCTACCGCGAGAGTTGAAGCAGACGAGTACAGTATTGTCAGCGGTGAATACAAGGGATATACTACGGGTGCGCCCCTGTGTATACTTATACCCAACACCAACAAGAAGAGCGCAGACTACGGCGAGGGTATGGATATTCCCCGCCCCTCTCACGCCGACTATACCGCCCACGTGAAGTACCACGGATATGAGGATCACAGAGGCGGTGGGCATTTTTCCGGCAGACTGACTGCGGCATTGGTAGCGGTTGGCGCTCTGCTGGGCTCTGCCCTTGAGGAGCGGGGCATAAGGATCGGCTCGCATATTACAGAGCTGCACGGCGCCTTTGACCGTACCTTTGAGGACTATGAGAGTGATATTGACTACCTTGCCACAAGGCAGTTCCCCACTCTGACAGACGCCGCAGAGGAAAAGATGAAAAAGGAAATTGAGAAGGCTAAGGAGCGAGGCGACTCGGTTGGCGGTATTCTTGAAAGCGCCGTTATCGGTATGCCCTGTGGCATTGGTGAGCCCTGGTTTGACAGTATGGAGAGTATGCTCTCCCACGCGCTGTTTTCTATCCCCGCCGTCAAGGGCGTGGAGTTTGGTCTCGGCTTTGCCTTTGCCGATGTATACGGCAGTGAGGGCAACGATCCCTTTGAGATAAAAGACGGAGAGGTCAGGACCCTCACCAACAACAACGGAGGCGTTAACGGAGGCATTACCAACGGTATGCCTATAACCTTCCGCACCGTGATAAAGCCCACTCCCACCATATTCAAGGATCAAGACAGCGTTTCACTCTCAAAAATGGAAAACCGGGTTCTAAAATGCGGAGGCAGACACGACCCCGCCATCATTCACAGAGCGAGAGCGGTGGTTGATGCTATGACAGCCATAGTGATGGCAGATATGCTGACCGTAAGATACGGTACAGACTATCTTGCACAGAGATAATATGAAGTACGGACTAATTGGCGAGAGGCTGGGACACAGCTTTTCAAAGGAAATACACGCCCTGCTCGGCGACTATGAATACGAGCTGTGCGAAATAGAGAGAGACGCCCTTGACGGCTTTATGCGTTTGCGGGATTTTCTCGGCATAAATGTGACTATTCCCTATAAGGAGGCGGTTATACCCTACCTTGATTGGATGCAGGATGCCGCGCGGGAGATCGGCGCCGTCAATGCGGTCATCAATCACGAGGGCAGGCTCTACGGCTACAACACCGACTACTCGGGTATGAGAGCCCTCATTGACCACGCGGGAATTGATGTCAGAGGTAAAAAGGCGGCAATTCTCGGCTCGGGCGGAACTTCAAAGACCGCATACGTTGTGCTGAAATCTCTCGGCGCAAGCGAGATCCTAAAGGTAAGCCGCAGCGGAAAAGAGGGTGCTGTCACCTACGGTGAGCTATACGAAAAGCACGCCGATACAGAGATAATCCTGAACACCACACCTGTGGGAATGTACCCGAATATATTAGGCTGCCCCATTGAGCCCGAGCGCTTCAAAAATCTGTCGGGAGTTATTGACGCCGTTTACAACCCCATAAGCACTCCTCTTGTCACAAGGGCAAGAGACATGGGAGTTTTGGCAGAGGGCGGCCTGTATATGCTGGTTGCCCAGGCGGCGATAGCATCAGAGCTTTTCCTTAACGAAAACGGGAACGATCGTCCAGAGGTCATTAACAGGGTTTACGAGGAGATCAGAGCGAGGAAAGAAAATATCGTGCTTATCGGTATGCCGGCATCCGGCAAAACCACGGTGGGCAGGCTCCTCTCCGACAGACTTGGCAGACGGCTCGTTGATACCGATGAGCTTATCGTGAAGAAGATCGGGATGGAGATAAAGGACTACTTTGCTCTTTACGGCGAGGAGAGCTTCCGCTCGGTTGAGGCAGAGGTGATAGGTGAGCTGGCAGGCGAGAGCTCGCTTGTAATCTCTACCGGAGGCGGCGCGGTTTTGAAAAAAGAAAACGTTTCTGCCCTGAAATATAATGGCAAACTATATTTTATTGACCGTCCGCTTGAGTCTCTTATGCCCACATCCGACAGACCGCTGTCCAGCGACAGAGAGGCTATGGCAAAGAGATATCAGGAGAGACTGCCCATCTACCTTGCCGTATGTGACAAGCGCATTGAAGCTAACTGCGACGCACAGAGGGTAGCAGAAAAAATACTGGAGAATTACAGATGAAAATATATGTGATCAACGGACCTAATCTGAATATGCTGGGCATCAGAGAGCCCGATATATACGGCAGAGCCGACTACTCTGCCCTCATAGAGATGATTGAGAATCATTGCAAGACGCTTGGTATTGAGGTAGTGTGCTATCAGTCCAACCACGAGGGCGATCTTGTTAACAAGATACAGGAGGCATACTTTGAGGGCGCATACGGAATCGTTATTAACCCGGCTGCCTATACTCACACCAGCATCGCTCTGCTTGACGCGGTGAAGTCGGTGGGTCTGCCTACCGTTGAGGTGCATATCTCAGATGTGTCAAAAAGAGAGGATTTCAGACAGGTAAGCTATATCCGTCCCGCCTGTGAAAAGACTGTAAGCGGCAGAGGACTTGAAGGATATATTGACGCTATAAACTATTTATATGAGAAAAATAATAAGTAAAAGTCGGGCAGAAGGTAAAATTGCTGCTCCCACATCAAAGAGTGTAGCTCACCGCGCGCTAATACTCGCGGCGTTGTGCGAGGGGCAGGAGAGCCTTATCGGCGGCATTACTCCCTCCGAGGATGTGCTGGCGACCATAGACTGTCTCAAGGCATTTGGTGTAAAAATTGAATATGACGGATGCTCTGCCAGGGTGGTCGGAATTGACTTTACCCGCGCGGTGGCAAGCGAGCCGCTGAACTGTCGGGAGAGCGGAAGCACGCTGCGTTTTCTCATCCCGCTGGCTATGCTGTCGGGCGAGGAGGCTCGTTTTGTCGGCAGCGAGAGGCTGATGGCAAGATCCCAGAGTATATACGAAAAAATTGCTTTGGAGGAGGGGCTGCTCTTTAAGCGTGATGCTGACGGTATAACCGTCAGAGGTCCTCTGATCGCAAAGGAATACTTTATTGACGGAGACGTGAGCAGTCAATTTATCAGCGGTCTTATGATGGCTCTCTCTACCCTATCGGGCGATTGGCGTATCATTGTGAACACTCATATTGAGAGCGAGCCCTATGTTAATATGACGGTGGCTGCTATGCGTGAGCTTGGCGTACGGGTTTACCGCGAGGACGACTACTCCTTCTTTATGTTCGGCGGTCAGAGCTACCGAGCAAAAAACATACAGGTAGAGGGCGACTGGTCGGGCGCCGCCTTTCTTGAAGCATTCAACCGCATTGGTGGAAATGTAGAAATAGAGGGTATGCGAGAGGACAGTTTGCAGGCTGACAAGGCTTGTCGCGAGCTGTTTTCAAGGCTTGACGGGGGCTTTACCGAGATAGATATCAGCAACTGCCCCGATCTTGCACCCATACTGTTTACCCTGGCGGCAATTAAGAGTGGCGCAAGGTTTGTGGGTACAAGAAGGCTGAGGGACAAGGAGAGCGATAGAATAGCGGCTATGCAGACCGAGCTTGGTAAGCTCGGAGCGGTTATCATCGCAGATGAGAACTCTGTGACGGTGGAAAAACATCCTTTGCACGCCCCGAGCGACTGTCTCTTTGGTCACAACGATCACAGGATAGTTATGTCGCTGGCAGTTATCCTGACCCTGTTTGGCGGAGAGATTAAAGGATGCGAGGCGGTTAAGAAAAGCTATCCCACATTCTTTGAGGATATACAAAAATTAGGAATTGAAATAAAATGAAGCTGACTAAGGAAACTAAAATACTTATAATCGGTCTCGGTGTTATTGGCGGAAGCTATGCTAAGGCGCTGAGCGATAAGGGATATGATGTAAGCTGTATTACCAAGGAGGCCTCTGACCTGCGCATTGGTCTTGAGCGCGGAATGGTGAGACGGGGATCTCTTGAGGTTGAGCCCCAGCTGGTGAGCGAGGCAGAGCTGATTGTTTTTGCGCTCTACCCTGCCACCTTTATTGAATGGATTGAAAAATATCAGCATCTGTTCTCACCAGGTACCGTCATCACCGATGTGACCGGTGTAAAGAGCGGCGTGGTATATCGTATACAGGCTATGCTGCGAGATGATGTGGAATATATCGCCGCCCATCCTATGGCGGGCCGCGAGAGAAGCGGTGTGGAATATGCAGACCCCACGGTTTTCCAGGGTGCGAACTACATCGTGACTCCCACCGAAAAAAACAGCCTGGAGGCTATAAGGCTATGCAAGGCGCTGGGCGAGGAGCTTGGTTTCCTCCGTATCAGCGAGCTCAGTCCTGAGGAGCACGACAAAATGATCGCTTTTCTCTCCCAGCTGACCCACGTTATTGCGGTGACGCTGATGAACTGCAACGACTCTGACGGGCTGGAAAAATATACCGGCGACTCCTTCAGAGATCTGACAAGAATAGCAAAAATAAACGATCGGATGTGGTCGGAGCTTTTCCTGATGAACAAGGAGGCTCTCTTGGCAGAAATGGACAGGTTTATTGAGGAGTTTTCTGAGTTCCGTCAATATCTTGCCGAGGATAACGGAAAGCGAATGAGAGAAAAAATGCGCTCGTCAAGCGCGAGAAGATCGCTCTTTGACAAGCCTGCAAAATAAGCATATACAAGGAGATTTTAGCTATGAATATGGAGTTTTACAGAAAACTGCCTATTCCCAAGGAAATAAAGGAGCAATTCCCTCTTTCAAAAGCTGCGGAGGCGTCGCTGAACGAATGTGTCGGCTCTCTTCGTGATGTATTTAGCGGTAAGAGCGATAGGTTCGTGCTTGTGATAGGTCCCTGCTCTGCCGACAGAGAGGATGCGGTGCTGGATTATATCCACCGTCTGAGAAATGTACAGGAGAAGGTGAGCGATAAGATCATTATCGTGCCGAGAATATACACAAACAAGCCCCGTACCACCGGCGAGGGCTACAAGGGTATGCTCCATCAGCCCGACCCCACCCAAGACCCCGATATGCTGAAGGGCATTGTGGCTATCAGAAAGCTGCATATGCGCGCTATTGAGGAGACCGGCTTTGGTTGCGCAGACGAGATGCTCTACCCCGAGAATTACAGATATCTCTCCGACCTGCTGGCATATGTGGCGGTGGGTGCAAGATCGGTGGAGGATCAGCAGCACAGACTTACTGCCAGCGGCTTTGACATCCCCGTTGGTATGAAAAACCCCACAGGCGGAGACATCAGCGTTATGATGAACTCTATCAAGGCGGCACAGTCATCCCACGTATTTCTCTACCGTGGCTGGGAGGTAAAGACTCACGGCAATCCCCTCTCTCACGCTATACTTCGCGGATATGTGGACAAGCACGGAAAGTCGCACCCCAACTATCACTATGAGGACCTATACGGTCTGTACGAGACCTATATGGCATCCGGTCTGAAGAACCCCGCGGTTGTGATTGACACGAATCACTCAAACTCGGGAAAGCAGTACCTTGAGCAGATCAGAATAGCCAAGGAAATACTCCACAGCTGCCGTTATTCTGCAGATGTGAGGAGCATTGTAAAGGGCCTTATGATTGAGAGCTATATTGAGGACGGAGCGCAGAAGATCTGCCCCGATGCTGTTTACGGCAAGTCTGTTACCGACCCCTGTCTCGGTTGGGAAAAGACCGAAAGGCTTATTTACGAGATAGCCGACCTGTTGTAACAAGCCTCTTATAATGTCAAAATCAGTCTCCAAGGAACATATAAAATATTTATTTCTTCTTTTTTGCAAAAAGGTGTTGACTTTTGCTAAACTTTAAGTATAATTAAAGTGTGACTTTTTTTGTGATAGTTTTAGGAGACAATATTAATGGAATTGTTAATTTCTATTTATAAGTTTTTGACAATAGAATGTGAGATACCGACGAACTATGACCCCTATCACTTTATGTGGGTTGGAATCGTCTTGGCAGTTACCATATGCCTGCTCTGCTTCTGCAAGAACATGAGCGACAAGACTGTACGAATTGTTACAGGTGTACTTTGGGGCTCTATGGCTGTGCTTGAGCTGATGAAGCAGCTTATCTTTGGTCTTTCCCTTGTAGACGGACAGTTTGTATGGGATTATGCCTGGTATGCCTTCCCCTTCCAGTTCTGTGCATCTCCCCTGTACATACTTCCCATAGTGGCGTTTGCCAAGGACGGTAAGCTTCGTGATGCGGCGATAACCTTTATTGCCACCTTCTCGGTATTTGCCGGAGTATGTGTATATGTATTCCCCAACGATGTATTTATGCATTATCAGTTCATAAACGCACAGGCTATGTACCATCACGGTATACAGGTGTTCTGGGGTATATATCTGGCGTTCAGATACAGAGAGAAAATGCATCTCAAGAATCTGCTCGGCGGTACGGCGATCTTCTCTGCCCTTGCAGGCTGTGCGATGATAATGAATATCGTAGTCTACAATTACCTCATTAATAACGGTATGGATGATACATTCAACATGTTCTTCATCAGTCCCTACTTTGACTGCACACTTCCCATACTATCTGTTGTATATCAAGAGGTGCCCTACCCCGTATTCCTCTGCATTTACATTCTGGGCTTTATGCTCTGCGCGGGACTTATTATGCTGATAATGAAGGGTCTTGTCAGGCTGACAAGGTACGATAAGGAGCCACAGCTTCAATAAAACAAAAAAACATTTAATAATGCCGCAAGATTTTGCGGCATTATTTATCACATAAGAAAGGAGTAGCTATGATCAGAAAGGGTCTTCTATACGCCAGTGCGGGATTGTTCTGCGCCTTTGAGGCCGTTATGTTTTACTTTATCCATATATCAAGAGAAAACCTCGGCTTTAATCTTCACTACGCCTGTATAATCGCGGCGGCGGCATTTTCCGTCCTGACGCTGCTGATCAAGCTGCTGACGGCAAGGGAGTCGGGCGAGGATATCCACGCTCTGCTGCTCAACACAAAGGACGGAAATCTTATCAGAATAGCAATGATGTTCACCCTGGTGGCAGATTATTTTCTTGTTGCCGCAAGTGAGGTACAGGAGCTCTGGGGAGTGATCTTCTTCCTCGGAACTCAGCTCTTCATTTTCCTACACATTATGGCAAACGACGAGGACAAAAGGGCTCGCAAGCTGCATATAATTTTCCGTCTCTCGCTGATGGCGGTGATCGTCTGCATAGCCTTTGCGGTGCTTGGCGAGTCGGCTGATGCCCTGTCGGTTGTGAGTGTGATATATTACGCAAATCTCTGCACCAACGCCATATTTGCTCACAGGAGCGGTAAGGGCGGCATAATGCTTACGGTGGGTCTTATCTTCTTCGCTCTGTGCGATATAAATGTAGGACTCTCTGCACTGAACAGTATGTATACCGGAGGTTTCCCCGAGGGGTCGCTGCTCTATGAGCTGATGAGGAGCGATGTGGATCTGATATGGATATTCTACATTCCCTCGCAGACGCTGATCCCCATGACGCTTTTGCTATGCGACAAAAAGACAGAAAAAACAGCAGATAAAAAAGAGCAGACTTGATCGTCTGCTCTTTTTTAATATCCAATAAATACGGGTTATTTAATAAATCCGCCCAGCATAACCACACCGTCGCGGTAAAGCACCGCCGACTGACCGGGCGCAAAGCGCTGAGGAGTGGACAGGATCAGGGTGGCTGTGCCGTCGGGATATAGAGTCGCCGTCGCGGGGATAAGAGGGGCGGTGTATCTCAGCTTTACCTCAAGCTGAGCCTCTGTCACTATGTCGGGAACTGCCATACCGGAATACACGACGTCGCTAAGCTCTAATCTGCTCTTGCCCTCCATAGTAGGCGAGAGGGTGACGGTATTGGTCTTGGGATTTATCTCGGTAACGAACGCACGCTCTCCAAGAGAGATGCCGAGACCCTTGCGCTGACCGACGGTATAATGGATTATGCCCTTGTGTCTGCCGAGAACTCTTCCTGAGGGATCAATAAAATCGCCCTCGGGAGATTTGCCCGCCTGCGACTCTATATAATCGGTGTGACCGCCGTTTGGAAGGAAGCAAATCTCCTGGCTATCCTGTCGGTCTGCGGAAGAAATACCCGCCTCAGCGGAAAGGGCGCGTATCTGCTCCTTTGTCCCCTCGGAAAGAGGAAGGACAAGGTGGGAAAGAATATGGGATGGCAGACGGTAAAGCATATATGTCTGCTCCTTTTTTCTATCCTCGGGCATTGCGAGAGCCACTCTGCCGTCTATGTTTACAAGTCTTGCATAATGGCCTGTGGCAATAGCGTCAAAGCCCTCTGCCATAGCAAAGTCATAGAGAGTTCTGAACTTTACTCTCTCGTTACAGATTATACAGGGATTCGGTGTTCTTCCGGAGGTGTACTCCAAAACAAAGTTATCCTTTATCTGACAGAAGCTGTCGCGACAGTCAATCTCATAGAGAGGAATGCCGACCGAACGCGCTACATCTCGTGCCGCCGAAAGCTCGGTATACTCGTGCATTATGAGTATTGCCCCCGCGACCTCGTGTCCCTCGGAGAGCAGCTTTTTTGCGGCATAGGCACTGTCAACGCCACCGCTTATTCCAACAAGAATCTTCATCTCTTATTTCTCCAAAAAGCAAAAATCCGCAGAAAGCGCGGATTTTTGTAAATAGTTGTTGTCAGATCGGTGAATTAATCCTCTGCAATCTGGTGATCATGGTCGTGATCACCGTCGGGATCATAGTCAAAATCAATAGGTCTGCCGATCTTGTTATAGTAATCTGCAACTGCCGACTTGATAGCTTCCTCGGCAAGCACAGAGCAATGCACCTTGATTGCAGGGAGACCGTCAAGCGCCTCTACAACCGCGCTGTTGGTGAGGGCGAGAGCCCCCGAAACGCTATGTCCCTTTACAAGCTCGGTAGCCATAGAGGAGGTGGCAATAGCCGCGCCGCAACCGAAGGTCTTGAACTTGCAATCGGTGATAACATCATTCTCGTCAATCTTAAGATACATCTTCATAATATCGCCGCACTTTGCGTTGCCAACTACGCCAACGCCGTCGGCATTTTCAATCTCACCAACATTTCTGGGATTGGTGAAATGGTCCATTACCTTTTCGCTGTATTTCATATTTTTTTCTTTACTTATTAACCTTTTCTTTTTTTACGATCTCCTCCCAGAGCGGACTCATATTACGGAGTCTCTCAACTATGGGAGCAACATTCTCAATAATGTAATCAATATCCTCATCGGTGGTATCCTTGGAGATAGACAGACGGAGAGAGCCGTGAGCCTTCTCGTGAGGAACGCCTATTGCAAGAAGAACGTGGGATGCATCCAGCGAGGCTGAGGAGCAGGCAGAGCCTGTGGAAGCGCAGATGCCCATCATATCAAGCCATAGAAGCATACTCTCACCCTCAATGAACTCAAATCCGATATTCACAAGGCCGGGCAGACGCATGGTAGGATGTCCGTTAAGGCTGGAATAGGGGATCTTGGTAAGAGCGCTGATAAGTCTGTCGCGCTTTCTTGCCACCTCGGGAAGATACTGCATATTCTCCTTAGCAAGCTCAAGGGCTCTGGCGAGTCCGACGATATAAGGAAGATTCTCAGTACCGCCTCTCTTGCGCTTCTCCTGTCCGCCGCCCTCAATCAGATTGTTGATAACAACGCCGCGGCGAATGAAAAGGAGACCGATGCCCTTGGGAGCGTGGAGCTTGTGACCCGAGAGCGCAAGCATATCAACCTTAAGCTCGGAGAGGTTGATATCCACATTACCAACCGCCTGAACGGCGTCGGTAAACATAAGCGCACCCTTGGAGTGAGCGATCTCAACTATCTCAGCGATAGGCTCAATTGTGCCTATCTCATTGTTGGCAAACATAATGGCAACGAGCGCAGTCTTCTCTGTCACAACAGAGCGAAGCTCGTCCAGGTCAACGATGCCGTACTCGTCAACACCCACATAGGTTACCTCAAAGCCCTCCTTCTCAAGAGCCTTGCAGGTATGAAGCACCGCGTGGTGCTCTATTTTGCTGGTGACGATATGTGTCCTGCCCTTTGCCTTCATTCTCATAGCGGCGCCGCGTATAGCCCAGTTGTCAGACTCGGTACCGCAGGAGGTGAAGTAGATCTCCCCTGCACTGCAGCCGAGGACAGCCGCAATTCTCTCACGGGCGTCGTCAAGCATATCCTTTGCGCTGATGCCCATAGAATGAGGACTGGAGGGGTTGCCCCACTCACTCTCAAAGCAAGGCATCATAGCTTCTATTACCTCTCGGCTGACCGGTGTGGTCGCCGCATTGTCAGCATATACAAATCTTGCCAAAATATAAATAATATCCTTTCAAATAAACTAAAAAAATGTCGTAGTTATTGTATACCATTTTTGTGAATATTTCAATAGTATAGCGAAACTATAATTGTTAATTTTTTGTGAACGAGCGTTAATAGCGCATAATAGAAGAAAAAATGCCAATTTTCACTTGACTTTATCGTTAAAATAAAATATAATTTATATGGTATTGATTATTAATAATTAACTCCCGGAGGAAAACTATGTATACTATCGGAATTGACCTTGGCGGAACCAATATTAAGGCGGGTCTCTGTGACGGCGCGCTTAACATCATTGATAAGGAATCTACTCTTACCCTGGCGCAGAGAAGCGGCGAGGAGATCGTTGCGGATATGGCAGAGCTGGCGCTGAAGCTGGTTGTGAGAAATAATCTGACTCTTGCGGATATTGAGTATGTCGGCATCGCCACCCCCGGAATTGCCAACTCCAGACTCGGTATGGTTGAATACTCCAACAATCTGCCCTTCAAGAACTTCCCTATGGCTGAGATATTCAGAAGACATATGCCCATAGAGCGTATATATATCGCAAACGATGCAAATGCGGCGGCTCTCGGTGAGGCGCTGGTCGGTGCGGCAAGAGGCAGCAAGAGCTCTATAATGGTTACCCTGGGTACAGGTGTAGGCGGCGGCATTATTCTTGACGGCAAGATCTTCTCCGGCGGTCTCAACGACGCGGGCGCAGAGATCGGTCACACCGTTATTATGGCGGGCGGCAGACAGTGCTCCTGTGGCAGACGGGGCTGCTGGGAGGCATATTCCTCTGCATCTGCTCTGACAGACATTACAAAGGCTAAGATGCGCGAGCTGAAGCTCAAGGGTATTCATTCCCTGCTCTTTGACTGTGCAGACCGCGAGGGCAAGGTAAGCGCGAGAACAGCCTTCAACGCAAAGTATCGCGGAGATGCTCACGGCGAGGCTATCGTTAATGAATACATAAACAATCTGGCGGTTGGTATCACCAATCTCATCAACACCTTCCAGCCTGAGATCATCTGTATCGGCGGCGGTGTATCCGGAGAGAAGGAGCGCCTTATTGAGCCCCTCTCCATCATCGTATCCTCCGAGCAGTATACCAGAAACAACGAGAAGAAGACCCAGATCAAGGTGGCATCTCTCGGTAACAATGCAGGTATCGTAGGCGCGGCAGGTCTTGGCAGATAAACCTATCGTCGCAAGAGGAATAGAATAATAAACAGAGGATTGACACAATTATGGCAGAGCTGTAATTGTGTCAATCAATTAAGAAAGGATATGGCTTATGATATTAAAGACTCAGGAGCTTTTTGACCTTGAACACACCGTAGCAAAGGATCTGCTGGAGAGCTGCGAATATCCCCACCAGGCCCTGCCGAAGATAGGCGAGTTTATCAAGGAGGAGCTGATTCCTCGGCTTGACGGCTCATACAAGGAGATCGCCGAGGGCGTATTTGCCGCCGAGGATGCAAAAATATGGGACGGCGTGACCATCGTCGGTCCCACGGTTATCGGTCACGGCGCGGAAATACGCCCGGGTGCATTTATCCGTGGCAATGCGATCATCGGTGACGGTGCGGTTATCGGCAACTCCACCGAGGTGAAGAACGCTATTGTTTTTGACGGAGCCCAGCTGCCCCACTATAACTATGTAGGTGACAGCATTATCGGATACAAGGCTCATATGGGCGCGGGCGCCATTGCATCAAATCTCCGCCTTGACAAAAAGGAGATAGTCCTCAAGGGCGAGGGTGACAGTATGGCAAGCGGTCTTACCAAGATCGGTGTATTTCTCGGCGACTGTGCCGAGGTTGGATGCGGCAGCGTGCTTTGCCCGGGCAGTATTGTGGGCAGGGGCGCTATGGTCTATCCGCTCAGCGCGGTAAGGGGCAGCGTACCTGCTGATATGATTTTTGACGGAGAGAGCCTTCGGGCGAAGGAGTAATATGGGTAAGCTGTTTGGAACAGACGGAATACGCGGTGTTGCCGGAATTGAGCTGACGAACGATCTGGCTCGTCTTGTGGGACGGGCGTTGATTCACGCTCTGCCGAAATGTGACGGAGAGATGCCCGACGTTGTTATTGGTATGGATACCAGGCTCTCCTCTGCTATGCTGGCAGACTCTGTGGCTGAGGGAATCTGCTATGCGGGCGGAAATGCTACCGTTATGGGAGTCTGCTCTACCCCTGCGGTGGCGTATACGGTAGTAAACGAGGGATACGACGCGGGTGTTATGATCTCCGCCTCTCATAATCCCTGGGAATACAATGGAATAAAGATATTCGGCTCCGACGGATTTAAACTCTCTGACGAGCTGGAGGACAGAATTGAGGAGCTGCTGACCGTTTATGACGACAGTCTGCTTGAGCGAGCCGAGAAGATGGGCGCGTACACATTTCTGCCCAACGGAACGAGCGAGTATGCTGACTACATTGTAAGAAATGCAGGCGGCAGGCTTGACGGTCTGAGAATAGCTATTGACTGTGCAAACGGCTCTGCCTCCGAGACTGCGGAGGAGATCTTCAGCTCTCTCGGTGCTGAGTGTGTTATGTTGGCAAGCTCACCCGACGGAATGAATATTAACCGCGACTGCGGATCTACTCATATTGATATGCTGAGAGAGGCGGTCGTTCGGCTGGGTCTTGACGCGGGAATAGCCTTTGACGGTGATGCGGACAGATGCCTTGCCATAGATGAGAGGGGCTGCGACGTTGACGGCGATCACATTATAGCCATTCTCGCCGAGGCTCTGATGGAGAAAAACAAGCTTCGTGGCGGCTGTGTAGTCGGTACTGTTATGACCAACCTGGGTCTTGTAAGATTCTGCGAGGCGAGAGGCATCGGATTTAAGGCTGCGAAGGTGGGCGACAGATATGTGCTTGAGATCCTGAACAAGGAGGGGCTTTCTCTCGGAGGAGAGCAATCGGGACATATTATTCTGCGGGATATATCCACCACCGGAGACGGTCAGCTAACCGCCGCCTGTCTTCTGGCACATATGAAAAAGAGCGGAAAGAGTCTCTCTGCCCTTGCCTCCGTAATGAAAAAATACCCTCAGTATATGATAAATGTCAAAGCAGATGCAAAAGAAAAAAGCCTCCTTACCACCGATGAGGTGATAAAAAAGCTTATACTTGACTGTGAGAGCGACATGGGCGATGCGGGCAGAATACTTATCCGTCCGTCAGGAACAGAGCCGCTTATCAGAGTTATGACCGAGGGGCAATCGCCCGATCTTGCGGAGAGCGTCTGCCGCCGCCTTGCCGAAGGAATAGAGGCAAGGCTGGGAGAACTAAAGTGAACCGTGGGATAAGAGGATCCCGCTATCTGTAATATTTATCACACCGTAGGTGCATCGGCTGCCAAAGCCACCGCCTATGCTGCCCGGATTGAAGAGATAATATCCCCCGTTATCGGTAGGAACATATTTCTCAAGGGGCATATGGGTGTGACCAAAAAGAACAATATCTGCATTATGATCGGCAGCAAGACCCGATATACCGTCCAGACCGTATTTCACGCCGTAGAGATCACCGTGAGTCAGGAAAATGCGACGGCCCATCAGGGTTATGCTGTCGGTCTTTTTTACCATAGCATCGCCAAGGAGGGCGGTGCTGTCACAGTTGCCCCTGACGGCGATCCACATACGGCTCCTATCATAGATAAAGGGCTCAATGTCCGAAAGTCCGTCTCCGAGGAAAAAGATGACCTCGGCATCGGGGTGCATATTCAAGGCACGGCGTATACCGTAGCCGTTGCCGTGGGAGTCAGAAAAGCAAAGACATTTCATAAAAGTAACCTTTCATAGCTTCTCTCATATAATTCTTAGTGAATCACAAAAGGAGGAATTATATGAGGCTTGATAAAGAAAAGCTGGAGGCGCTTGCAAGCCTTCCGGATGATAAGCTGTGGGAGGAGGTCGTGCGAATAGCGGCGGGATTTGGCTATGCCCTGCCGAAGGAAACACCGCCTCACAGCGATCTTGAAAAGATGAGAGGAGCGGTAAGGAGCGAGAGGATAAACGTCTCCGAGGCTCTGCGCACCATCAATCAATACAAGAGAGGAAAGTAAGCTTATGAGCGAAAAGGAAGGTATGGATATAGGAAGGATCGTGGGGCTGATAATGGAAAACCCCGCACTGATTGAGCAGATTTCAAATCTCGCACGCAGTACGGAAAAGACCGATGAGGTTATCAAAGATCCGGAGCAGACCGCTGCTGTAGAGGAAGCCAATACTCCTGTCGCCGCCCCTGAGCCTGCTACATACAATCAGCATAGTGACAGCTACAACCGTCAGCGGCTGCTCGGTGCGCTAAAGCCCTATGTATCCGAGGAAAGAGCAAAGGCCATAGACTCTATGATCTCAATAGCCGAGATACTTGATATGATGAGGGCGAGGTGACCTATGTACACACGGAACTATTACCCCGAAGTAGCGGCAAAGCCCACCCCGCCTGAGAATTATGACGGATGTGCCTTCAGAGAGGATAGCCCTCCGTCTCGTGATGAAGCAGTGGAGGTTTCTTTCAATGAAAGCGAAAATGCGGATAATAAAGTGCGGCAGAGCGAGGAAAGCTCCCCTGTAAGCCGTGGAGAGATACCAATTTTGTCCGGAATATTCGGCAAAGGAGGTCTGCTCGGCGGTCTTAATCTGAGGCTGCCCACCATAGGCACCGAGGAAATACTTATCTTAGCGACGGCGGCATTTCTCTTTTTCTCAAAGAGCGGAGACAAAGAGAGTGCAATTATTCTGCTTTTGCTGTTATTTATCAACTAAATGTACGCTTTTATTTATAAAATCGGGTGTTTTGCCACCCGATTTTGTTTTTTTGTTTTTCTCAAGAAAAGATCAATCAGAACAACGAGAACTGATTTGTCTCGGAGAGTCCGTCAAGCACGTGGTTACGGCGAAGAAGCTCAATAACCGTTTTGGATATACCCGTATGCTCGCGCAGATCCTCAACAGAATATATATCGTACTTTGCCCTCGCCTCAAGGATCTTCTCAGCGGCGTTTTCACCAAGGCCGGGAAGCGAGTTAAAGGGCATTCTGATCTTGCCGTTCTCGGGCAGGAAGGCGGTTCCGTCGGATTTTTTCAGATCAACATTAAGGAACTTCACTCCCCTCGCCAGCGCCTCTCTTACAAGGTAGAGAGTCTGACAGGTCTGATGCTCCTTCTGCGTTGCATCGTTTCCCTTATCCTCCAGCTCCTTGATAACCGCGTTCACACCATCGTAGCCTCTGCCCACGATCTCGGCATCAAAGCCACCGGGCGCAACGGTGAGGAAGGCGGCATAGAACTCCATCGGATAGTATATCTTATACCAGGCAAGACGGATAGCCGACATAACATAGGCTGCCGCGTGTGCCTTCGGGAACATATATTTTATCTTCTTACAGGACCAGATATACCACTCGGGTACATCGTGCTCCAGCATTGCTGCCTCCCACTCGGGCTTAAGTCCCCTACCCTTTCTTACCGACTCCATTATGTCAAAGGAGAGCTTACTCTCAAGGCCGTGAGAGATAAGATAAAGCATAATACTGTCACGGGTTCCCACAACCTCGGAAATGTCACAGGTGCCGTTCTTGATCAGCTCCTGAGCGTTGCCGAGCCAAACGTCGGTACCGTGGGTAAGACCGGATATCTGTACCAGATCGGCAAAGTTCTTGGGCTTTGCCTCCACCAGAACCTGCTGTAAGAAGCGAGTACCAAACTCGGGAATACCGAAGGTGGCAAGCTGGCTGCCGCCGATCTGCTCTGGGGTAATACCAAGGGGCTTTGTAGATGCGAAAAGCTCATATATTGTCTTATCGTTCATCTTAACATCAAGCACGCTGGTGTTGGTATATTTCTCAAGCATCTTATACTTGGTGGGAATATCGTGGCCAAGCTCGTCCAGCTTCAGAATCGTGTCGTGAAGATAGGAGAACTGGAAGTGGGTAGTTATCGTATCTGCATTCGGGTCATCTGCGGGATGCTGAATGGGGGTGAAATCATAGATATCATACTCGTTGGGAACAACGATAATACCTCCGGGATGCTGTCCCGTAGTTTTCTTGATACCCATAATTCTCGTCGCCATATAGCTGATCTGCGCCTTGGGGATCTTGATACGCTTGTCATCAAGGTACTTGGCAATATATCCCCAAGCGGTCTTGCTGGCGAGTCCCGTTATGGTACCCGCGCGGAACACGTGACCCTGACCGAAGAGCTCCTCGGTGTACTTATGTACTCTGCCCTGCACATCACCAGAGAAGTTCAGGTCAATATCGGGCGACTTGTCACCGTAGAAGCCGAGGAAGGTCTCAAAGGGAATGTCGTGGCCGTCCTGGTAAAGCATCTCACCGCATACGGGACAGACCTTGTCGGGCAGATCAAAGCCCGAGCCCACCGAGCCGTCAGTGAAGAACTCCGAATAACGACACTTAGGACATCTGTAATGGGGCGGAAGGGGGTTAACCTCGGATATACCCGACATAGTGGCAACGAAGGATGAGCCTACCGAGCCACGGGAGCCGACCTGGTAGCCAAGGCTCTCGGAATATGCAACAAGCTTAACGGCGATCATATAAAGCACCGCAAAGCCGTTGTTGATAATTGAGGTAAGCTCTCTGTCAAGACGGTTTTTAACGATATCGGGGAGCTCGTCACCGTACCACTCGTGAGCGCGCTGCCAACAGGAGTTTACCAGCTCCTCCTTAGCTCCCGGGAGATCGGGCTCATATCTGCCCTCGGGAATGGGGCGGATCTTGTCGCACATATCGGCGATTTTGCCCGGTGCCCTGACAACTACGTCAAAGGCATCCTCCTCACCAAGATAAGAGAACTCCTCCAGCATCTCGTCGGTGGTACGGAGGTAGATGGGCTCGGGCTTATCCGCATCCTTAAACTTCATACCCGCAAGGAGTATGTGGCGGTAGATCTCGTCCTCTTTATTAAGGAAATGAGCGTCACAGGTAGCGCAGACGGGCTTGCCCAGCTTTCTTCCCAGGGCGAGAATACGGCGGTTGATGTCGCGCAAAGCTTCTTCGTCTGCCACCTTGCCCTCGGCAATTAGGAAGCTGTTGTTGCAGAAAGGCTGAATCTCAAGATAGTCGTAGAACTCGGCGATCTCCTCAATCTCCTCGTCCTTCTTGCCGTCAAGAATGGCGTTGTAAAGCTCGCCCGAAACACAGGCAGAGCCTATGATAAGCCCCTCTCTATACTGCTCCAGAACTGTCTTGGGTATTCTGGGAACCTTTTTCTGTCTGCCAAAGCCGCCGTAATAGTTAAGATAGCTGAAGGAGATCAGCTTATAAAGATTCTTAAGTCCCTCGGCGTTTTTAGCAAGAATAATAATATGATGGGCTCTCAGCTTCAGAGGATCAACATTCTCGCTCATAGCAGAGATCACGCTCTCAAAATCGCGCAGACCCTCCTTCTGCAAGCGCCTGAGCATCTCTATGAAGATGCGACCGAGAACCTCAGCGTCATCAGAGGCTCTGTGGTGGTGGAAATCACCTATCTTGTAGTACTCAACGAGGGTGTCAAGCTTATGATTCTTAAGCTCGGGATTTACATATCTTGAGAGTCCGACCGTATCAAGATATGGATTATTAAAGGGCATATTCTGCCGCTCGGCTGCCACACGGATAAAACCAATATCAAAGTTCGCGTTATGAGCGATAAGCAGCTCGTCTCCCGCAAAGTCAAGGAACATCTTAAGAGCCTCTCGCTCCTTGGGTGCGCCCTTTACGTCCTCATCGGTGATAGAGGTGAGTCGGGTGATCTCCTCGGGGATAGGGCACTCGGGATCAACGAAAATGTTGAATCTGTCGGTGACATTACCCTCCTTGATCTTTACCGCACCGATCTCAATAATCTTACAGGTGCGGTTGGAGAGACCTGTTGTCTCTATATCAAACACCACCATCTCATCGCTGAAAGCGGGATATTTTCTACCGAAAATACACTTGGCGGTGTCATTTACAAAGTAAGCCTCGGTGCCGTAAAGCACCTTAAGGTCGGATTTTGATGCCTCAAGGGCAAGCATAACCTCAGGGAACGCCTGTACGTTACCGTGGTCGGTAACCGCGATGGCTTTGTGTCCCCAGCGCAGAGCAGTGTCAATAAGCTCCTTGGGAGTAATGATAGCATCCATCTGCGACATATTGGTATGCAGGTGAAGCTCCACTCGCTTTTCCTTTGCCGTATCGGTACGGAGAACGGTGGAAATCTTCTTTATTGACAGGGGGGACAGGTAGGGCTCGTTGTCAAACTTGTCGGTCTGTACTCTGCCAAGAACGGCAACGTGAGTGCCCGCTTTCAGTCCTTTTACCCAATCAAGCTCGTCGTTTGGTAAAGTTTTCTTTACATATATAGCCGATGCGCCGTCAGAAATACCTATGGTGCAGTTGTTTTTATCACCTGCGCGTGTTTCCTTCATTGCCACGTCAAAGACCGTGCCGAGAAAGACCGCTCTGCCCTTGCTGCTCGGAGCATCGGCAAGAGATGTAGGCGACTCTACAATAAAGTCCTCGCCGAAAATAACCTTGCCCTCTGCAAAGTCATATACGGTAGCACCCATTCTGTATGTAGTATCACCAACCGCCTCGGCAACACCTGTCACCTCGGAGATACCCGACTTTGCCTCAAAGTCGTAGGTGGGATCCTCTGCACGAAGCCTCTCCTCCTGCTCCCTTGCCATTCTCTCACGATCGGCAATATACTTCTCGCGGCTCTCCCTCTCGGCATCGGCAAGCTTCTGCACTCTCCTCTGCTCCATAGCGCGACTGCGCTCCTCGGCTCCCTCGCCACATACGACCGAGACCGTACGGCTGATGCCGTATCTTGAGCGAAGGATATTGGCAAGAATAGACTCTGTATCGGAGTGCTTTACAAACTCTACGCCCGCGTCGCAGAAGGGGATGGCAACGGTGATCACTGCACCGTCATCATAGTACTTCGCACCGCTGAAAAAACCGTTGGTTATAGCACCGCAGAGAGCCGCCTCGCAGGCGATCTCATCAAAATATTTTATATCAAAGCATTCGGGAGCAAAGTGAGGAAGTATCTTAAAGGACTGCGCCGAATAAAGCTGGCGGCACTCATCCTCTATCTCATAGATCAGCTCTGCATCCTCGTGAGCATCAAATGAGAGGTCAACCTCAACGCGCATAGGCTCCTTGGTGTAACGGAAGCGCGCCGAATGACCGCGAAGAAGAAGACTGCGCTTCTCCTCCGAGGTCTTATATCTTGAAAAAATATCAAAGAAACTTTTTTCCTGCTGCATTTTATATCCTCTGATTGATTTACATAGCCTTTATCTCGGCAATTAGTCTTGTGATAATATCCTTCTCATCAATTTTGCATAGGATCTCGCCCTTCTTAAAAAGAAGAGCCTCGCCTATACCGCCGGCGATACCGATGTCTGCCTCGCGAGCCTCACCCGGCCCGTTTACAGCGCATCCCATAAGAGCCACCTTTATGCTCTTTGTATCAAGTCCCTCCTGTCTTACTCTGTCCTCAAACTCGGCAAGGAGCGGAATAAGATCAATTTTTGTCCTGCCGCAAGTGGGACAGGAAATAATATCCATACCCCGCCTCTCAGAAAGAGAAAGCGTATCAAGTATGCTACGGGCAGCACGGATCTCCTCACGGGGATCGTCGGTAAGGGACACTCGCAGGGTGTCACCTATTCCCTCGGCAAGAAGAGTACCGATCCCGATGCTGCTCTTTATCAATGCGCGCTCACGCGCGCCCGCTTCAGTGACACCGAGGTGGAGGGGATAGCTTGTCCTCTCAGCGAGAATACGGTTGGCGCGGATCATTGTCTGAGGGTCGGAGGACTTCACCGATATGATAATATCCTCAAAGTCACAGTCGCGGAGAAGGTCGGTGTGATAGAGGGCAGACTCTGCCAGAGCCTCTGCCGTCGGTGCTCCGTATTTCTCAAGTATAGCTCTCTCAAGCGAGCCTGAGTTTACGCCTATCCTGATGGGAATGGAGCGCTCCTTACACGCCTTTACCACCTGTGCGATTTTTTCCCTTGAACCGATGTTGCCGGGATTTATGCGTATTTTATCAACCCCTGCCTCCGCGGCGGCAAGGGCTATCTTATAGTCAAAATGAATGTCGGCAACGAGGGGAATGTCAATGCCCCTCTGCCTCAGAACCCGAAAGGTCTCCACCGACTCCACATCCGGCGCGGTTATGCGCAGGATGTCACAGCCCGACTCGGCAAGCGCGAGAGCCTGGCGGAAGGTCGCCTCATAATCGTGGGTATCTGTGTTTGTCATAGACTG
Source organism: Eubacteriales bacterium (assembly GCA_045533775.1). Taxonomy (GTDB): domain Bacteria; phylum Bacillota; class Clostridia; order Oscillospirales; family CAG-272; genus UBA1740. The sequence goes on from JAZSIK010000038.1 coordinate 28,169, forward strand.
AATAGAGATAGGGGATGTGCCGCCAACTGTAATGCCACCGACACGCACCTCTCTCGTCCGTCTTCTGTATTCGTTATACTTCAATGCCTTATCTCCGTAGAAAATTATGCAAAGAGTCCGAAAACATCCTTGATCATAATGATTGCCGAAAGTCCGAGCAGAATAAAGAGGCTGACAGCGTTTATCTTTGCCTCAAGCTCGGGGGGCAGCTTTTTCTTTGTAATCATCTCGGCAAGGATAAGAACGGTTCTGCCGCCGTCAAGGGCGGGTATGGGCAGAAGGTTCATTACACCCAGGTTGATGCTGATAAGAGCGGCAATGCTGAGAAGGGGTGCCGCGCCCTGACTCGCCGCCTCGCCGATAACCTCACCGATACCGATGGGGCCCGAAACCGCAGCGACGGTATATCTGCCTGTGATAAGGTCTATGATAGACTCCCAACACATTCTGACGATGAGAACCGCCTTGGAGGCAGAGTAGCTGAGCACGGTTCCCACATCCTTCTTGACCGCGTAGACCTGGAAGTCCATTATACCGAAGAGCTGCTCCTGCTGAGTATCGCTGGGGAATACCACATCGGTAAGCACAACCTCCTTGCCGTCGCGGATGACGGTAAGGTCAATCGGCTCGTGGCCGCGGCGCATAATCTCATAGGAAAGCTCGTCAAGAATGGTAACGGGAGTGCCCTCTACCTTAACTATCTTGTCGCCCGCCATAAGTCCGCTATCCTGAGAGGAGATAACATACTCGGTCTCGGGGAAGCCTGCGACGGTGGTGCCGCCGATATTTACCATAGAGGCGAGAATGATAATTGCAATAAAGCCTGCAAGAATATTAACGCTTGCGCCGGCGACGGTGACGATAAGTCTCTGCCAGGCGGGTTTCTTATTAAAGGCATTGGGGTCGTCGCTCTCACCGTCCTCACCGACCATAGCAACATAGCCGCCGAAGGGGATAGCGCAGAGACAGTAGCTTATACCGGTCTTCTTGGACTCATACCACACGAGCTTTGGTCCCATACCGATAGAGAACTCGGTAATGTGCACCTTAAATATTCTGGCAAAAATGTAGTGACCGAACTCGTGGATAAATACGAGGAAGCCGAATACGAAAATTGAGATCAATACGGTTTGTACTATATTCAAGTTTTTTCTCCTAAATAAAAATCTGATTATTTGTGGGTATATGCCTCTGCAAGACGCCTTGCCTCCTTATCAGAGGCGAGAATATCCTCAAGGCTGCGGGCATATCTTGCGCCGCCCATCATAGAATAGGTGTTCATAACAACGGTGGGAATATCGGCAAATCTGATCCTGCCCTCAAGGAAGGCAGATACTGCAACCTCGTCAGCCGCGTTCAGCACGGCGGGACAGGCTCCTCCCTCAAAGAAGGCGCGACGCGCCATATCAAGCAGAGGAAACGCCGATGTGTCGGGAGCCGAAAAGCTGAGCTTGCCAAGCTTTGCGAAATCAAGAGGCTGAGAGATGCCCTCAAATCTGCCCGGATAATCAACGGCATACTGTACGCAGGAGCGCATATCGGGAACCGAAAGCTCGCCGACTATACTGTTGTCCACGAACTCAACGGCAGAGTGCAGCACGCTCTCACGGTGGATCACCACCTCTATCCTGTCGGGGCTGACACCGAAGAGATGTGCGGCCTCAATGATCTCAAAGCCCTTGTTCATAAGGGTGGCAGAATCAACGGTTATTTTCTTACCCATTTTCCAGGTGGGGTGCGAGAGTGTGTCGGCAAGGGTAACGCGGGAAAGCTCTGCCGCCGTCATACCGTAAAAGGGGCCGCCTGAGGCGGTAAGTATGAGTCGGCGTATCTCAGAGCGCCGTCCTGCGTGCAGGGACTGGAAGATCGCAGAATGCTCGCTGTCCACGGGAATGATCTCAACGCCGCGCTCTGCAGCACGGGAGGTCACTATCTCACCCGCTATGACCAGCGATTCCTTGTTTGCCAGGGCAAGTCGCTTGCCCGCCTCTATGGTGGCGAGAGTGGGAAGCAGCCCCGCCTTGCCCAATATGGCATTTACAACGGTGTCTGCCCTGCTCTGCCCTATGCCCTCGCATATACCCGCCTCGCCTGAAAGCACCCTTACCGAGGTGTCACGCAGGCGAAACCTCAGCTCGTTTGCCGCGCGGGTATCTGCCATAGCAACGGCAGAGGGCGACAGCTCTCTGGCAAGTCGCTCCGCCATAATAGAATTATGGCCGGCACTGAAAAAATCTATTTTATATCCTCGGGCGCGCGCAACCTCTACGGTCTGCATACCGACAGAGCCGGTAGCGCCCAAAACGGCAATTGTCTTCATAATAAAGCTCCGGGAGTAAAAGCCGCACTTGCTCATAATAACAAGCAAGAGCGGCAATTATCATACAAGTGTAAAGGGTGGGAATATCAAGGTAAGTATAAGCATAATGGTGGAAACGGCGATGGGAGAGTCAAATCTGTCCATAATGCCACCGTGTCCGGGGAAGATGGTACCGTAGTCCTTGGCACCGTACTCACGCTTTATCAGCGAGGCGGCAAGGTCACCCAGCTGAGACACAACAGAGAGAACAAGGCCGAAGATGGCAAGAACAAGGTAATTTACCTGAATGTTGGCTACTATAAGATCCACGCCGAGTCCGTAAACCAGGCAGGCTATGATTGCAAATACAACTCCGCCCACAGCACCCTCTACGGTCTTTTTGGGGCTGACCTCGGGAATGAGCTTATGCTTGCCGATCAGAGAGCCTGTGAAATAAGCAAAAACATCACAGATCCAGGCGATAACAAATATAAGCACCACCGACCAGACGCCCACATCCTTGTTAAGATAACGGATGAGAGAGAGTGAGGAGAAGGCGACCGTCACATATGTAACGGCAACAAATACCTCACAGATGCGCCCGAAGGATATGGAGCCGCGGGAGAACACGCTGACTCCCATAAGCCAGATCATATATACAAACAGGTATGCCGCGAGAATAAGAAGGTAATATACCACCCACTCACCCTTTACAAAAAATGCAAGTATGGGAAAGGCGGGTGAGATAATAAAGGCGGGGACGGAGAGAGCCCACATCTTATACGCGCCCATAACCCTCAGAATCTCAAACAGCGCAATAGCGGCAAGAAGCGCCAATGCTATCGGGTATACGATATACCCGGAAAATACGACCAAAAGCAAACCGACAACGATTATGCCGATAGACGTTAAAACTCTAATTTTCATCGTAAAAAACTCTATGCCTCACTTTACTCGTCCTCGGGGTCAAGGCCGCCGAATCTGCGCCGCCTTGAATTATACTCAACCAAGCATCTGTCTATATCCTCTCTGTCAAAATCAGGCCAGAGAGTATCAATTACAACAAGCTCGGAATAAGCATTCTGCCACAGGAGGAAATTGGATATGCGAAAATCGCCGCCCGTACGGATAATAAGGTCGGGATCGGGGGTGGGATAGGTGTACATATATCTTGTCAGAAGCTCCTCTGTCACAGAGCTATGTCCGTCGGCGATGGCGCGGTTTACCGCATAGACTATCTCGTCCCTACCGCCGTAATTGAGCGCGACATTACATACGAAGGGCTTGCCAACAGCAAGCTGCTCCGCCTCTATACACTTATCTCTCAGCTTAGCAGGCAAAGGAGATTTGTCACCTATAAATCTGACGCATACGTCACCCTGCTCCTTTATAGCAGGAAGGATATATTTGTCAACGTAGGCATAAATAAGCTCCATAAGTCCGTCAACCTCCTCCTTCGGCCTTCTCCAATTCTCGGTAGAAAAGGCGTAGAGTGTCAGGTGGTGGATATTATACTCGCGGAACATCTTAATGACGCGGAGCAGCGTCTCTGCCCCTGCCCTATGTCCCTCGGAGCGCGAAAGCCCCCTCTGCTTTGCCCATCTGCCATTGCCATCCATAATGATGGCGACAGAATCAACCTTCTTTTCCCCCTCTTGCGGGTTTTTTACCAATTTACTCAACGAGTAACCCTCTTTCGTGAGACTTAAATCTCCATTATTTCCTTAGTCTTTGCAGCGGAGACACTGTCAATCTCCTTGATAAACTTATCGGTAAGATCCTGAACGAGCTTATCAGACTGCTTTGCCTCATCCTCGGTCAT
>JAZSIK010000070.1:0-6470 GCA_045533775.1 Eubacteriales bacterium
CATCCAGCGGACGAGCAATGCTCGCCCCTACGTGTACCTCATTTAGCGGACGAGCAATGCTCGCCCCTACGGGTACCTCATCCGTCATACTCAAGCAGGCTTTCGTATGACACCTTCCCGGGGGGAAGGCTTTTTTAGGGGGCTTTGCTACATCAAGGGGAAGGCTTTTTCAGGGTTATTCGCTACCCCAAGGGGAAGGCATTTTTTACCCGAAGGTAACATCATTCGTCATTAGCGAAGCGCCATCATCAGCATAGCCTCATCATCTCAGCCCCTCGCGGATATATTGTGCAAAATTAGTCAATATGCACTATATATTGTATTTTTTCGTGAAATAATTGACAGGGGTGGTTAATATATACAATAGGTATTTACTTTATTTGTAAAATCTGCCAATAGATTTTTATATATTAATGTGCTAAAATATTTATAAGGTAAAATATTTTTATAAAAATAAAGATATTTTCACCCATTTCCCGCGGAAAAGAGACAAAAAATCCGGCGGGATTTACTATTTCAATATAAAATAAATAAAAAATAAAAAAAGAAAAAAGAGAGGAAACTGAAAATGAAAAAAACCAGCAAACTTCTAATTTTAACACTCGTCTTAACGATGTTGATGTCGCTCGTCGTCATCTTCACCGTTCCTGCCGCTGCGGCGGACGAGACGAAGACGTATACGTTTTCTACCTATTCAGCGGGAACGCAGTATGCTCAAGGTGAAACTCATACATTAGATAGTGATGTAACTCTTACCATCAATGGAGCACACTTAAATACTCAAGTGCGTCTTTACGATAAAAGTAATGCTGTATTAAACACTACTAGCAAAACAATAACTAAGATAGTAATTAATGCGGGCTATAAAGCTGCAACTTTGACAGTACAGGCATCTACTGATGGAAGTGATTTTTCGGATGTATCAAGCCTCACTACTACGACTGCTTATAATGATTACGTCGTATCATTGCCGTCGGGAACAAAATATGTAAAGATGATTTCCTCTGGTGCTCAAATTAGAGTAGCAAAGGTTACTTTAACACTTGCAACTCAGTCAGGTGTATGTGCTCATACAAATACGACCACTGATACTGTAGATGCAACCTGTACAACCGACGGTTCTATCACGGTTACTTGTAACGATTGTGGCGAAACAGTAAGCACAGAGACAATTGAGGCAACCGGACATACCTACACAGATGGTGTATGTACTGAATGTGGCGAAGCGCAGCCAGAACTGGATGTGTATACTTTGGTTACAGATGCAGCAAATCTATCTGCTGGTGATAAGATTATTATCGTTGCAACCAACTCGTCATACGCATTAAGCACTACTCAGAATACTAACAATCGCGGACAAACAAGCATTGTAAAAAATGATACATCTATTAGTCTTGAGGATGGTTCTGCAGTTCAGGTGCTTACTCTTGAGGCGGGAAGTAGCTCAGGTACTTTTGCATTTAATACAGGCTCTGGATATTTGTATGCAGCCGGAGGAACTGGCGCTAATAATTACTTAAAAACAAAGTCTACTTTAGATGCTTCTGGTTCTTGGAATATTTCAATAACTCCTGCTGGAGTAGCAACAATTAAAGCAGCTGATAACTCTGTATTAAGAAATTGGCTTAGACATAATAGTACTAGTAAATTATTCTCTTGTTATGCCTCTGGACAGAGTGATATAAGCATCTATAAGCTTGAAACATCTTCCGGTGGCGACACCCCTGACTGCGAGCATACCGGCGGTTCTGCTACCTGTACTGAGCAGGCAATATGTGACCTTTGTGGCGAGCCTTACGGCGATCCTCCTGCAGGTCACGATTTCTCTGCGGGCGGCGCAACCTGTGCTAACTGTTCTGATCCTAATCCTGACTACTATTACAAGATGTCTGTTGCTGAGGCAATTAATGCTGAAAACAACAAACAGGTAGAATTAACAGGTAGAATCACCGAAATAGAAACTGCATATAATAGTCAATACAATAACATTTCTGTAATTCTTGCAGATGGTTCCTTGATAGATGGTACAGAAGCGACTATTCTTGTTTTCAGGCTTTCTGGTGGTGAAGAACTTAAAGTCGGGGATGTTATTACTGTAAAAGGCACCAAGCTTTATTACAATAATACCACTCATGAGATTAACGCAGGTGCAACATATGTATTGCATGCCGATCACGAGCATACATATGACGCAAACAACAAGTGTACAAGTTGTGGAGCAGATAAGCCTGCTTGCGAACACAATTATACCTTTGAGGAAACCATTCCCGCTACTTGTGCCAGCACAGGCGTTAGAACATACACATGTACTAAGTGCGAAGATACTTATACCGAGACCATAGCTCGTCTTTCTCACAGCTTTACAAGTGGTCACGCATGTGATAATTGCGGCGTAGTGGCATATTATATTGCAACCAATAAGAGCGAAAGCGACAAAACTTATTGGTATATGACAAATGACCTTGGCACCGTAAGCACTAAGCGTTATCAAGCAGTTGAGGCAGGCGCAGAGCTTCCCAGCTTTATTTCAAGTGGCGAAGCTGCTTATATGTTTGCCATTGAATATTTAGATGAAACAACTTGTTACGTTTACTCTTTAGGTATAAATGGCGAAAACACTTATTTAGGATGGACTAGCGGAAACTCTGGCATTCTTGTTAATAAATCTAATGCAAAGGCGCTTACAATTACTGAAGATGCTGAAAACGGAACTATCCAATTGAGCTTTGTTGTTTCAGAGAGCGAAACACGTTATCTTTCTCTTAATAATACAGCCGGCAACGATTACTTTGCTTTCTATAAGGGCACGATATCAAACCTTGTTCTTGTTCCCGTAGGAGCACATTCCTATGAGGAAAGTGTTACAACCGAGGCAACTTGTACTACCGAGGGTGTTAAGACCTACACTTGTGATTGCGGTCACTCTTATACTGAAAATCTTGGTTACGCAGATCACAACTACGGTGATTGGAACGAAAAGGTTCCCGCTACTTGTACTGCAACAGGTACAAAGGGATATCAGGCTTGTTCTACCTGTTCTCAGAAGTTTGATGAGAATGGCGAAGTGATTGCCGACCTTACTATTGATATAGACGCAGACAACCACACCGGCAACACTGAAAACGGCGGTACTGAGGAAGCACACACCAAGTATTCTTGCTGCGGCAAGGTTGTTTCCGATACTCATGACATGGATGATGCTTATGACAATGACGGTCACTGGACAGAGTGTGAGTGTGGTTATACAACCGACAAGGTAGCTCACAGCTACTCCGTTGCGGCGGTTGGCGGCTACCTTTGGAGCGTTGACAAGACTGAGTGTACAGGTACAAAGAGCTGTGCTTGTGGCAAGACTGTTACCGAAACCGTTACGGTTGTCATTACTACTGACGAAGCTACCTGTACTGAAGAAGGAACAAAAACATATACCGCGACATTTAACGATAAGAATTTTGTTACTCAGACTCAGACCGATACAATCTCAATGAAGTCTCACGCTTACGGTGATTGGATCGCTGAGGTTCCCGCTACTTGTACCGAAAACGGTACTCTTGGTCACTACACATGTAGCGTATGTAGCAAGAACTTTGATACTAATAATGACGAGCTTGATTCTCTTGTAATTCCTGTATCCGGTCACACCTACGGTGATTGGATTGCCCAGGTTCCTGCTACTTGTACTGCAAACGGTACTCTCGGTCACTACACATGTAGCGTATGTAGCAAGAACTTTGATACTAATAAGAACGAGCTTAACTCTCTCGTAATTACAGCTCCTGGCCACAACTTCGGTGCTTGGAACGAAAAGGTTCCCGCTACTTGTACTGCAACAGGTACAAAGGGATATAAGGTTTGTTCTACCTGTCATAAGAACTTTGATAGCGAAAATGTAGAGATTGCTAATCTTACTATTGCTATAGACGCAGACAACCACACCGGCGATGTTGTGGACGGCGGTACTGAGGAAGCACACACCAAGTATTCTTGCTGCGGCGAAGTTGTTTCCGCTACTCATGACATGGATTATGCTTATGACAATGACGGTCACTGGACAGAGTGTGAGTGTGGTTATAAAACCGACAAGGTAGCTCATAACTACAATACTCCTAATAAGGATGCTAACAATCACTGGTACGAGTGTAACTGCGGTGACAAGAAGAATGTAACCGCTCACAACTACACAGGCTGGACAGATATTGGTGCAGGCAAGCACAAGGGAACTTGTACCTGTGGTGCAACTACAACAGAGACTCACACATTTGAGGGTGAGATTCAGCACAGCGAAACTCAGCACTGGCAGGAATGTAAGTGCGGTGCTACCAATAAGATGAATCACTTCGGCGGCGGAGCAACCTGTACTGAACAGGCAGAGTGCACTACCTGTCATCAGAAGTATGGCGCACTCGCGCCCAACAACCACACCGGCACCATTGAAAACGGCGGTACTAAGGAAGCACACACCAAGTATTCTTGCTGCGGTGCTACTGTAAGCACTGTGCACAATTATGAAACAAGCGTTAAGACTCCCGCAACCTGTACGGTAATGGGTACTACCACTTACACCTGTGAGTGTGACTACTCTTACAACAGCCAGGATATCTCCGCTCTTGGACACGAGCTGGCTAACAGCTCCTTCTACAGAGTAGTAGGCGAGAAGCTTTATACAGTTAGACAGTGTGTAAGATACGGTCAGGGCTGCTGCGATCACGAGGAACTTGTTGAGTTCGTTGGCGTGGTTGAGGTTGCGAATGAGGCAGACCTTCGTCTTGCACTCGGCGCCGGCTATAGCGTAAAGCTGACTGCTGATATTACTCTCTCTGAGTGCATTCACCTTACTCATGCAGGCCATGAGATCACTATTGATATGAATGATGGCAAGAGCCTTACCAACATTGATGGCATCAGCGCTTATAATGTTGTTGACATTCTCTGGGTACAGGGTGACCTCAGCGTAACAATTACCGGTAACGGTACTATGGAAGCATCCTATACAGGAAGCGCAGAGGTTTCTGTAGCTATCATTTCTGCAACCGACGGCGCATATGTAGAAATTGAAAACGGTCAGTTCATCTCCGGTGGCTCCGCAAACATCTATGCTACCAGAGGCGGCGAGATCGTTATCAACGACGGTTACTTCACAGGTGAAGAGTACAAAGGAAATTACTATGTACTTGACATAAATGAAGATGAAGCTCTTGGCTCTATCGTTGTAAACGGCGGTCAGTTCAAGAACTTCAACCCCGCAAACCACACTAACGATATCCCTGTAAGCACCAACAAGCTTGCTGCAGGTCTCCACGCAATCAAGGATGCCGACAATGTTTATACTGTTGGCGCGCACGATTATAGCGATGATGAGGTAGTTGCTCCCACATGTACCGCGGACGGCTATACCAGACACACCTGCGTATGTGGCGACTCCTATAATGACACACCTGTTGCTGCGACAGGACACAGCTTTGCAAATAATGTAGATGGCAGTTATCTTGTTTCCGCTGCAACATGTACCAACAAGGCAGTATATAAGAAGTCTTGCTCCGTTTGTGGCGTTGCTCATGAAACCGAAACATTTGAGCACGGCTCAGCTCTCGGTCACGACTTCTCAAATGGCGTAAGCTGTGAGAACTGCGGCAGCCAGGGTGTTGTTAAGGTTAACAATGACTATTATCTCTCTCTTGAGGCTGCTATTGCAGCGCTTGAGGATGGCGATGTGCTGACCTTCAACAGCAATATGGTTCTTGATGAGCCTCTTTACATCTATGATTCTATTACTATTGACACTGCAGAATGCGATATTATTTCTATCGCAAGTCAGGTTATCGTTATTAAGGGTGACGGATCTAATGATCCCATTACACTTACTGTAACTGGTAGAATCTCTGTGGCGAACACCAGCGCAGCCCTCATGAGAACAGGTGGCGAATCTCTCGCACAGACCCTGCTCACTATTGAGGATGTAAATAATGTTACGGTAATTCTGAATGCTGAGTTTGACCTTGGCGCAGAGGATATGATTTATAGCGGTGATGTTGAGAACGGATATAGCATTTCCGTTAAGGAAGCGTATGCATCTCGCCTCGCTGCTCACGGATATATTACCACTCCCGCAGGCGGCGGAATGGTTAGAATAACTGACAAGTCTCCTTACTATATTAAGGATGGAAACTGGTGGCTCGGCAACGTTGACACCGGTATCAAGGCAACCGGCACCGATGGCAGCAACGGCTCCAATGGTAAGTCTGCATACGAGCTTGCGGTAGAAGGCGGCTATGAGGGCACAGTAACCGAGTGGCTTGCATCTCTCGTAGGTGAAACAGGTGCACAGGGTGCAACAGGCGCTCCCGGTGATCGCGGTAAATCCGCATATGAGATCGCAGTAGAGGGCGGCTACGAGGGCACCGAGGAAGAGTGGCTTAAGACCCTCATCGGTAAGGACGGTGCTCCCGGTGGAACAGGTAAGTCCGCATATG
>JAZSIK010000023.1:0-36279 GCA_045533775.1 Eubacteriales bacterium
CAAGATGAGATATCCCATCATTTAAAATGAGTAAGGTCACTTGTAGACTACGAGTTTGATAGGTCGCGGGTGTAAGCACAGTAATGTGTTCAGCTGAGCGATACTAATAGACCGAGGGCTTGAACTGTTGTCTTGAATCTCGTAAGAGACTCTCAACAGAAAACAAGTTCGCACATTTCCTTGAGCTTCGTTTCTCAACCTTTGTTCGGTTTTTAATGGGCATTTGAAAAAAGTGCTAGAAGTAATATGGAGTCTCGCGAAAGCGAGGCTTTTTGTTTTATATATGCCTTTCCCGGCGTAGTAGAAGCGGAAAGGTGGCAGCGAGACTTATGGATGCAGTACAATAAAAAACTTGACATTGCGTTTTTTATATGATAATATAAAACAAGATTATAGATGTTGAAGGATTTATTATGAACGATATTATTGAACATTACGAGAGGCTTATTGACGAGGGGAATGATCCTGTTTTTGATTCTGAGCCTTTGCGTGAGCATATGAACAAGTGGGACGGTCAGGATTTTATTGATAAAATGCATCTTGATGACGCAAAAACAGTTCTTGAAATCGGTGTTGGAACAGGCAGACTTGCCATAAAGGTTGCTAAACAGTGCAAAAGTTTTCTCGGAATAGATATTTCTCCCAAAACAGTAGAACGCGCGAGGCGAAATCTTCCTTTTAATAACATCAATATCGTGTGTGATGATTTTATTGGGCACAGATTTGATAAAAAGTTTGACATTATTTATTCCTCGTTGACATTTATGCACATTGATGACAAGGCCTTTGCAGTCAAAAAGATTGCGTCTCTACTCAATAACAACGGAAGATTTCTTCTTTCAATTGACAAAAGCCAAGACGATTTTATTGATATGGGAAGCAGAAGAATAAAGGTTTATCCTGACTCCCCGGAGGAAATCAAAAAGCTTATTGTGCTTTCCGATCTTAAAATAGAAGAAATATACGAAACCGAATTTGCACATATTTTTGTAACGGTAAAGCCGAATAATCATTAACCAAAAACGGCAGGAGCACCCAATGAAGTTTATAAGAGTTTTAGAAGAATTAAAAGAGAAGTTTGCTGATAACAGTATCACTCGGGAAAACGGTACTCTACTATTGGGTCCGGGGACGGTACCTCGTGCCGAACATATGTTGTTTAAACCTCTTGATGATGAATTAATAGAGGAGTTCTTAATTTCAAAGTATGTATTTAAGTTTCCGGAGGAGTATATAAATCTTCTGAAATACACCAACGGCGCAGATCTTTGCACCGTTAAGGTTTGGCATACCATAAAAAAGAAGAGAATCCCGACTGCAAGTGGTTTTTTCGTGATTTACGGACTTCCACGCACGCAACCGTTTGGTCGTCCTGATAATATGGAAGAGCCTTACGATGTGAGAATTGAGGACTTGAGGCGTCACAATGATATTCCTAATCACTGGCTTCATTGCGGCAACTACACTCGTAACTATGATTTACATTCCGTCTATGATATTTTCATTGATTCTGAGAGTGGACGAGTATTTTCCTGTCAGAGAGATACAGCCACTGTAGTTGATTCGTGGCAAAGCCTCGATGATTGCTTATGCAATATTTATCATTCGCTTGACGACAGAGAATCAGAATATGAATTTAAGAGATAAAATGAAAAAAGCTATAATAATCGGTTGTCCGGGATCGGGTAAGACAACCTTTGCTGAGAAGCTACATAATAAAACCGGCATACCGTTGTATCATTTAGACGCTATCTGGCATAATCCTGACAGGACGCATATAGCGCGAGATGAGTTTGACGAAAGGCTCGGCGAAATACTTGCTCTTGACGAGTGGATAATTGATGGTAATTATTCAAGGACTCTTGAGCGTCGCTTGATAGCCTGTGATACCGTTTTTCTATTTGACTTACCAACGGATGTCTGCCTTGCAGGGGCGAGAGAAAGACTTGGCAAAGGTAGATATGATATGCCCTGGATTGCCACGGAGATTAACCCGACGTTTGAAAAAGAAATAAAGGAGTTCAAGAACTCCAAAACACCGGAAATCTATAATCTGACAGAAAAACACGGGCAGAATAAGGAAATTGTGGTCTTTAAGTCAAGAAATAACGCAGATGATTTTATAAACAATAGCAAGAAAAAATATGAGTTTGATTGATAAAATAGTTAGTAAGTTAGAAATAGAAAAAGGCTGGTCGGGCGATAAAAAGTATTGTGTAGAGGACAAAGAGGGGAAAAGATTCTTACTCCGCATCTCACCCATAGAGCAGTATGAACGGAAGAAAAAAGAATACGATCTGATGAATCAAGTGGCAAGGCTTGGCGTGCCTATGTGTTTGCCTTTAGAATTTGGTATTTGTGATGAAGGCGTTTATTCTATTCAAAGCTGGATAGACGGTGTTGATGCTGAATCTCAAGCATCGCATTTATCTTGTGACGAGCAATATTGCTACGGCTTTGAAGCAGGGAAAATATTAAAGTTGATTCATAGTATCCCTGCCTCTGATGATATAGAGGATTGGGCAGCTTTTTTCAATCGTAAAATTGATAGAAAGATCAAAGCATACAATGAGTGCCCATTAAAATATGATAAAGGACAGCTTTTTATTAATTACATTAATTCTCACAGACATTTATTGGATGGTAGACCTCAAACATATCAGCACGGAGACTATCACGTTGGAAATATGATGATCGGTGCTGACAGAAAGCTTTATATAATTGATTTCAACCGAAACGATTTCGGTGATCCGTGGGAGGAGTTTAACCGTATTGTTTGGTGCGCACAGGCTATGCCTCTGTTTGCAAAGGGAATGGTTAACGGTTACTTTGATAATAATGTTCCTCTTGCTTTTTGGGAGCTTCTTGCATTGTATATCAGCAGTAATACACTATCCTCACTTCCTTGGGCAATTCCTTTTGGTGAGGATGAAATAAAAGTAATGATAAATCAGGCAAATGATATTTTGTCTTGGTATGATAATATGACGAATCCCATACCGAGCTGGTATAGATAAATAGACTTTTGTGGAGGAAGCGAAACATTGAAATATATATCACTTGACAGACTTCAGGATTTTGAGTTTCACGACAGCGAGCTTGAGCTTATAGGCTGGGAGAAACTCGGTAATATGGATGATGTTACTTTTAAGGCAAGACTTCTTAACGTTCATAAGGACGCAGCTCCGAACAACTCAGGCGTTGATATGGAAATAAAGGAGGCAATCATTCACTTTGGTAATATTGTAATTAAAGAATATGAGCGTATGCGTTCTATAACTTTGGATGAAAATGGTAACGAGATTTTAGGCGACCCCCAGGTTATTCATAAGGGGGATGAAGCACGCAAATTGTTTGATAATGATCTTAAAGACAAAATCACTGTGCTTTATCTTGGGGAGAGCAATAACGGGGAGTACGAGCTTGAAGGAATCGGGTATAATCATAATTGCTTTATGGTCAGATTTACCTTTGGTACTGTCAAGATAGAGTGGTGTGATTACAGCGGTGCTGCGTGGTATGAGCTTAATCGGCATCTTCAAAAGAAATTCACTCTTTCAACGCCTGATGGGGACCGTATTTGCGATGCTCTTATTTTATATCATGACGAAGAAGTATATAATGATCAAAGCAACGTAAAAGTGAGATTGTTATATGATGGAAGATCAATTGAAGGATATGGAAATGATTACTTTTGGGTAGAGTCATTTGCCGATTTACAGAAAAGGCTCCCGGATGGTGTGCGTCTTAAATGCTGCCTGAATTGCCGTCACGGTAATATGTGTCCCTTTGGAAATCCTCCCGGCGAGGTCTTTTGTACCAATGGTGCAATTATACAGAGTAAGGATGATATGATCTCTTATATTGATGATAATCCAGAGTGGTATAAAAATGAACGTTTTTACACCGATGTTTGCGAGGATTTTATGGAGCAATCGGATGATTATTATACATATAACGATTATTTATATTGGTTGAATAAACAGTAAAAAAGAAACCCCGACGCTTTTGGCGTCGGGGTTTCTCTTTATTAATCACGAAGCAATTTCAAGCAAGATCCAAAGAATCAGAAAGGCTGCGGATATGATGCCGAGGACAGCGAGCATAGGGAGGAACATAGTTTTCACCGTGTTCCAATAGGTCTTTGCCCAATCCTTCGGTGTATGGCCGGGGCGATATTTGCCAAAGCCCATGGCATCACCCTTGTAGCTTGGCTCGCCGCCGTCAAACTGATTTTTCTTCGGCTTTTCCTCGTCAGAGGGCTTGCCGTAGAGTCCGGACATATCGGCAATAGTTCTTCCGTCGTCGTAATAGACGACCTTTTTCTTTTTCTTCTTATCGCTCATTTTATTGCTCCAAAAACTTTATTTTGCTTCTTCCTCCAGAAGATGACAAGCTGCAAAGTGTCCTTCCTCATACTCGCGGTATACGGGAGTCACATACTTACACTTTTCTGTCGCATAAGGACATCTGGTGTGGAAACGACAGCCCGAGGGAGGATTTGCGGGGGAGGGAATATCACCGCCGAGCACGATTCTGTTCATCTTAACATCGGGGTTAGGATTGGGAATAGCAGAGAAGAGTGCCTTTGTATAGGGGTGAATAGGGTTGGAGAATATATCCTCCTTGTTACCGAACTCAACCATAGAACCGAGGTACATAACTCCGATCTTGTCAGAAATGAACTTTACAACCGACAGATCGTGAGAAATGAACACATAGGTCAGGTTCATAGAACGCTGCAGCTCCTTAAGCAGATTGATGATCTGCGCCTGGATAGAAACGTCAAGTGCAGAAACAGGCTCGTCGCAGATAACCAGCTTGGGATTAACCGAAAGCGCTCTTGCGATACATATTCTCTGACGCTGACCGCCCGAGAACTCGTGAGGATAACGCTCAAAATAGTAGTCACGCAGACCGCACTTATCCATAAGATTAAGCACATACTCTCTTACCTGATCAGCGGGCACAATATTATGTACCTTAACAGGCTCGGAGAGAATATCACCTACCGTGCTTCTGGGGGGAAGAGAGGAGTAGGGATCCTGGAAGATGATCTGCATCTTAGTGCGGTTTTTACGCATTTTCTTGGTGTTAAAGTCGGTAATGTCCTCGCCGTCAAAGATGATGCGACCGCCGGTGGGTTGATGGAGCTTCAGTATAGCTCTGCCGAGAGTGGTTTTGCCACAGCCCGACTCACCAACGATACCAAGGGTCTCGCCCGCCTTGAGCTTAAAGGAAACGTCGTCAACCGCCACAAGCTCCTTCTCCACCTTTCCGAGCAGAGATTTCTGTATGGGGAAGGTCTTGCGCATATGTCTGACCTCAAGAATACAATCGGGGTCATAGGGCTCAGCAAAGTCTGCTTCGCGCTTGGCAGCAAAGTCTGCCTTGTTTTTTGCATCTTCTTCAAGATATTCGCGGATCTTGGGATCAAGATTCTGCTCTTCCGAAGCTGCATTTTTCTTTTTATCAGCCATTTGCTTCCTCCTCTCCGTACAGGTGGCAGGCTACATAGTGAGTAGGACTTACCTGTACCATACAGGGATAATCGCCCGAGCATTTGCCGATACACTTAGAGCATCTTTCCTTGAAATAGCAGTGCTTAGGCATATTTACGGGGTTAGGAACATTGCCAGGGATGTTGAAGAGTGTGTCGCTGTTGGAGTCCATAGTAGGCTTGGACTTCTGCAGACCGATGGTGTATGGGTGCATGGGATTGTGGAAAATCTCCTGTACCGTACCTCTCTCAATGATTCTGCCCGCGTACATTACCACAACATAGTCTGCCATCTCTGCGATAATACCCAGGTCGTGAGTGATCAGCATAATAGAGCCGTCAATACGGGTCTTAAGATCACGCAGCAGGTCAAGGATCTGCGCCTGAATAGTAACGTCAAGAGCCGTGGTAGGCTCGTCGGCAATAATAAGTCTGGGGTCGCAGGCAAGAGCCATAGAGATCATAACTCTCTGTCTCATACCACCCGAAAGCTCGTGGGGGTAGGAGTTGTACACACGCTCGGGTGCCGCGATACCAACCAGCTCCAGCATCTCAAGCGAGCGTGCCTTTGCCATCTCGGGAGTAGCGCCGGGGGTGTGGATGAATACTACCTCATCAAGCTGATTACCGATAGTAAATACAGGGTTCAGCGAGGTCATAGGCTCCTGGAAGATCATAGATATCTGTCGTCCTCTGAGTCTGTGGATCTCGCTCATAGGCATCTCAGCGATATCGTATACCTTCTCCTCGGTTGCGAAGAGCAGGGCGCCCGACTCGTTTCTTGCCTGGACGGGAACCCTCTTGGGAGTTCCGTCCTTGTTGAGAATTACATTGCCCTTTTTGTCCAGTGCATCCTCAAAGAGGATCTTGCCGTTGGGCTTTCTTTTGAAAATGGGAATAGGATTACCGTGCTCGTCGCGCTTGTAATCTACCGACTTGAAGCGGATAGAGCCGGAGTAGATCTGACCTGTGGGACCCTGGAGCAGTCGCATAATGGACATACTGGTAACAGACTTACCGCAGCCCGACTCACCAACGATACCAACGGTAGATCCCTTGGGAATATTGAAGGAAACGCCGTTAACCGCCTTAACGATACCCTGATCGGTAAAGAAGTAGGTGTGCAGATCCTCAATTTCAAGGATGTTTTTGTCGTCATCCATAGATGTGATGAACTCGCTCTCATCACATTTTCTGTACTTTTTCTTTTCAAGCTCCTTCATTACCTTGGCATTAGCCTTGGCAATTTCCTTGATCTCCTTAGATGAGAGATAGTGATTGTCAGAGCTCTTCTTTTCGTTTTTCTTACCAAAAATGCTCATAATTACCTCCTCATCTTAGGGTCAAGGGCGTCACGGAGACCGTCGCCGATGAAGTTAAAGCCAAGCACCGCGATAATAATACAGATACCGGGCGGGCCCCATACGTTGAAATAGTTAGCCAGAATATCGGGATCCTTTGCCGCGTTGATCATAGTACCCCAGGCAGCGTACTGCTCGGGTGCACCGAGACCAAGGTAAGAAAGAGATGCCTCGTAGAGAATCATACTACCAAGGCTTAAGGTCATAGAAACGATAAGCTGAGGCATTACATTGGGAACAAGATGCTTGAAGATCTTTCTGGCGGTGGAATAACCCATAGCCTCTGCAGCTACCATATATTCCTGCTCACGGAGAGAGAGGATCTGACCGCGCACAAGACGGGCGGTGCCCGACCAGGAAATAAGAGTAAGGAAGCCCATAAGCCAGTAGATCTTATACTGATAGTCAAACATAGTCATACCGCCCTCGCGCAGACCGTCAATGATCGTACCGACGATAAGCAGAATAGGGAAGCCGGGCAGACACATAAGAATATCGCATATTCTCATTATGATATTATCAACAGCGCCGCCAAAGTAACCGGCAATTCCGCCGAAGATAATACCGAGGAATGTAACAATAAATACCGCCATAAAGCTGATACCCAGCGAGATCTGACCGCCGTTCATCAGTCGCGCGAGCACATCCTTACCGGTCTTGTC
This sequence comes from Eubacteriales bacterium, assembly GCA_045533775.1. Lineage (GTDB taxonomy): Bacteria > Bacillota > Clostridia > Oscillospirales > CAG-272 > UBA1740. Next base: position 7,524 of record JAZSIK010000023.1, read on the forward strand.
TGTGCCGAGAGGATGCTTTGCGCTGGGGGCAGAGAGCATATTATCGGTAAGCTGGGTCTCAATAGTCTGCCAGAAGCCGTGAGTAACACCGTTCTCGTCGGTATATTCAACCCATTTTGTAGTATACTCAACCTTACCGCTCTTGTCTATCTCGGTAGGAGATACATTGTAGATCAGCGGACCTACCCAGCAGAACAGGAAGAGAGAGATGACCATTATAAGACCGATAATACTAAGCTTGGAGCGGAAGAAACGCCTGATAACCATCTGCATGGGAGACATCAGCTTTAGCGTCTGCTCGTGAGATACGGTTTCTTCAGCGGAGGGGAGATTTTCGTTTTCCATTTCAGGAGAAATAATCTTTTCGTTTTCCATACTGCACCTCCTTAACCCAGCTTAACTCTCGGGTCAACTACAGCGTACATAAGGTCGGCGAGAAGAACGCCGATAACGCTGAGCAGCGCGAGGAACATGTTATATCCCATTATGAAGGGGATATCTGCTACGAGCATGGCATCAAATGCCACGTTTCCGATACCGGGCAGACCAAATACCTGCTCGGTGATGATCGCACCCGAGAACAGACCGGGCAGCAGTCCCGCCAGAGATGTAACGAGAGGGATCATGGTGTTTCTGAATGCGTGCTTGTAAATAACTACCTTTTCCTTCAGGCCCTTTGCTCTTGCGGTACGGATATAGTCGGAGTTAAGAACCTCCAGCATATTCGTACGGGTCATTCTCATTCGTCCGCCGATGCTGAGTATTACAACTGTGAGAATAGGAATGAACAAGTGCCACAGCTGATCCATCAGCAGAGCAAATCCGGACAGATCCTTTGACGCATCAATAAGACCCGATGCCGGGAACCACTCAAGCTGAATGGCAAAGATGTTCTTCAGCAGCTGACCGAAGAAGAAGGAGGGAAGTGAAATACCAATCATTACGAGAACCGTAACGATATAGTCGCGTACCGAATACTGATGTGTTGCCGCGGTAACACCGAGGGGGATGGCGATAAGGAACTCAAATATGGTCGCAATAACCGCTACTGCAAAGGATACGCCCATATGATCCTTAATAACGTCAATTACAGGGATGCCGTGCTTAAAGCTGTTGCCGAAATCAAGCTGAACGAGCTTTACGAGCCACGCCAGGTAGCCCTCAAAGATGTTGGTGTCAAGACCGTACTGCTTAAGCATCGCATCAATAAGCTCCTGGGATGTTTCCGCACCCGTTGTGGTTATAGAAGACAGCTTCTGAGTAACGAAGTCAACGGGCATACATCTGATAAGAACGTAAATGATCAGAGAAACGCCCAGCAGTATCAGCACTGACTGTAAAAGTCTTTTTACTATGTACTTTAACATTTTGTCGTCCTCCAATCCTTATTTCTTGTATTTTTTGTAGAGCAGATCATAGTCCTTCATATCCTCCTCATCAATATCCTCAACAGGAATGAGATAAGGACGCTTCTTACCGAGAATAGCATTGCGCTTCTCCTCGGGGAGAGTGAAGAACACGATAATTGCTGCCACACCGACAACCGCTACGATACTGCCTGCCACGATGCCGCCGACAGCACCGTCTGAAGAAGCACCGCCGGACACCTGATCGCTGAACTTAACCTCCCAGAGCCTATCCAGAGGAGAGGAGTAGGGATTAATATCATCGGGGAAGGAGTCGGGGTCAACAATATTTGCATTATATGCATACAGCTGCTGACGCTGGTAAACAGGCAGCTCAACCGCCAGATCCAGAACATATCCCATAGCCTGCTCGTAGAGAGCGGTACGGGTAGTACGGTCATCAGTCTCACGGGCATCATCAATGATTTCGCTCATCTTATCAAGGATGTCCTGCTCCATCCAGTAACTGTCATTAGAGAGAATTGCGTTGTAGCCCCAGGCCTTTACGCTGGAGGCATTTGAGTTTTTGTGATATACCTGATACATATCAGGGTCAACGGTGGTGCCCCAAGCTGCTGCCCATACCGCCAGCGATCCTGTGGACAGCTTGGTAAGAGCCTGGGAGTCTGCAACTACCTCAACATCCCATCCGCACTCGTTAAGCAGCTTTGCTGCGGTCTGGAATACCTGGTATGTGGGGTGGTCAGTCAGGTTAGATCCCGCGATGGTGAAGGTAACCTTCAGATCATTCTCGGAGTAACCCATAGTGTGACTGTATGCACTCTCCATAAGTGAGAGTATATTTTCCTTTGCCTTTTCCTCGGTAAAGTTGAGGTAGGGATAGGAATGACCGTTGTAGGTCTCGTTGTTGCCGCTGTCATCCTTTGGATATGCCCAGCTTACAGTAGACATAGGCCAGAAGATCTGCTCTGCCGTTCCTGCATCGTAGTACTGAAGCGCCAGGCTGGTGTCCATAGCCGCCATAATAGCTCGTCTGAGATAAATATTGGGTATATAGGATGCATTGATACCGATATAACCGTAACCCAGCTGGCTTACAGAAATCTTATTAAAGCCCTTTGACTCAAGTGAGTTGAGTATGCTCATGTTTTCCTTAGTAAGCTGAGGAGTTACATAGTGTACGGTGCCCGACTGGAGCATCGTAATTGCATCGGTTGCGGGTACTATCTGATAACGCACCTTGTCAATGTTGACATGGTAGTCAATCTCAGATCCCTCATCAAGGCTCGCCTCAAGGCTTTCCTCAAAGTAGGGGTTGGATTTGAAGTAAACAACGTTGTTACTGAAGAACTCGGTGCCCGAGGGGTTATCCGCGCTCTCGCTGTTGGTTGCCATATATGCGCCCGCACCCATAGGAACGGTTACGTTTCTCTGAGACTGAATGACATTTGTCATAAAGTCAAAGCTTGCATAATCAACACCAAATCTGTTGTTTTCAATATCAACCTCGTAGCCCTCTGCATAATAATGCTGCGGAGCAACCGCAAAGGAGAAGTTCCATACTGCCTTAGGGTCAATGCCGTTGATCTTGATCTGAAGCACGTCGTACTCATCATCGTTGAGAGGAGTTCCGTCGGGCTTGTGATCCTGAGCAACGGTGTAGCTGTTCTCACCGATAGTAATGCTTTCCACATCGGTGGTGTGACCGAGAGAAACAATACCGGATATGTTGGGGTAGAGAAGCTCACCGTCTGACATATTCTCCTTGAGGATAACCTCCTTAGCCTGTGCCATATAGAGGGTCTGAAGCTCGGTGGCAGTTGCCCAGGCGGAGAGAATAATATGCAGCTCGGAGTTGATCTTGGAGTCGTAAACGTACTTTACTGCTTCTTCCTTGGTGTCAATGTTTGAGGGATAATCTCGGCTCACCGAGAGAATAACGGATTTATCTGCATTGGGCTTGCCGTCTTTGTCACCAAACTCTACGTCTACATAACCCTCCATGTACATAAATGATGTGATCTCATCAAATCCGTGGCTCTTGTATGGCTCGTCGGTGTAGGCCTCCTTTGCCGCCTCGTAGTCGCTCTCAAGCTCCTTTTTGAAGAGCTCAAGGGTCTTTTCGTAGTCGGCAAGCAGCTGATCGTTTGTTACCGCGGAGGGATCTGCGGAAACAGCCTCCTTGTAACCGATACTGAGGTTCCAGGCAGAGATAGCCGCACGCATCTTTTCCTCTGTGGTAGAGAAGTTGCCCGAGGGGGTCTGAGCTGTCTGTCTGAACAGGTTGATCAGCTCGGTGATACGGTTAGACGCCTTGGTTCTTGCCTGCGCGGTAAGATGCTCGTCTGCATTAACTCCGCCCGACAGATTCTGCTGGATTCTGTACTGAGACAGACCCTGAATGTCGGTGGAATACATGGTAGATGAGCCTGTGTAAACGGGATCAAGGTAAACATACATATTAAAGAGCACATCTTCAATAGTAAGAGGCTTGCCGTCTGAGAACTTGATTCCGTTTTTGATAACGAAGGTGTATGTTGTTACACCCTCCTTATCGGGATTTTCGCTCTTTTCATTAATATCGTAGGATGCCTGGTAGTCAAGAACAACTACCGCATAATCCGGACCGAAGGCGACCTGTGCGTCGCCCTTTTCGTCGGTGTCGGATGAAAGCATACCTATCTGCGTCATTGATACAATGGTTCCGTCAGATGCGCTGGTTGAGAAGAATGGATTGAACAGACCGTCAAGAGTTTCTGTCATAATAACAAACGCCTGATCTCCGCTACCTCCACAGCCCGAAAGCGCAGACAGGATACCAAACACCATGCTGATGCAGAGTACCAGAGATATTATTCTTTTTATCATTTTCTGCTATCTTCCTTTCTGTGTTAATTTGCGGGAGTAAGAGAAACCACTCCGTCGGTGATCTCTATGCCAAACAGGTCATTTGAGGGGTTGAGCTTCTCAACGGTGATCTCAGACTCAATTCCGTCTGTCTTACCGATACCGCATACAACGCCGATAGTATAATCGTTGTTGCCTATGAGTCCCTCGCAGCTGTCGCCGATAAGCAGCCTTCCGCTTATCTTAACATCCTTGAACTCTGCGCCCTCTGCAACACTGCCTGCAAGCAGACCAAAGCTTGCGCCGGGAGCAACGCTCATAAGATTAATAGTGTGTGTAATGTTTACAAAATTAAGGTTTTCAATATAAGCAGTTTCCGAGAGGGAGGAGAAGAGACCGTTGTTGATTCTGCTTCTGGATGTGCTCTCAACGGAAATGTTGCTTATAGTATGACCGTTACCGAATATCTTGCCGCCAAACTTATCGTTGCCGAATACAGAAGGCCACTCCACATCGGTAAAGTCAAGGTCGGAGTATATCTCATAGTATCCGTCAGCGCTTGCGTTCTTGCGCAGATCATCGGTAGAGTAGATTCTGTATCTCTCACCCTCCTGCCAGGTGGTGTAGAGCTTGATTGTAGGAGTGAGAGAGGTAGCGGTGGACTCATCCCAGCTTCCGCTGATGATGTTCTTTGTACCGGCGCTATTAGGCTCTCCCTTAACCTCTACCTTCATATCCTCATCGTAGAAGATCTTATCAAGGGTATATCCCTCGCGAATGGGGAAGTTATCCATATCAAGAGTAACATCGCCCGACTTCCACTCTGGAATGGTGAGATTAATAGCCGCTGTGCTTGTAACAAGCTCCCACGCGCCGTTCTCGTTCTGTGCATAGACCTCGTAGTTGTAGTAGGGAACCCATGCAGCATAGAGAGTAAGCTCGCTTTCGGTGAGTCTGTCATTCTCAAAGTCCCACTTACCCGAATATGTATAACCCTTTTCAGGATCCTCGGGATCAATGGGGGACATCTCTCTGTACCAGCCTGCGAGGAAGTAGCCCGCCTTGGTTACGGTGAGAGGATTGTTCTTATCTCTGATAGGATCATCGGGAGAGAGCAACTTGATACCTTCATCAAGTCCCTCGGGCTTAAAGAGGTCAATAACCGAGGAATCGCTACCCTTGAAGGTACCGCCGTTGGAATCAAAGGTAACCTTTACGGTATATCCGTCGTTTGCATAGTCGGAGTAGAAGTCACCGCCTGCGCTTGTTACAGCCCAGATGATACCTGCTACAATAACCAGAACTGCAGCAACTACGGCGATAATTACGGGCAGATTTACCTTTTTGCCGCTCAGTCTGTGCTTTTCAACAACCTTGTCAATAGCCTCGGCTCTGTTGATCGCCTTCTTGGGAATTGCAGGTGCGGGGGTAGGACGGGCCATCTCCACATATTTCGCGATCTCAGCCCTTGCGGCCTTTATCGCTTCGGGATCGGGCTCCTCGGTAGCCTCCTCTTCCTCCTCGGGCTTTTTCAGCAGCTCGGGATTGTTCTTTATCAGTCTTATGAAGATAACGAGAACAACCACAAATGCTATTACCACAAGAGTAAATACAGAAATGATTACAATATTGATAATAAGGTTAACATCCGTTTTATCATCAGTTACGGGAGGCTCTGTCTCGCCCTCATCTCTTAAGAGATACTCAAGGTCGGCGATTCTTTGCTCCGCGTTGGTAAGCACCTCTACAAGATCACTTGGTACGAGAGCACGCTGCTCATCGCTTACGATCTTGTTGTAGGCCGCTCTTGCGTCTTCAACAATAGACTTGTGCGCAAGGGTGATCTCCTTTGTGTTAGTGGGCAGACCCTTGATGGTCTCTATTGCAGAGAGTGTAATGCTGTCGGCAGCGGTAGCACCGTCAATTCTCAGATCAAAGTACTGGTTGAAGATAAAGGAATCGTAGTACTTGCCGTTAGAGGGACGGATCATAGTGATCTTGTTTTCCACATTTCCGACATAATCAACGAAGCTTGCGCCGTAGAAGAAGTTGCCAGGCAAAGAGGTCACGTTCCACATAAAGTAAGGAACAATGCCCTTGCCCGAGTAGATAATGGGATTTCCGTAATAGTCCTTGAAGTCATAGTCACCGATAGCGGGGATATTCTCCATAGACTCATAATAGAGGCTGTCATATTCTTCCTCAAGAACGGGAGCCTCATAGCTTGCAAAGGATACAAAGAGAAGCTTGTCGCATCCGTAGAATGCCTTGTGTCCGATAGCTGCTACTGTATAGGGCAGTACAACCTGGCGCACGTCAGCGCCTGCAAATGCCATCGCGCTGATTCTTACGGTGTCCTCTGCCACATTTGCGATATCATCGCCCAGCCATGCGATCAGCTCAAGACCGCGAGGTACGACCCTGTATATAGAGCCCTCAATGATCCTGATATTTTCGCCCAGGTCATAGGTGAATGTTACAGATGTGTATTCTTTGTCAAGGAAGCTTTCGGTAACAAGTGTAGAGAAGGGAGCAACAATACAGTTGGCAAAGGGATTGTCACCCATATTGTCAACAAGAGTGCCAAGCACAACAGAAAGCTCGCTGCGCTCCTCCTTATAGAACGCCTGTGTACCGATATATTTTGCGTTAGTCAGATCAACCTCGGAAATAAGTGTGCAGGCAAATGCGTAGTCACCAATATAAGAGGCAGCCTCCTCGCCGGTTAGCTGGCTGAGAGCCTCACAGTAGGAGAATGCGCCCTCACCTACAACTGCATTTTCCATGCCGAGAGTAACCTCGGTAAGCTCTGCATTGTAGCAGAAGGCATATTTGCCGATATTCTGCGCACAGGACAGATCAACTCTGCCGATCGCACACTCAGCAAATGCATAATTGCCGATAGTAACTATATTCTCAAGGTTAATTTCACCCAGCTTGTCGCAGTACTGGAATGCGCACTCGGATATAGCGTCAAGCTTTTCGCCGAGAGTGACTTTCTCAAGGCTCTTACACATTGCAAAAGCATATCCGCCAAGGCTCTCAAGAGACGTAAGATCAACCTCGGTGAGTGCGGGAGCATAGTAACGGTAGGTGTATTCACCATTTTCGTTAATATCAACATTAGCGTAGTTCTCAGAGGTGTATTCAAAGTGAACATCACCCGAGAAGGCAGAGTCGCCAATACTGATTACATGGCTGAGATCAATGTTCTTCAGCGCACCGCAGTTGTAGAATGCCATTCTGCCGATGCGCGCACCCTCTCCGAGAGAAACGCTTTCAAGGTTTGATGCACCGTAGAATGCGCCTTCCTTCAGGATCGCGTTGTTACCGATAGTAAGGGAGGTGATAGAGCCATCCATTACAACATAATAGATAGCAAACTCCTTTTCAATCTGCTTCTTGCTTTCAGCGTCATATACCTTACGAACGACTCTGTAAGACTCAGCGTGATACTGATCGTTGTAGAAGGCATATCTGCCAACGGTAACGTTATCACCGATAACTACCGTCTTGAGATTTGTACAGTTAGCGAACGCACCCTCGGGCACAACAAGCCCGTCACCGATCGTGATCTGGCTTATCATACTTCTGGAGAAGGCGTAGTCGCCGATCTTCACATCTCCTCTGAACTCAAAGGTGTCAAGAGCGGTGTTCTCAAAGGCATATGCGCCGATCTCGGTGAGATCGCCGAGAGTTACCTCTCTGAGTCTTGAACATTCGGAGAAGCCGTAGTCTGCAACGCGATTTACAGAGGGAATGCTTACCTTCAAGAGGTGTGCATTGCCGGAGAACGCGCCTGCACCGACAGAGGTTATTCTGCTGTCGTCAAGCTCAAATACCGTAAGGGTGGGTGCAACAAGCAGCAGCTCTGTACCGTCGGGATTGGTGAGGTACCTGCCATCGTCACAGGATTTGAAGGCGGTGTTGCCTTCCTCAAGAGAGAACTTCTTGATACCCGCATTTCTGAAGGCGTATTCCTCAATGACCGATACATCCTTACCAAGAACCACATTCTGAAGCGAATTACACTCGTTGAATGCACCGGTGGGGATAACCGCTGCGTTTATGGAAATGCTCCGAAGAGAGCTGCAGTTTGTAAATGCGTACTGACCGAGCTTGATCTTTTCTGCCTTGATGTCAACGCGTTCAAGCGCGCTGTTTGCACCGAAGGCATACTGACCGAGAGACTGGAGAGTAGTGGGCAGATTAACCTCTCTGATTGCCGCGCACTCGGAGAAGGCAAAGTCTGCAATAGCAACCGCATTGTCAAGGTTAAGCGTGCCTGTAAGGGCAGATCCCTGGAATGCGCTGCGGTTAATAAACTTTACGTTTTCAATGCCGTCTACGGTCTTAAGGTTGATACAGCCGTAGAATGCACCGTAATCAATGGTTTCAAGGGTGGAGGGCAGAGTAACCTTTTCCAGCGCGGTCATATTTGCAAAGGCGTACGGACCGATTCTGGTAACACCCTCGGGGATGGTTACCTGTTTGATGGTGCTGTCACCGATGAACCACAGCTTCATGGACTCGGGTGCCTCGTCGGAGATCTCGTCGTTCTCATCCTTGGCAACATAGTCGTAGTTGGAGAATGCAAACTGACCGATCTCTGTGATCGCCAGAGTAGAGGGGAATCTTACGTGGTTTGCGCTGTCGCCCGCACCAAAGTAGTTGGAGAGGGTAGGACCGGAGGTAACGAAGGGTTCCTTTACATTGACCGATACTGTCACGGAGTAAAGGGTGTTCTTACCGTCCATCATTACCTTTGCCGTGATGGATGCCAGACCCTCGTTTACCGCAGTGACATTTCCGTACTGGTCAACGGTTACTATTTCCTCGTTACCGGAGGAGAATACGACCTCGGTTACGTCGGGGAAGTATGCATCCAGCTCATAGCGGAGGGTTACAGATTCCGAGGGATACATTGACAGTGAGTAGTAGGAGGAGGGGAACTTCATTTCGCTTCCCGTCGTGCCTATTTCTCTCTGTGTATTATCCATCATATAGAAGGCCTTGTTTACATAGTAACCGGAGAGCTTGAACTCGTTTGCCACAGGCTTAGAGAACTCCTGGTATCCTGGGTCACTCTCCTTGAGTACGGTTACCTTGATAGTCGCCGTTTGTCCGTCGGGGGCTCTCGCTGTTATGGTAGCACCGCCGCTTTTTACGGCAACAAGCTGATTGTTTACTACATTTACAACTCTTCTGTTGTTGGTAGAATAGGTAATAAGCTCGCCCCACTCGCTTGCAGGGTATACTACAGGCGCGAGATTATAAACTTCATTGGGGCTGAGGGTTATGTTGATCTCCTTTGAGATGCCTCCGTCGGGAGCAGTGAAGCCAAACGCCTCAAAGTTGTCGGGCAGAGCTATCTCATATGTTGCGGAGTTCATTGCATAGTCGTAGGTAGCAATGGTAAAGCTGTTCTTGTTGTATGCACCGGACAGAATGTCGTCTATGTAATCGGTAAGCTCAAACTCAACATAGGTTGTGGAGTTGTACTCCGAGTAAATGGGAGTTGCATACTTGTCAAACCCGTAGAACATAGGACTGCCGCTGGCGTCTGTGCCTACATATCCTGCCTGAAGAGCCATTGCATAGTGGTTGTCGTATACTGCCATCTTTGCAAACAGACGGTTGGTCTTGGTAGAACGGTCATATTCCACATAAAACTCACAGTCTGAGAGCACGGGGGCGGAGAAGTCGGTAGTGATGGGGAAGCTGAACTCATTTTTCAGATTGCTTCCGACACCGTCACCGTAATCCAGATAGCCCTTCATAGAAACGGTATACTTTGTATTATTTTTTAGATTCATGTCTATTGCGCTGAACTCAACGTCAATATTCGCGGGTCTGATAGGTCCGCCGTCACCGTAGGATTTTCTTATATCGTAGTCGGTGGTGCGGAATACTACCTCGCCGGTAGAATCCTCGGTAATAACAAGCTCAACACGCTCTGCGCTTCTGAGCATACCCGCCCAGATAAAGCGAAGGGAGTTGATCTCGTTGTTGCTTGATTGGTTTGAGAGAGAGATGTACTTTCTGTCTGCCGCAATAAGCTTATTCTGAGGATTCTGCTCAAAGTAGTAGGATCCGAGATAGCTTACATAGTCACCCGTAGATCCGCCTATGGGACGGGTAGCATATGCATCGGGCAGATTTTTATCCAGCATATCAATGGAGTCGTCAAGCTCGTCTGCGTTGGTCTCAAAGAAATCAAGGTCAAACAGAGGTGCTCTTGTCCAGTCACCGTAGAAGGCAAGATAAGGGATATTCAGATCCTGCTTATCATCGGCGTTGTTAAGCACAACATAGCCCTCAACGTACATGCCGTTTTCAAAGGAGTCGTTAAGATACTTCTTGTTTTCCTCGGTAAGAGTGATTCTTACACTTACGTTGGCGGTTTTGCCCGCACCGACGGTAATGCTGTTTCCGTCGCGAGAGCCGTCGGTAACTGCGAGGATCTCTACCTTCGCGCCCTTAAGCTCATATGCGGTCTCGGTCACAGTCGTCTCACCCTGTGCGGTCTTTGTCTCGCTTACGCCCTCGGTGAGAACGTAGAGGGACAGATCGTAGGTGAGTGCGCTCTGACCAAAGTTAACGATACCGAAGTTAAGAGTATATACACCCTTCTTCTCGGGGTCGTCGCCAAGCTCAAGCTTGGGCTTGTTCATAACAGAGCCGTCGTTGTTGTATGTAAGAATATATGCATTCGTTGCAGCGGAGTCAGTAAGGTTGGCAAGACCTGCGCCCTGCTTTCTGACGGAGTAGGGCAGACCGTTTTTGTTGAATATAATATCTGCTGTAGACATCATAAGTCTGTTTACAGCTTCGTTGATTTTTACAGCATCTGCTTCGGGATCGTATCCGAACTTGTGGATAACAAACTCGCGCAGAAGTGCGGTAACACCCGAGATGTTGGGAGTCGCCATTGACGTACCGGAGATTCTGTCATAGCTCTCGCCGGGGACGGAGGAGAGAATAGCACCGCCGTGTGCGGTAATCTCAGGCTTTATTTTAAGGTCCGGAGTGGGACCCCAGGAGGAGAAGTCTGACATGAAGGGACCGGAGGTCTGACTACGGCTGATAACGATCTTGCCGCTGCCTGCCGCTGCCAGCATCTCACCGTCGTTCTGAGAAATAGAGCAGACGGGTATAGATACCTCTCCGACGTTCATTCTGATGTCACCCGAAACGTTGTTGTAGATAATAACGCCGGCAGCACCCATTTCCTCAGCCAGTGCAGCCTTTTCCTCAAATGTGTTATATCCACGCTTGATAAGGGCGATTTTACCCTTTACATCAATACCTGTATAGTCTGCTGCGGTACGGCCCGCACCTGCTACAAGTACGTACTCAAGCTCAAGAGTCTCCTTGCCGTCAACGAGCAGCTCGTCAACGAAGTGCTTCTCCTTAGAAAAACGGTCGTTGGACTCAATAAAGTACATTATTGTATTGTTATATGTAAGGTAAGGAGTCTTTGCACCCTCAATGGACGCTACGGAGAGCGCACCGAGATAGGTAGAGGGAGAGCCGACGGTAGAGCTGTCGGGGTTAGAGGTAAGGGGGAGGTTACCGTTCTTGTCAGAGGAGTATGCGGAGTTAAAGCTGTTTGACGCAGCAACTACAAGAGAAATACCGCGCTCACGAATATCCTCGTATACTCCGGAGATGATCTCCTTGTCGGACTCGCGGCTGAAACCGCAGGCGGTACCGATAGACATGTTGATAACATCAACGCCCAGGGTTACACAGTCCTCAAGCGCTGCAATGATCCAGGAGGAATGAGCCGAGGATTCTGTATCCGAGAATATCTTCATAGGTACAACCTGTGCTCCGGGGGCTACACCGACAAACTCGCCTGTATAGTCCTCGCTCTCAATGTGAGGCAGATAGTTACCTGCGATAACTCCGGCAACGTGTGTACCGTGGTTGGAGAGCAGGGGGAATACGTCGGAGTCATTGTCCGCGTAGTCAAATGCAAAGGGAACCTTGTCGCTTATGTAAACATCCTCGGCGGTAAGGCCGGCCTCCTTAGACTCAGCAGACATATTATTGTTGGCAAGGATAGCAGCCACCTGGTTAAAGGTAAGTCCGAGCTTGCTTCTGTCTGCGGTATAGTTCTTGTCAAGGAATGCGGAATGATAGTAGTCAAGACCCGTATCCAGAACTGCTACTACAATACCTGTACCGTCGTATCCGTATTCTTCCTTAAAGCTCTCGCTGCTGAAAATACCGGTGCCGTACACATTTACGCTATTTTCAACCAGCTTGGTTTCAGCGGCCTCGTATACCTCACCGAGAACAACGGTTGCTCTGCCGCTCATAGCTCTGCAGACGTCCGCAAAATCATCAGCCTTGATAACAATCTCAAAACCGGACATTACTACATTGAAGCTCTCGCCGAGAGAATAATCAATGTGAGAGAGCTCATTTCTCAGAGCAGAGGATTCGGCGAGGATGCTATTGCGTACATCGGCGGCCTCCTCTGTGAGAACATACTCTGTGAACGAGAGAGGACTTCCTGACTTATCGTAGGCATCAAGCAGAGTGGTGGACTGCGTCTTGATGATTACAGAAATGTCGTCCTCCGGCTTAACCGCGTCGGGCAGCTTGTACATCACCGACTCGTTAAGCAGATTTTCGGTTCCTATATTCAAGGAGCCGGTTACATCACTTATTGACGGAGATGAGCCGTAATAAGTGGTTTCGCTTGCGGAGAGAGTGACGGTCATAACGGTAGAAATAAGCATTACCGCCGCCAGCACCGCAGTCAGCAAACGAACTCTTTTGCTTTTCTTTGACATGTTGTTTTTTGCCTTTCTGACTTTTTTGCAACATTATAATCATTATTACGTTAAAAATAAAATAAAAATAATTATTACGCGCACTTATTATAATAACACAAAATAAGACAAAATGCAAGAGTCAAAAGTAAATAATGATGAGAAAGTGTAAATAAACTATAAATATCTAATTTACAAAAGACCAAAATTGCAATTTGCTATTGATTTTCATTCAAAATCGTGATATGATATAAAAGTATTAGTCTGCACGTTTGACAATACATTTTGATTGATAACAATTTTAAGGAGAAAATAAATGAAAAAGACAAATAAGGCTATTGCACTTGTGCTTGCGATGCTGATGTTGCTCTCTACCGTTATGCTTTCGCTGTCCTCCTGCGTAGATGACAACGGCGGCAATAATAACCAGGGTGGCGGCAATAATAACGGTGGCGGCGGCAACGGCGGCCCTGTGACAAGCTATAGTGTAACCGTTGCTACAAAGGGCGGAATGGCGCTTTCTCAGCTGCCTGTTTACATTTACGAATACGAGGACGGCTCAATCGGTGAGATGGTTGAGAACGGCTATGCCGCTACCGATGCAAACGGTAAGGCTACCTTCAGTCTTCCCAGGGGCAGCTATGCTGCCAAGATTGATCTCGGTCTGCCCGAGGGATATAATGCAGAGAGCTTCTATCCTTTCCTTACCGAGAATCTTGATCTGACAATTTCCTCGTCTGTAATTGAGGAGACCAGTCTTGTCGGCGTAAGCTATCAGATAGGCGAGGTTATGCGTGATTTCACCTTTAAGAGCACTATTCTCGTTGAGAACGAGGATGGCAATCTTGAAACTAAAGACCGCGTATTTACTCTTTCCGAGGAGCTTAAGAAAAAAGATGCGGTTCTCATTAACTTCTGGGGTACAGGTTGTTCCTGGTGCGCGACAGAGTTCCCCCTTATGCAGAAGGCATATGAGAAGTATCAGGAAGATCTTTCCATCATAGGTCTTGTTCCCCCCGATTTCTACAGCGATACACAGTCAGGCATTGAGAGCTTCCAGCGCTCCTACGGTCTTACCTTTGATATCGCTCTTGACGTTGAGGGACTTTACAACGCATTTGGCGTAACCGGTCTGCCCGTATCCGTTATGATTGACAGATATGGCGTTGTTACCATTCTCCACGCAGGCGCTATTACCAGCGAGAGAGTGTTTGACGTTATCTTTGATTTCTTTACCACAGATGATTACAAGCAGCAGCTTGTTTACGACTACAATCAGATCGTTCCCAAGGAAAAGCCCAATGTGGTTCAGCCCGACAGTGCGGTTATTGGCGGTGCCTTTGAGCAGGACGGAGCAGAGCTTGGAGATGTTGAGTATCGCAACGATGAGGACGATGAGTACTCCTGGCCCTTCATTGACGGTATAATCGGTGAGGGTGATGATGCAGTCAACTGCATTTATCCCTCCAATGCGTTTAAGGAAGGCTCTTATGCTCAGCTCCTGTTTGAGGTTGACCTTGAGGATGGCGAGGCTCTTGCCTTTGATTACTTCTCCTCTACAGAGCGCGGTGCTGATATTCTTTACGTTATTGTTAACGGTAAGGATATTTATTCTATCTCCGGTGAGAGCACCGAGTGGAAGACCTGCTATGCATTTGTTGCAGAGGAGACAGCCACATACGAGATTGGTCTTGTATATATGAAGGATACCAGTGATGATGTCGGTCACGATACAGTTTATCTCAAGGATCTTCGTATAGTTTCAGAGGGACAGGTTGATAGCGAAACCTATATTTATCGTTTCGCGGCTACAAATCCCGATGATTTCAGCAACTATCAGGACTATGTTGATATCTTCCTTGGCACCGACGGATACTACCACGTTGATTCTCCCACAGGTCCTATTCTCCTTGTAGATCTTATGGGTTATACCAGATTCAGCGATGACAACTCTGTGTATTATATGGCAACCGAGCTTGCTAATGACGGCGATATGAGCGAGGAAGAGTACGATAGTATTATCCAGTATTGTAACTATGCCTCCAATGCAGCTATATACGGTGTCAGCCCTGCTACACCCGAGCTGGTTGAGCTTCTTGACAAGATCGTTTTACATTACGGTAACAGCTCTAACGATAAGGATTGGATGAGGCTTTGCTGCTACTACGATGCATATGGCACAGACGGCAAGCAGCTTGAGGATCCGATCAAGGGTCTGTCTCTCTTCTCTGCATACGATGTAGTTGAGAGTGAAAAGGGCTCCACCGACTTCCCCAACGAGTTTACTTACGATAGAGTGATTATGCCCAGAGGTCTTCTTGGCAAGTTTACTCCTACCGTTTCCGGCACTTATCTTATTACTTCAAACTCCTATGATGATGAGACCGGCACAGCAGCTGAGTGCAATGCTTGGATCTTTACCAAAGACGGATTTGGTCAAAGAACTGTTTGGCTCACCTATGAAAATGTTGATAGATTCAATGTTACAGACTACAACAACTGTTATATGATTGCTTATCTTGAGGCAGGTGTTGATTATTACATTGACATTGCATACTATGATGTATACGGCACAGGAACTATCAAGTACAGAGTAGAGCGACTTGGCGGCGAGGGTTACTATCGCTTCAGCCTTGCTGCTCCCGGTCCCTTCACAGCTCTTGAAAATACTCAGGGTGATCTTACTGAGATCATAGCGCCCGGTATTGATGTTGAGCTCGGCGCAGACAAGATCTGGCGTGAGAAGCGTGACGACGGCAGAGTAGGCTCTATACTTTACGCAGATTTTACTATGTCTACTCCCGTATTCACCAGCCAGTCCCTTGAGCAGATTATCAAGCTTGGAGCATTTGACTTCAGTCGTACCGAGGATGATCAGTATATTTTGAACATTCTTGCAAAGTATAACAATGATGTTGAAAAATGCGATCAATACTTGAGAGAGTATTGGGGCGAGGATTATGATGAATACGCTGAGCTCTATCAGCTTGAAGATGTTTATGCAGGTATTTATCATGGAAGCGGTAAGGATTATACCGCTATTGCGGAAAAGTATATCGCTAAGAAGATTACTGTAGGCTACAATGCTGATCTCAATGAAACGATCAAAGAGGGTGATGAGCGTATCGGTTGCGTTATCGTTACCGAGGAGCTTTCTGAGCTTCTTCAGATCCTGATGGATAAGTTTACATTCCCCGGAGTTGAGACCTCTTGGAGAAAGCTTTGCTACTATCATCAGTATTTCTGCGAGGAAACACCTAAGTAATTAACTGAAAATTGCCGAATGCGGCAAAAAACAAAGCATCCGGTGGCGAAAGACATCGGATGCTTTTTTGAAAAAATAACGAAAAGAGAACAAAAATGAAAAGAATAGTTAGCATTTTAGTGTTAATTTGCGTATTTTCTTCACTTATAGCTACTATGTTCGGCTGCGTAGAGGAAGAACCTGTTTATACCAAATATAGCGTTTCTGTAGTTGATGATGTAGGCAATCCTATACCCCAGGTAATTGTCAAGTTTGTTGACAGTGAGGGCGTGAGCAGAACAAAAATAACAGGCAAGGACGGACTTGCGGTAATTGAAAATGTTCTTGCAGGTGATTATACCGTCTATGTTGAACAGGGCTTTAGCAGCGCGGTTATTACCACGGGCAGATATGAGCTTACCGCTGAGAAAACCGACCTGCAGCTTATTCTTCGCGACTCGCAGAAAACTGTAGATATTTACGGTGCAATTCCCGAAAACAGCTATGCTTATGTTGTCGGAGCTACTGATTACAACATCATCTGTAGAGAAGGTGGATATACATATCTTGTTTTCTATGCACATAATTCCGGTGTTTATAGATTTTCCATTCCTTCCGACAGTAATGCTACTCTCGGATTCTACGGTATCCCCCTGTTCGTTCAGGCAGATCATTGCCTTGACGGTGAATATGACGGAAAGAGCTTTGAGCTTACGATTCAGGATACTGCGACCCCGTATGTACTTGGCATTAAGTCGGATTCCCAGACTGCTGTTCTGTTAGATATTGAGAGAGTTTCTGATGCTCCCGTTGATCCTATGCACGCTCCCTGGACAGAGATCGCAGCAGAGCAGGCAACCTTTGAAAAGTGCGATTTCACAGGCAAAAAGCTCGTTGACGTTGACATCGCCGACGGTGATTTTGAGGCAATTCTCGGAAACGACGGACACTACTATACAGCCGATGGCAAGCCTATTTATATTCGTATTACCACCGTTACATCATACGGACGACTTGATGAGAGCTTACAGTTTTCTCCCGTTGTAAACGGATCGCTTGCTCTTATGGCAGGACATGTTGATCAGAACATTGGTGTGAATATTGGCGGATATATCTATGACGACGCGGGTAATTTTGTTACCAAAAACCGATATAACACTATGATAGGAACATATATGTCGCTTGCTGATGAGACATACGGCGTTGTTCCTCTTACAGCCGAGCTTGCCGAGTGTATTAAGCTTCACGGTGAGGCAAACGGTTGGTGGAAAGAAACCAATCCGGGCTATCTTTTTGATGGTATTGTTGTTGATAAGGACAACTCCTGGCTCTTCCTCTGTATGGTTGAGCAATAAGAAAAAAGGCGGTGAAAACCGCCTTTTTTATATCTGCTTGTGGACGCTTTTGTATTCATCGTAATAACGGTAGTAGGGACATTCTCTGGTTCTTCCGCCGAGAAAATCAACCATATCGTCCTCATCCAGCGAGAGCGTACATTCGTATGTATCGGTCATCTCGTCATATTCATAAAACTCGCAGCTGTCACAGCTTGCCTTGGGCTTGTATCCGTATTTTGAGAAGTCCATTTTGTACCTCGCATAGTCTTTTTATTTATTTTATCACAAATATACAGCAATTTCAACCCCTTTGATAAAAAGAGCCAAAAATGTAACAAAACAAACAAAAATACCCGAAAATCCTTCAAATAAGGGGATTTTCGGGTATTCTTCGTCATAGAGTATATGAATTAGTGCTTCTTGGTTTCAATCTCATTGACAACCTTTGCAATAAAGTTGTCAACCGAGAACTTACCACCCTCACCCTCGGTGCGGGCTCTTACGGTAACGCTTCCGCTGACCATTTCGTCCTCGCCTACAACGATCATGTAGGGCACCTTGGAGAGCTGAGCCTCGCGGATACGGTAGCCGAGCTTCTCGTTCCTGTCGTCAAGCTCTGCGCGGATGCCCGCGGCCTGCATCTTCTTGGTTACCTCTGCCGCATAGTCTGCAAAGTCGGCAACAACGGGTATAACAGTAACCTGTGTGGGTGCGATCCAGACGGGCAGGGCACCTGCATACTTCTCAAGAATAAGTGCCAGAGTTCTCTCATAGCAGCCCATAGATGTCCTGTGAATAATATAAGGAGTTTTCATAGTATTGTCGCGGTCTACGTACTCCATACCGAACTTCTTTGCCAACAGCATATCTACCTGGATAGTAACGATAGTGTCCTCCTTGCCAAAGACATTCTTGATCTGAATGTCAAGCTTGGGACCGTAGAAGGCAGCCTCGTCTATACCGATCTCGTAGTTTTCACGGCCGAGATAGGTGTCAAGCAGCTCGCCCATAATAGCCTGAGCCTCGTTCCACTGCTCGGGTGTACCCTCGTACTTGTCGGTTCTCTTGGGATCCCACTGGGAGAAGCGGAAGGAGCAGTCCTCCCACAGACCAAGGGTCTCAAGACAGTATTTAGCAAGATCAAGACAGCCCTTGAACTCCTCTGCCAGCTGATCGGGACGAAGGATAAGATGTCCCTCGGAGATTGTAAACTGTCTTACTCTGATAAGACCGTGCATCTCACCGGAATCCTCGTTACGGAACAGGGTAGAGGTCTCACCGAGACGCATGGGAAGCTCTCTGTAAGAGCGCTTTTTGTTAAGATATACCTGATACTGGAAGGGGCAGGTCATAGGACGGAGGGCAAAGCACTCCTTGCTCTCGTCGTCGGGATCACCCATAATAAACATACCGTCGCGGTAGTGATCCCAGTGACCCGAGATCTTGAACAGCTCTCTCTTTGCCATAAGAGGTGTCTTGGTGAGCAGATAGCCTCTCTTTTCCTCAACATCCTCAACCCATCTCTGAAGTCTCTGTACGGTTCTCGCGCCCTTGGGCAGAAGAACGGGCAGACCCTGACCGATAACATCAACGGTGGTGAAGTACTCAAGCTCTCGGCCGATCTTGTTGTGGTCGCGCTTAAGAGCCTCCTCCTGAGCTACGAGATATGCGTTCATCTCATCCTTGGAGGGGAAGGCAATGCCGTACACTCTCTGGAGCATTTTGTTGTTCTGGTCACCCTTGTAATACGCGCCTGTACACTGAGTAAGCTTAAAGGCCTTGATGGCGCCTGTGGAGTGGAGGTGAGGACCTGCACAGAGGTCGGTGTACTCGCCCTGAGTGTAGATGGAGATCTCTGCGTCGTCTGCCAGCTCCTCAATTCTCTCAACCTTGTAGGGCTCATCAAGACTCTTAAAGAGCTCAATAGCCTCATCTCTTGAGAGCACCTTTCTCTCAATAAGCAGATTTTCCTTAACGATCTTCTTCATCTCCGCCTCAATATTCTTAAGAATATCGGGGGTAAAGGATATCTCTGCGTCAAAGTCCTGGAAATAGCCTGTCTCGGTTGCAGGACCGATAGTCTGCTTGGTGTTGGGGTAGAGTCTCTTAACCGCCTGCGCCATAACGTGAGCCGCAGTGTGACGGAAGATCTCCTTGCCCTCCTTGTCCTTGAAGGTGAGAAGCTTAACATCAGCCTCACCGTCAATAATTGTAGACAGCTCCTTGCTCTCACCGTTTACCAGTGCTGCAAGCACCTCGCGGGATACGCTGCCGTAGACTGCCTTCGCAGCCTCGTATACGGAGGCGGACTCGCCCTCGTATACCTCTCCTGTTGCAAAAATAATTTTTGCCATAATATTTTCTCCTTTTCGGTAATTGATAAAACAAAAACACCCCGAAAGACATAATTTGCCTTTCGGGGTGCAAAATAACATCTTAATTCTGCATTCTGCATTTTGCATTATGCATTTTTTTACACGGTTCCACCCGAGCATTTAACTCATTAATATTCACTTTCCGCAATTAAATCCGGACGACCAATGGTCGCCCCTACATTTCTACCATTAATTACGCATGGGCGGTACCTTATGGGCGTATTCTCCGTACTCTCAGCAACCGACGGTTCTCTGTGCAATCCGTATCCATAAGACTTGTTCCAATGAAAACATTTTAGCACAACAAAATCAAAATGTCAACACCCTATTCAAAAAAAAGCCTTCCCCTTGGGGAAGGTAGCATAGCGGCAGAACGGTAGTGAATTGCGTTGATAACGCAAGATTCTTAGATTGATAGAAGAATGGAAAATGCATATTAACAATAGTCTTCTCGTTATTCTAGAAGAATATAGTGGTCTTTTAATTACAACGATTGGAAGCAAGGCATTTGCTGACTGTTCCGATGTAAAATCCATTGTTATTAGTGAAAATATATCAAATATTGCCGACTCCGCTTTTTTATTGAAAAGGGGTTGTATTTTCCATAAAAATATGTTAAAATATTAAAATGACAAAATATGTGCGCTCATTTGCGCGCAGAAAAGGAAGTAAACGCAATGGAAAAGTTTTATTTAACCACAGCGATAGCATACGCATCGCGCAAGCCTCATATAGGCAACACCTATGAGATCATTATGGCAGACGCCTTTGCCAGATTTCAGAAGAGTCAGGGCAAGGATGTGTTCCTCTGCACAGGTACCGACGAGCACGGTCAGAAGATTGAAAATCTGGCGCAGGAGGCAGGAATCACACCCAAGGCATATGTTGATAATGTAGCGGGTCAGATCCGCGGTCTTTGGGATCTTATGGGAGTGGAGTACGACCACTTTATCCGCACTACCGACGATTATCACGAGGAGGTAGTCGCTAAAATATTCAAAAAGTTCTACGAGCAGGGCGATATTTATAAGGGACACTACGAGGGCTGGTACTGTACTCCCTGTGAGTCCTTCTTTACCGCCACCCAGGCAGCGAACGGCATTTGCCCCGACTGCGGCAGACCCGTCAGCCAGGCTAAGGAGGAGGCTTACTTCTTCAAGATGTCCAAGTACGCCGACCGTCTTATTAAGCACATTGAGGACAACCCCGGCTTTATTGAGCCCGAGAGCCGTAAGAAGGAGATGGTAAACAACTTCCTTAAAGCAGGTCTGCAGGATCTTTGTGTATCCCGTACCTCCTTTAAGTGGGGCATTCCCGTAACCTTTGATCCCAAGCACGTAACATATGTATGGCTTGACGCTCTTACCAACTATATCACCGCCCTCGGCTACGATCCCGATAAGTCATTTGATGAGCAGTCCGAGAAGTTCAAGAAGTATTGGCCCGCCGACGTGCATATTATCGGTAAGGATATTCTCAGATTCCACACGATCTATTGGCCCATCTTCCTTATGGCTCTGGACCTTCCTCTGCCTAAGAAGGTATTCGGTCATCCCTGGTTCAACTTCGGCAACGATAAGATGTCTAAGTCTAAGGGCAACGTGGTATACGCAGACGAGCTGGCAGAGAAGTTTGGTGTTGACGCGGTTCGCTACTACGCTCTCTCTGAGATGCCCTATAACTCCGACGGCAGCGTTACCTACGAGTCTGTTATTGCCAGATACAACAACGATCTTGCTAACAACCTCGGCAACCTTGTCAGCCGTACCCACGCTATGACAAAGAAGTACTTTGACGGCATCATTCCCGCGCCCGATAAGACCGAGCTTATTGATCTTGATCTTCAGAATACCGTTGCCAACGCGATTACAAGAAATGTTGAGCTTATGAACGACTACCACGTAGCAGATTCTCTTGATGTGGTGTTCAATATGCTCAGACGTGCCAATAAGTACATTGACGAGACTATGCCCTGGGCACTTGCAAAGAACGAGAGCGACAGACCCCGTCTCGCAACCGTTATTTACAATCTCCTTGAGACCATTCGTACTGCGGCAGTTCTGCTTAACCCCTATATTCCCACTACCGCCGAGCATATCTTCAGTCAGCTTGGCACCGACAAGAAGTCCTTTGAGTCTATTAGTGTATTCGGTGAGCTTGAGAGCGGTAAGCCTCTCGGCGAGGCATTCACCCTCTTTGCCCGTATAGATGAGAAGAAGTTCCTTGAGGAGATGGAGGCAAAGATCGCTGCTGCCATTGAGGCAAACAAGCCCCAAGAGGAGCCCGAGCATGAGGCAGAGATCGGCATTGACGCCTTCTCTGCGGTAGAGCTTCGCGTTGCAGAGATACTTTCCTGCAAGCCTGTCCCCAAGGCTAAGAAGCTTCTTAAGCTTCAGGTTGATCTGGGCTACGAGAAGCGCCAGGTGGTTTCGGGTATTGCAAAGTTCTATACACCCGACCAGCTCGTTGGCAAGAAGGTTTGTCTTGTTACTAACCTTAAGCCCGCTAAGCTTTGCGGAGTAGAGAGCTTCGGTATGATCCTTGCATCCGGTGAGGAGGATGTTAAGGTAGTATTCCTTGATCCCGCCGCAAAGAATGGAGACAGGATCCACTAATGAAATACTTTGATTCTCACGCCCATTACTATGACGAGAGATTTTCACAGGAGCTTGATATGGGTGTCGGTAGTCTTATCGGCACCCTTCTTTGTGAAAATGTTTCGTATATAATAAACATCGGCACAAGTCCCGAGACATCCCGCCTCGCAGCAGAGCAGGCAAGGCAGTTTGAAAATATGTATACAGCCATCGGTATTCATCCCTCAGACACTCGTTTTCTCTCGGATATGATGTCAGAGCTTGCCGAGATCCGCGAGATGATTCTGGATAAATCAAACAAGTGCGTCTGCCTTGGCGAGATAGGTCTTGATTATCACTATCCCGATACCGATAAGGAGCGTCAGATGCGTTATTTCGTCGCTCAGATGGAGCTGGCAGAGGAGCTTGATATACCCGTTTGCATCCACGACAGAGAGTCTCACGCAGATATAATGGAGGTTATCCGCCGTTTCCCTAATGTTAAGGGAGTTCTGCATAGCTTTTCCGGCTCTGCGGAGATGGCAGAGGAGCTTGTAAATCTCGGCTGGATGATATCCTTCTCCGGTACACTTACCTTCACTAATGCAAGAAAGCCCAAGGAGGTTGCCGCCCGTATTCCCAGGGAATCTGTTATGATTGAAACCGACTGTCCCTACCTTGCGCCTCACCCGAAGAGGGGAACGCTTAATCATTCGGGTAATCTTGAGTACACAAACGCCACGCTCGCTTCCATCTGGGGCATCACACCCGAGGAATGTGCAACAATAACCGAGAATAACGCAAAAAGGTTCTTTAGAATATGAAAAAAACTATGTGCATCACCTATATCGTAGAGGACAAGCTCTATGTAAATATCACCAACAAATGCTCAAACCGTTGCGAGTTCTGTATACGCAACAACGGTGACGGTGCATACGGCTCGGATAGCCTCTGGCTTGAGCGTGAGCCTGCGAGAGAAGAGATTTTAGACTCAATCTTATCCCACGATCTGACCGCCTTTTCCGAGCTTGTTTTCTGTGGCTACGGCGAGCCGACCTACCGTCTTGATGATGCGGTATTCGTTGCAAAAAATGTGAAAGAAAAATATCCAAAAATGAAGATCAGAATCAATACCAACGGTCACTCCGATCTGATCTTACAGAGAGATACAGCCCCCGAGTACGAGGGCGCATTTGACATAGTTTCTATCAGTCTTAACACTCCCACGGCAGAGAAATATCAGCAGCTTTGTCACTCGGTTTTCGGTGAGAGATCCTTTGACGCACTTCTGAAGTTTGCAGGCAAGGTTAAGCACTATGTTCCCACGGTTTGCCTTTCTGCCGTAAAAGAAACATTGAATTCAGAAGAAATTGATCGTTGCAAGAGTATATGCAACGATCTCGGCGTCACTCTGCGCTTGCGCGACTACATCCCTCCTGAGTCCTGACACTGTTAAAATAAGAGCTTTTGAATATTGAGTTGTACATCATCATATGCGACAGAGGTGTCCGCATAATGTCAAAGCACACACCCATATAATCAAGCTCGCGAACCAGATCAAGCATAGCCTTGATATACGAGAGAGAAGAGAATACACATTCACCCTGCTTTTTGTCACAGAAGTGCGAGAGCAGGGTGCTTTCGTTCAGACTGATTTTGTTTCCACACTCTCTTGCGATCTTCATAGCCTCCCCATATGGAATATACCGATCCATAAGTCTTGCCGGAGCGGGCAGATCAACAAAGGTTTTGGCACTCTCGCCCTCACAGGAAAAATCCGACAAAACCCTGCGCTCTCCCTCGTCAAATGCAGGTGGATCGTTCACCGCATATTTGGGATAGTACATAATACTGCCGTCGGCGTATTCGCTGAAACTCATTGGCGTTTTATCGTTTATTTCGTTGATAAGAATGAGATCCGAGCCTATCATCATTTTTCGTAAAATCATCAAAAATGCTACAAACTCATCGGCAGAATTGACAAGAGAGCAGGCGTTCAATACTATTCCCTTGTATTCTCCCGCCGTAGCAAGCCCTATCAGCTCCTCGGCAAATTGGGTAAGATCCGCTGCCGACTTGTACCTTTCGGGATATTTGTCGTATACTCTGACAAGCGGCATCTTCTTTTCCTCTCGCACAAGATTCACCTCGGCAGAATCCTTCATTGTTCGGGTGATGCCGCGCCTATCCGCCACCGCCGAGCAGAAGGTTGTGTAGGTAAGATAGGGCATTGCCCTCTTCAGCTTTTCTTCGTTGCATCCGGGATAATAGTATCCGTTTGCCACCGCCATACCGCCTTGCCTTTCATTACACTTAACCGTGAGGGTGTCTCCCGCTCTAAGCTCTCTACCGTTTATCCAGGGATTCAGGCAGAGCAGGTCTTTTTTTCTGACATTGAACCTCAGTGCAATCTTCTCAAGGCTGTCGCCCACCTGCACCTTGTAGCTCCTTGTTGGCGTGACGATAAGTAGCTCCTCGCCCTCTGCAGCCTCCCCATCATATATCTCGTTTGCTTGCCTTATCACCTCTTCGTCTGTTCCGTATTTTTTTGCAATTTCACCTATGCTTTCGCAGTCTACCTTTGTATGTATATTCATTTTCTTACCTCGCAGATTTACCTTTTTATTTCATACTATGATATCTTATCATTTCGGCTACCGACAATTATGTCAAAACTTGCGAAAAGCACCAAAAAAGTTTGGAAAAATACTTCTTTTTTGGCTAAAAATTACATTGATTTTTTTATATTCTTGTGATATACTATACGAGTTAAAAACAGTATCAAGAAAGGAGCAAAAAAATGACTAAGATTATCTGCAAGAAGGAATATAATACCGAAAAATCCACCTTCCTCAAGAAGGTTACCGTAGGTAACTACGGCGATCCCGCAGGCTACGAGGAGTGCCTCTTCGTTACCGAGGGCGGCAACTACTTCCTCTATGTAAGCGGTGGTGCAGAGTCCAAGTATCCTACCGAGGACATCAAGAGAATGTCTAAGAAGGTTGCCGACGAGTGGATCGCTAACAACTAATCCTTCTGTTATGTTTGGCTAAAACCGCAGACTGCTCTCACTCGGAGTATAAAGCCTTCTCTGTTGGAGAAGGGGGACCGCTCGCGGTGGATTAGGTATCTTCGGGGCACATTCCACGGTTTTATCTAAGATCTGACTATCGGAATAAAAAAAGACTGCCATGCGGCAGTCTTTTTTTATTAATTGGTTAATTTTTCCGGCGAGGTCAGTTCTACCATGTCCGAGCAGCTTCTCTGGGCCGAGCTGAACAAAAAGCAGAGCGAAAAAATCGCCCTGCTTTTTATTCTTTTATTTCAAATAAAGCTTATTTACACTTGCTTCCTCGGATGCAAATCTCTTTATAGATTCAATTCCACCCTTGCAGCCGCCCTTGGTCGCATAACCGTGGGAGGAATGGCAGATGCACAGACCGTTGGGAGCGTACAGACGGAAGCGGTACTGCTCCGCCTTGTCAAGATAGATCTCCCACTTGGGACAGGGAAGAGAAATACTCTTTTTGAGAGTGGTGTCCTCGGTCTCTGCCTTCGCGGCGTTTGCAATAACGCTGTTGATACCGGTGGTAACCGCAGTCTGCGAGGAATATATCTGGGAGTATGCGATAACCATATGGTTAGAAGCATAAAGGCTGAAGAAAAATCTTCCATCCTTTGCGCGTCTGATATCCCACTTTCCGTTAGCTGAGGGCTTGCTCTCCTGGATAGCAACTGCGCCCTTTACCTCGGGCGAATCGTCGTACAGCTCCTCGCCGGAAACCTTCTTTGGCTTGGTGTCCGCCTTTTTTGCGGTTGTTTTCTTTGCTTGGGGCTTCTTTGCCTCAACAGGCTTCTTTGCGGCAGGCTTTTCTGCCTTTTTAGCAGCATTCTTTGCAGCAGGCTTTTCCGCCTTTACAACCTTCTTGGGCTCAGCCTTTTCCGCCTTAACAACGGTTTTCTTGGGTTCTGCCTTATCACTCTTTTTTGTTGTGGATTTTGCCTTAGCCGACTTGGGATTTACGATCCTTTCTACCGGCGCGGGGGCAACTCTGTTTTTACTTGCGGTCTTTTTTGCCGCAGGCTTTTTAGGCTCGGACGCCTTCTTGGTCACAGGCTTTTCCTCGCTGGTCTTTGTCGCAGGTCTGTTTACAACAGGGGGAAAATCCTCCTTGAAGTATTCTTCCTGACCGTCAGTATTAGATTTTTTGCTTGAGAAAAGTGACTTTAATTTAGCCATATCCGATGCCTCCATAGTTGTTTTACTATATTCTACCATATTTTCAGCAAAAAAACAACTAAAAAAGCAAAAAAATATCTTAATCTTCCTCTTTTTTCTTTCCCGCGCCCTTAAGAAAGGCAAGAGCCTCTCTGATTCCGCCGATCTCATCAATCAGACCGCATTCAACCGCCTCATAGCCGTTAAGTATTGACCCGATATCATTTACCAGCACATCTGTACGGCTTATCATCTGACGAAATCGCTCCTCGCTGACATCCGAGTGACCGACAATAAATCTGATAATTCTGTCCTGCATTTTTTCAAGATAATTAAATGCCTGAGGTACCCCCAGAACCACTCCGCTGGTTCTGACGGGATGTATGGTCATGGTTGCGCTTGGTACAATAAATGACCTGTCCGCGCTGACCGCCAGGGGCACACCGATAGAATGACCGCCTCCAAGAACTACCGAAGCGGTCGGCTTTGTCATACTTGCTATAACCTCGGCTATGGCGAGACCTGCCTCCACATCTCCTCCCAGCGTGTTGATCAGTATTATCACACCTCCGACCCTGTCGCTTTCTTCTATTGCAACCAGTGTCGGAATAACGTGATCGTACTTGGTCGCCTTTTGAGTATTGTCAAGTACATAATGCCCCTCAATCTGACCAATAATGCTCAGACAAAAAATGCCCTCACCCTCTTCACCCAGCAGGGTAGCGCCTCCCTTTATCATAGACTCCTCGCCCTGTGTATGTTCTGCTCCTCGGTCTTTTTCCATAAATTATCCTCCGATATTCGTATTTTTTTTATTATTTTCAATAATCTTTGCGTTTATACATTGATTTTGAAAAAATGTTATGATATAATATATGGTGGATTATCGCGGACTCTTTGTTCGCAGAAAATAATAATGAAGGAGATTTCCTAAAATGAAAAAGGTTTTAGTTGAAACATCTGCAAGACACATTCACCTCAGTCGCGAGGCAGTTGATGTTCTCTTTGGTGAGGGCTATCAGCTTACAAATAAGAAGGAGCTTAGCCAGCCCGGTCAGTTTGCCTGCGCTGAGAAGCTTCTCGTAGTTGGTCCCAAGGGCACACTTAAGGCATCTATTCTTGGCCCTACAAGAAATGCAAGCCAGGTTGAGATTTCTCTTACCGACGCTCGTTCCATCGGCGTTTCCGCTCCTATCCGTGAGTCCGGCGACATCAAGGGCAGCGGTGCTTGTAAGCTTGTTAACCCCGACACAGGCGCAGAGCTTGAGCTTGCCGAGGGCGTTATTGCTGCAAAGCGTCATATTCACCTTACTCCCGAGGCTGCAGAGGCTATGGGCGTATCCGATAAGGAGATCGTTTCTGTTAAGATCACCTCTGAGCGTACCGCAATTCTCGGTGATGTCGTAGTAAGAGTAAGCCCCAGCTTTGCTCCCGCTATGCACATTGATACCGACGAGGCAAATGCAGCTTGTGCATTCGGCGAGTGCTACGGTGAGATCGTAAAGTAATTACTTAGTTAATAATTTCAAAAAGGAGACATATAAATTATGGCAGAACTTGTTTTTTCCAAAGAAGTGGAAAATATGTGCGTTGTTGCCAAGGGACCTAACCACGGTCCTGCCCCTATTCCCGAAGAGGGTAAGTGGGTGAAGGCAAAGGACATTGCTGACATCTCAGCATATACTCACGGTGTGGGCTGGTGTGCACCCCAGCAGGGCGCATGTAAGCTTTCCCTCAATGTTAAGGACGGTATTATCCAGGAAGCTCTCGTTGAAACAATCGGCTGCTCCGGTATGACTCACTCTGCTGCTATGGCTGCTGAAATTCTTCCCGGCAAGACTGTTCTCGAAGCTCTTAACACAGACCTCGTTTGTGATGCTATCAACACAGCAATGAGAGAACTTTTCCTCCAGATCGTATACGGCAGAAGCCAGTCTGCTTTCTCGGAAGACGGTCTTACAATCGGCGCAGGTCTTGAAGACCTTGGTAAGGGAACACGTTCTCA
>JAZSIK010000007.1:0-8567 GCA_045533775.1 Eubacteriales bacterium
GGGAGTACGTTACCGGGCTTGATATCTGCATCAGCGCCGGATGCTACAACGTCACCGTCGGTAAGACCTACGGGAGCGATGATGTAGCTCTTCTTACCAGCCTCGTTCTCAAGGAGAGCGATGTAAGAAGTTCTGTTGGGGTCGTACTCAATACCGATTACCTTTGCGGTCTCCTCGGCATTTCTCTTAAAGTCAACAAGTCTGTACTTCTGCTTGTTGCCGCCGCCGTGATGACGAACGGTGATCTTGCCGTAGCTGTTACGGCCTGCGTGCTTCTTCTTCTTAACGATGAGGCTCTTCTCGGGAGAGAACTTGGTAACTTCATCGAAGGAAGGGCTTGTCATATTTCTGCGCGACGGAGTTGTCGGCTTATACTGCTTTACTGCCATTTCTTTCTACCTCCTACCTTAGTTCATGCTCTCGAAGAAGGCGATGGGAGCGGAGTCCTCGGAAAGAGTAACAACTGCCTTCTTCCACTCGCTGGTGTAACCGAAGTGCACGCCGTATCTCTTGGGCTTCTTCTTCATGTTAATGGTGTTGACCTTTACAACCTTGGTCTTCTTGAACATGGTCTCAACTGCGTGAGCGATCTCTGCCTTAGTAGCGTCCTTCGCAACCTCGAAGCTGTAGCGCTTCTCAGCAACGCCGTCCATGCTCTTTTCGGTGATAAGAGGTCTTACAATGATATCTGCATAGGATTTAATCTTGCATATACCTCCTCAATCTTTGCTACTGCACCCTGTGCTACGATGAGAGTATCGCAGTTAAGGATGTCATATACGTTGATGGTGTTCCACTGAGTGGTTTTAACACCCTCTATATTAGCGCAGCTCTTGATTACGAACTCGTTAACCTCGGGGAGAACTACGAGAGTCTTCTTTGCAGCGCCTACTGCGGTGAGCATGTTAACCATGTTCTTGGTCTTGTACTCGTTTGCGGTAATGCTGTCAATTACGATCATCTCGCCGCCTGCAACCTTAGAGGAGAGTGCGGAGAAGAGTGCTGCTCTCTTGATGCCCTTGTTGAGCTCAATGCGGTAGCTTCTGGGCTTAGGACCAAGTGCGATACCGCCGTGTGTCCACTGAGGAGAACGTGTGGAACCCTGTCTTGCGTGACCGGTACCCTTCTGCTTCCAGGGCTTTCTACCGCCGCCGGATACTTCCGAACGGGTGAGAGTGGACTGTGTGCCCTGTCTCTGGTTCATAAGGAACGCTCTAACTGCGGTGTGGAGGACTGCTTCGTTTACTTTTCTGCCGAAGACCTTCTCGGAAAGTTCGATTGTACCAACTTCCTTACCCGCCATATTTACGACTTTCATATTAGGCATTGTGATTTCCTCCTTCCGTTATGCTTTAACCGAATCACGAATGAATACGATGCCGCCCTTTGCGCCGGGAACTGCACCCTTCACTGCGATAAGATTCTTTTCTGCGTCGATCTTAACCGCTTCAAGGTTAAGGATGGTAACCTGCTCGTTACCCCACTGTCCAGCCATCTTCTTGTTCTTGAAGATTCTAGCAGGGTCGATAACACCCATGGAACCGGACTGACGATGTACAGGGCCTACGCCGTGTGTCATTCTAAGCTTCGCAAGGTTCCATCTCTTGATTGCACCGGTGTATCCGTGGCCCTTTGTAATACCTGTGATGTCGACCTTCTCGCCTGCGGCGAAGGTATCGACGGTTACTACAGAACCAACCTCAAGTGCGGAGCAATCATCAAGTCTGAACTCCTTGAGATGACGCTTAGGTGTAAGACCTGCCTTCTTAAAGTGACCGAGCTGTGCCTTGTTCGCATTCTTCTTTACATCCTGATATGCGAGCTGTACAGCATCGTAACCATCATTTGCGATGGTCTTCTTCTGGGATACCACGCAAGGACCTGCTTCAATCAGGGTTACGGGTATTACGTTGCCCTTGGCATCAAAGATCTGAGTCATGCCCAGCTTTTTGCCGATAATGCATTTTTTCATTTTTTCCTCCATAGTTATTGGTTGACGGTTTTGATTTTACCTTTCGGCATCCGCCAACGTGACTTTTGGGTGGAGCAAATGCTCCTCGGGATTTGAAGCTCCCGTTGTTTGCTTAGTAATTAAGCCTTGATCTCAATCTCTACGCCAGCGGGAAGCTCAATGCTCATAAGAGCCTCAACGGTCTTCTGTCCGGGTTCAATGATGTCAATCAGTCTCTTGTGAGTTCTCATCTCAAACTGCTCTCTGCTGTCCTTGTACTTATGAACAGCGCGGAGAATAGTTACGATCTCCTTGTCGGTAGGAAGGGGAATAGGACCACTCACCTTGCTTCCGTTTCTCTTTGCAACGTCTACTACCTTTGCCGCTGCGGCGTCAATGATGGTGGAGTCGTAGCTCTTGAGACGAACTCTGATCTTGTTCTGTGCCATTTTGTTTTTTCCTCCTTTTACGTTTTGCTTTTTGCTTTGCACCGTTTTAAGAAGGCGATTGAGTTTTACACCGCTTCGGGCGTATCAAATACCCCCGATAAAATCAGTTCGGCAGATCCCGCAGTAACTGACGAACCGAAAAAAGTGCGCAGTGCGCCCAAATAGGCATCACTCTTGCTTCGCCCGGTTAAAATATCGGACATACTCCACGGAAATTCCCTGCTTCAAAGAGCAGCCACCTCCCGTTTCATCGCATATCAAGCTAACAAATTATATCATATATAATAAAAAAATGCAAGTATTTACCTAAAAAAAGTTAAAAAAATATTCTCAGATTTTTCACGAATTTTTCGTTACTTTTTTGTATATATTGCACAAATAATCCGTTTTTCCTTTTCAGAGGGCGAAAAAAGACGAGTTTTGGCGCAAAAAAATCTTCTTTTTTCTGTTTTGTTTACATTTTGTTCATATTTTTGATGTACAATAGATAAAGAAATTGCATATATTACGCGCCTCGCGCGCGATTACTATTAAATGAAGGAAACCTATTTATATGAAAAAGCTGAGAAGGATTGATTTTTATACAATACCCCTCTTTATCGTCGCGGTGGTAGTGGTGGCGCTGAGAACGGTGGCGCTGTTTACCTCCTACAACGCCGAGATCATGCACTTTGACGATAAGATTGCTATTATGATTGCCGACATTATGGTGGGTCTCTCCTGTCTCGGCTTTGTATCCTATCTGTTCCTTGGAGAGAGTGAGACAGAGCTGATTGCAAAGAGCGACAACGCCCGCTCTTACATCCCCGCAGGACTTGTCAGCGTGGCAATGCTCTTTATGGGTGTAAGCAAGCTGTCGGTTGTGTTTGACGGAGGATACCACGAGGATATTATAGTCGGCTTCAGCCTTGTAGGAGGACTTCTCTGCTTGCTCTCTATTGCAGCCTTCTTCCTTTCGGTATTCATTGAAAACAACGAGAATATGTACAAGGCTGCGTTCAGCCTTTCTATCGTTCTCTGCCTGGCGGTGCATGCGGCTCAGCTCTTCTTCAGCAAGGATATGCCCACCAACGCCCCCAACAAGGTCACCGATCAGCTGGCGTTTATCAGCGCAGCTATATTCTTTCTCTTTGAGTCCAGGATCTGTCTTGGAAGGGCAAAGTGGCGCGGCTATGTTGCTTTTGGTCTTATAGCCTCCCTGCTCTGCGCATATTCTTCTGTTCCTACTCTGATTTATTACATTAGCAAGGGACAGCTGGTATCCGACAGCCTGGCTCAGTCGGTGCTGGCATTTGCTATGTCTATACTCATTTGTGTAAAGGTTCTGCAGATCCGTTCTCTTACTCTCAACAGCGAGTGTGAGGAGGCAAAGGGCATCGCCAGACTCGCTATGCTTCGCGAGGAGGAGATGGAGGAGAACAGAAAGCTCTCGCGCGCCCAGGATAATAATAATTTGGTAGAAAACGACGATACCAAGGATGCAGAGAACTACACCTTTGATCTTCCTATGGAGGAGCCGACCACCGATTTTTCGGTAGGCGAGGCATACTTTGATCCCACCGAGAACGTTCAGTAACTTCAGCAGTAAAGGATAGTTTTTTATGAAAAAAATACTCGTCATTGACGGAAACAGCATAATTAACCGCGCATACTACGGTATGCGCCCTTTAACTACCAAGAGCGGAAAGACAACTCACGCGGTTCTTGGTATGATAAATATCATCTCCCGTCAGCTCAGTGCCTTAAAGCCCGATTATTGCGCGGTGGCGTTTGACCTGAAGGCGCCAACCTTCCGTCATCAAATGTACGACGAATACAAGGCGGGTAGACACGCAACGCCCGAGGATCTTATCTCTCAGTTCCCA
The DNA here is from genome assembly GCA_045533775.1 of Eubacteriales bacterium. Taxonomy (GTDB): domain Bacteria; phylum Bacillota; class Clostridia; order Oscillospirales; family CAG-272; genus UBA1740. The sequence continues at coordinate 4,266 of JAZSIK010000007.1, forward strand.
GATGCCAAGGAATGTCTCAGGCTTATGGGTCTGCACATACTTGAGCTGCCCGGCTATGAGGCAGACGATATTCAGGGCACGGTAGCAAAGATGGCGCACACCCAGCCCGATACAGAGGCATATATTCTCTCAGGCGACCGGGACCTGCTTCAGCTTATAGACGACAAGGTAAGAGTTCTGCTGGCAACCAATACCGAGACAAGGAATATGGATTCCGAGGCATTCAAAGAGGAATACGGCATTGACTCAACCGAATTTGTGGATATGAAGGCGCTGATGGGCGACTCCTCCGACAATATTCCGGGCGTAGCAGGTGTAGGCAAGAAAACCGCGCAGACACTTATAGAGAACTTTGGCAGTCTTGACGGCATATATGAAAACATAGAGGACAAGCGTATCTCCAAGGGTGTCAGAGAAAAGCTGCTACGCGACAGAGATAACGCCTATCTCTCAAAGACCCTGGCTAAAATATGCACAGAGGCTCCATTAGAAAAGACACTTGACGAGCTCAAGCGAGAGCCTATGGATAAGGCAGGGCTGTACCGAAAGTTTACCGAGCTGGAGCTGAACTCTCTTATCGTAAAGTTCGGTCTCACCGCTGCGGCTGCAGAGGAGCCGACAGAGGATATGGGCGACGAGGAAAGCCCTCTGATAAACACAAAAACTCTGTACACAGAATCAGATGCATCGGCAATCGTAAAAAGCGTAAAATCCCCCTTTTCTATGGAGATTTTGAACGGTATAGTTTACATTTCAAGCGAAAACAATCATTTTTCTTATAGCGGAGAGCTTTCTGAAATTGCAGAAATATTTACAGGAGCAGAGATCATCTGCTATGACGGAAAAGCTCTGTACCACGCACTTAGCAAGGCGGGAATTGACCCCCACAAGATCAGATTCATTGACCTGTTGCTCTACTCCTACGTGCTCAATCCCGGTGGCGGCAGCTCTACTGCAGAGACTGTTGTGACAAGCTTTACAGGCAAGACCCCGGAGGCAGATTCGCCCACGGAATCGCTGTTTGCCGAGGCGGAGTCGGTTATGCTTAAGAAGGTTAGCGAGATCGGCGCCAAGGACATTCTTTTCGGCATTGAGCTGCCTCTTATCAATCTGCTTGCGCGAATTGAGGAGGACGGCTTTAAGATTGATTCTGCCGGTATGCTTGAGTATGCCGATGCCCTGGAGGGTCTTGCAAACGAGCTGACCTACCGCATCTTTATGCTGGCGGGACGGGAGTTTAATCTCAACTCTCCAAAGCAGCTGGGTAAGGTTCTCTTTGAGGATCTTGGACTCCCCTGCAAAAAAAAGAACAAGAGCAGTTATTCCACCGACCACGACACCCTTGAGGAGCTGCGCCCCTATTCGCCTATAATTGACGATATTCTTGAGTACCGTCAGGTCACAAAGCTGAGAGGCACCTATGCTGCGGTCCTTCCCACCGTAGCAGATAGCGAGAGCCGAATACACACCGATTTCAAGCAGGCTCTGACGGCTACGGGCAGACTCTCAAGCGCCGAGCCAAATCTGCAGAATATTCCCATCCGAACCAAGATGGGCAGACAGATGCGCAAATATTTTATTGCCCGCGAGGGCTGCTCGTTGGTTGATGCCGACTACTCTCAGATAGAGCTGCGCCTGTTGGCTCATATTTCGGGCGACTATACAATGCGCGAGTCGTTTATCTCGGGCGAGGACATTCATACTAAGACCGCATCCGCCGTTTTTGGCGTGCCGATAGAGGATGTGACCGAGGAAATGCGTAAGCGCGCCAAGGCGGTAAACTTCGGCATTGTATACGGTATCGGCGGTTTCTCGCTGGCGAAGGATATTGGCACCAGCGTTGCAGAGGCGACACAGTACATCAAAAACTACAAAATGAACTACCCCGACATAGACCGCTATCTTGAGGAGGTAGTGAAGGACGCCGAGCGCGACGGATACACCACCACCGCCTTTGGCAGACGAAGATATATACCCGAGATCACCGCCCAGAACGGAAAGCTCCGCGCCTTTGGCAAGAGAGTGGCAATGAATGCTCCTATCCAGGGCACAGCGGCGGATATTATGAAGCTGGCGATGCTCCGCGTTGACAGGGCTCTCGGCGAAGCGGGTCTTGATGCAAGGATCGTTATGCAGGTGCACGACGAGCTTGTAATTGAGGTAGCCGACCGAGAAATTGAGCTTTGCCGTGAGATCGTAAAGCGGGAGATGGAGGGAGCGGCATCCCTGTCTGTACCGCTGACGGTTGATGTCACCGTAGGCAAAAACTGGCTTGACCAGGAATAAAATATATCTAATTATCAGCGAAACCACTTTTTTAAGTGGTCCGCAAAAAAAGAGCCTTGATTCAAGGCTCTTTTTTTATTCTTTTTTTAATAAATGATAAGCTTTTTTACACCGCGAAGACTGCCCGTAGGATTATCGGCAGCAAACACCTCCTCGGTAATATCGTTATCCCTCGCAACCTTAAGGCTTGATGTATGGAAGCGCTTTGCGACAGAGAAAAGGGTGTCAGATGAGGTGGGATAATATACGGTTATCATTGATCCCGAGCTCTCATACTCCTCGCCCTCGCGCCGTGTCATAGAGGTAAGAATCCTGCAGCTACCCTCCTCTACTGCGGTGATATAACACTCAAGAGTACAGGATGCGTGTATCTTTTCCTGGTCAATATAGGATGTGCAATTATAGGAACGAAGCTGAGCGTCTATCTGCAGATTATTGATATTTTGACAACTAAGCTTTACATTTACCTCAAACGGTGAGGAAAACTTAATGCCGACATAGCTGTTTTTATCTCCGGATTTTTCACAGCCTACGCCGCTGTATCTCACCTCGCCCAGCAGAGTTACGGAGTCCTCACCCCGTTCAATTCGCTCAATTCTCGGTGTCGCACTGAGAAATAAAACGTCAGACGGGCTTTCGCTGTCCACCTCAGACAAGGGATGCTCTGCATTATGACTGCCCACAGATCTCACATTGTCAACAAGAGTCGTATAGCCCATATTTTCATAGCAGTTTTCGGTAGGATAATCTCTGAAATATCCATCAAGAACAGGCTCTACCGGCTGATTTCCCTCTCCTACTGTACAATATTCAAGGATGCAGCTCATAACGACCTCGCAGCCATTTTCATCGGGATTAACCGAGCATTTTACCGAGCAGACAGAGACCGTCGGATAGAGTGAAACAAACTGCTCCGCCCCCTCAAGCTCCACGCTTTCGTTAAAGGGTACGGACTTTTCAACAACGCGGGCAGTCTCGTCTGCGTTTTTAAGTATCGCCCACATACGCAGCTTTCCCTTGATATTTACACTGTCTCCGTTTGCCGAGGTCTCCTCAACCAACGCCTCTGCCGAGGGGTAAAGCAGAGCCACCTCATCCATAATAGCCCCGTCAAGACGGCAGAGCGACTCTGCATACTCCCTCTCGGAGAGCGACGAGGTACGGCTGAAGCGAACATTTATTTTACCGCGGTTAAGCTCGGGACTTCCTCCTCCGAGACCAATGCCGGATATAGACATCTTGCTGTTTTCGGACAGGCATACGCTACCCACGAGAGAGGCGCGGGCGGATATTTTTCTCGGACCTACCAGACGAATGGCATAGTTTGATACCCGGGTGTGAGCCACAGAATCGTTATAGTCATCGCCCGAGCATTTTACAGAATACTCATAGTCGGAGGTGAACTCCACAGATCCAAGATTGCCCTCCGCATCAAGATATATCACATTATAGACCACCACGCCCGAAAACTCTACCGTCTCACCCCCTGCAAATCTGCCTGAGGAACGCAGCACAGCGTCGGTAAAGAGTATCTTTCGCATATCAGCCATATAGTCTGGCAGGACATAGTCCGTCTGGCTTTCGGTATATGCCTCAGAGCATTTTGTACACTTCTGATAGCTGATTTCATTTTTTATTTCCATATAAAAATCCCCACTTTCGTTTTTTCATTCATTAGACTCTATGCGAAAGCGGGGAAAAATATTATTAAATTAGCAAGTGATTCTGAATGAAGCAATCTGCGGTACAAACCAAGCTCCACAACATACGTCTTAAAGAGGCAGATTTGAGGAAAAATCGTTGAATGTGAGGCGCAAGGCGTAGTTACCTACGTCAAGCCTTGCAGTCTGCGGTACAAACCAAGCTCCACAACAGACATCTTAAAGAGGCAGATTTGAGGAAAAATCGTTGAATGTGAGGCGCAAGGCGTAGTTACCTACGTCAAGCCTTGCAGTCGGCGATAAAAAACCAAGCTCCGCAACAGGCGTCTTAAAGAGGCAGATTTGAGATCAGATC
>JAZSIK010000014.1:0-25957 GCA_045533775.1 Eubacteriales bacterium
ATATCCTGAGAGGGAACGGTTACAGCCTTACCTGAAACGTGCTTAAGAAGCTTGTTAGCGGAGAGCATAAGGAATCTTGCCTCTGCCTGAGCCTCAGCGGAAAGCGGAACGTGAACGGGCATCTGGTCACCGTCGAAGTCTGCGTTGAATGCAGGACATACGAGAGGATGAAGCTTAATTGCTCTGCCCTCTACGAGAACGGGCTCGAATGCCTGAATGGAAAGACGGTGAAGTGTGGGCGCACGGTTAAGAAGAACGGGATGCTCTTTAATAACGTACTCAAGTGCGTCCCAAACCTCGGGAGCTGCCTTATCTGCCTTCTTCTTCGCATCTCTGATGGAGTTAGCCTTCTGAGTCTCAATAAGACGCTTCATAACGAAGGGCTTGAAGAGCTCAAGAGCCATCTCCTTAGGAAGACCGCACTGGTAGATCTTAAGCTCGGGACCTACTACGATAACCGAACGGCCGGAGTAGTCAACACGCTTACCGAGAAGGTTCTGACGGAAGCGTCCCTGCTTACCTCTGAGGATCTCGGAGAGAGACTTGAGAGGACGGTTGGACGCGCCGGTAACTGCCTTACCTCTCTTACCGTTGTCAATAAGAGCGTCAACGAACTCCTGGAGCATTCTCTTCTCGTTACGGATGATGATCTCAGGTGCGCGCATCTCAAGGAAGTGCTTGAGACGGTTGTTTCTGTTAATAACTCTACGGTAAAGCTCGTTGATATCGGATGCTGCAAAGCGGCCGCCGTCAAGCTGTACCATAGGACGGATATCTGCGGGGAGAACGGGAATGGTGTCAAGGATCATCCACTCGGGACGGTTGCCGCTCTTTCTGAACGCCTCAACGATCTCAAGTCTCTTGATGATCTTAACCTTCTTGGGTCCGGAGGACTCAGCAAGCTTCTCGCGAAGCTCGCGTGCAAGCTTATCAAGGTCAATCTCAGCGAGAAGCTCCTTGATAGCCTCAGCACCCATACCTGCTCTGAAGTCGTCCTCGTACTTCTCCTTTGCGCTCTTGTACTCAGCGTCGGTGAGAAGCTGCTTCTTCTCAAGAGGAGTGTTACCGGGATCAATAACGATATATCTTGCAAAGTAAAGAACTCTCTCAAGAAGTCTGGTGGACATATCAAGCATCGCGCCCATTCTGGAGGGGAGAGCCTTGAAGTACCAGATGTGGGAAACGGGAGCAGCAAGCTCAATGTTACCCATACGCTCACGGCGTACCTTCTTGGTAGTTACCTCAACGCCGCACTTCTCGCAGACCTTGCCCTTAAAGCGAACTCTCTTGTACTTACCGCAAAGACATTCCCAGTCTTTAGTCGGGCCAAAGATACGCTCACAGAAAAGACCGTCGCGCTCTGCCTTGAGAGTACGGTAGTTTATGGTCTCTGCCTTGGTTACCTCGCCGTGTGACCACGAACGGATAAGCTCAGGGGATGCAAGACCGATCTTTATAGAATCAAACATATTCTTATCCATAGTTTGAATTGTACCTTTCTGTTTCAAGCTCGGCGGGAGAGAGCTGTCTGCCCTCTCGCCTGCCTCTATTTGTCAATTATTCCTCGTCGCCGTCAAGGTCGTCGTACTCGTAATCCTCATCGTCATCGTAGTACTCGCCGTCCTCGTCTGCGAAATCGTCATCAAAATCCTCATCCTCATCGGAATCAGCCTTCTCAGCCTCAGCATCAACGCTTCTCTCAACCTCTTCAATGTTGTTGAAGGTGGGAGCATCGTCATCTACCACGCCCGAGATGTCTACAGATTCACCGTTTTCGTCAAGAACGCGGATATCAAGGCAGAGTGCCTGAAGCTCCTTGACCATAACCTTGAAGGACTCGGGAATACCGGGAGTAGGAATATTCTGACCCTTAACGATTGCCTCGTAGGTCTTGGTACGTCCCGCAATATCGTCGGATTTTACGGTAAGTATCTCCTGAAGGGTGTAAGCCGCGCCGTATGCCTCAAGTGCCCAAACCTCCATCTCACCGAATCTCTGACCGCCGAACTGAGCCTTACCGCCCAGAGGCTGCTGAGTAACGATGGAGTAGGAACCGATAGAACGCGCGTGAATCTTATCGTCAACCAGATGGTGCAGCTTCAGATAATACATGATACCAACGGTAACGGGGTTGTCAAAGGGATCACCGGTACGGCCGTCATAAAGAGTAACCTTACCGTCAATAACCTTAAGTGTCTCGCTCTTCATAAGGCTGCGCAGCTTCTCGTCATCATCAACGATGGACTGATCTACGCGCTGAAGATCCATCTTGCCGTCCTCACGAACGACCTCCATAAATACCGCCTTACCGCGAACGCTCTCGCCGGGGCGGATCTCACGGGTGTACTTAGCCTGACGGAGCAGCTCAATGATGTCTGTCTCCTTAGCACCGTCAAATACGGGTGTCATGATCTTGATACCGAGCTTGCGGCAAGCGATACCGAGATGCACCTCAAGCACCTGACCGATGTTCATACGGGAAGGTACGCCCAGGGGGTTAAGCACGATATCAAGAGGAGTACCGTCTGCAAGGAAGGGCATATCCTCGGGAGGAAGTATGCGGGAAACGACACCCTTGTTACCGTGACGGCCCGCCATCTTGTCACCTACAGAGATCTTTCTCTTCTGAGCAACATAGACGTGAACCACCTTGTTTACACCGGGAGCAAGCTCGTCGGAGTTGGATCTGTCATAGATCTTAACGTCAACAACAACGCCGTACTCGCCGTGTCTCATCTTAAGCGAGGAATCCTTAACCTCGCGTGCCTTTTCGCCGAAGATCGCGCGCAGCAGTCTCTCCTCGGGAGTAAGCTCGGTCTCACCCTTAGGTGTAACCATACCGACAAGAATGTCGCCGGGGCGAACCTCGGTACCTATTCTGATAATACCGTCTGCGTCAAGATTCTTGAGCGCGTCATCACCAACGTTGGGAACCTCGCGGGTAATCTCCTGCGCACCGAGCTTGGTGTCGCGGGCCTCCTTGGTGAACTTTTCAATATGGATAGAGGTGTACATATCCTCGCGAACCAGCTTCTCATTAAGAAGAACCGCGTCCTCGTAGTTGTAACCCTCCCAGGTCATAAAGCCGTTAAGAGCATTCTTACCGAGAGAGATCTCACCGCCCTGGGTAGCGGGACCGTCTGCAATAACCTGACCTGCCTCAACTCTGTCACCCTCGTTTACGATGGGGCGCTGGTTTACACAGGTGCCCTGGTTAGAGCGCTTGAACTTGATTAAGTGATAGGTATCTCTGTTGCCGGAGTCAGCGCGGATAATGATCTCAGCGCCGCTCGTGCGCTCAACGATACCGCCCTCCTTAGCCACAACGACTGCGCCGGAGTCAACCGCCGCCTTATACTCCATACCGGTAGCAACGATGGGAGAATCGGTAACCATAAGAGGCACAGCCTGCTTCTGCATGTTAGATCCCATCAGCGCACGGGTGTTGTCATCGTTCTCAAGGAAGGGAATACATCCTGCCGCAACAGACACAGCCATCTGAGGACAAGCGTCCATAAGGTCAACCTCGGTGGGCTCAACCTCAATGTACTCTGTGTTAAGACGGCAGATAACCTTCTTGTTTACAAAATATCCGTTCTCGTCAAGCTTCTCGTTAGCCTGAGCAACAACGTTGTTATCCTCTTCATCCGCGGTGAGATATACAACCTCGTCGGTAACGCGGCCGGTCTTCTTATCAACGATTCTGTAAGGCGCCTTAAGGAAGCCGTAGTCGCTGATCTTTGCGTAAGACGCAAGGTAGGAGATAAGACCGATGTTAGGACCCTCGGGCGTTTCTACAGGGCAGATACGGCCGTAGTGAGTATAGTGAACGTCACGAACCTCAAAGGACGCTCTGTCTCTGGAGAGACCGCCGGGACCAAGCGCAGAGAGACGGCGCTTGTGAGTAAGCTCGGCGAGAGGGTTGTTCTGGTCCATGAACTGGGACAGAGGCGAGGGGCCGAAGAACTCGCGGATAGCGCTAGCTACGGGACGGGTGTTGATGAGAGCCTCGGGACGAAGATCGTCAGCATCGTGAGTAGCCATACGCTCCTTGATGTTCTTGTCCATTCTGGACATACCTATTCTCAGCTGGTTCTGGAGAAGCTCACCTACGCAGCGGAGTCTTCTGTTACCGAGATGGTCAATATCGTCGGTAGAACCAATGCCGTGAGTAAGACAAAGAAGATAGTTGATTGAAGCGAAAATATCTTCCTTGGTAATGTGCTTGGGACAAAGCTCGGTGAATCTCTCACCGACAAGTCTCTTGATATATCTTTCCTTAGCCTCGCCCTCAAAGCCCTCGGACTCAGCATCGGCAATGATCTCTTTAAGAATACCGAATCTGACCTTCTCGCCTGCCTTTACGCCGCAGTCGGTAAGGTCGTAGCCAAGCACGAGCTCGGGACGAACGGTATTGTTGCCGAACACCTTAACCTCACGCTCGGTCTCGGTCTTGACGATAACCTCATTTACAAGGCTGTCCTCAATAGCGATAGCAAGCTCGCGGGTGATCTCTGCGCCGGCCTCGGCAACGATCTCACCTGTAAGGGGGTTAACTACGGTCTCGGCAAGGGTCATACCCTCAATTCTTCTGGCAAGAGCAACCTTGCGGTTATACTTGTAGCGGCCAACGGGAGCAAGGTCATATCTCTTGGGATCAAAGAACATGTTATTGATAAGGATCTCGGCGGACTCAACGTGGGGAGGCTCACCGGGACGGAGCTTCTTGTATATCTCCTTAAGCGCTTCCTCGCGATAGGTAGTACCGTTCTCCTCAGCAAGAGAAGCACAGTCGTCCTTCAGCATAGTAGCCTTAAGCGCTTCCTCATTACCGAACATAGCGATGATGGCATCGTCATTGTCCTCACCGGGAGCAGAGAGTGCACGGATAAGTGTACTGATGGGCAGCTTACGGTTCTTGTCTATCTTAACGTAGAACAGGCCCGCTGCGTCGCTCTCATATTCAAGCCAGGCGCCTCTGTAAGGGATAACGGTAGCGGTAAAGTTATGCTTACCCTGCTTGTCAACCTCGTCCGCATAGTACATTCCGGGAGAACGCACCAGCTGAGAAACGATAACTCTCTCTGCACCGTTGATAACGAACGTGCCGTTCTCGGTCATCAGAGGGAAGTCGCCAAGGAAAATGCGGGCGGTAGTAAGCTCGCCGGTAGCCTTGTTGACCAGACGTACGCCAACCTTCATGTGAGCGTCGTAGGTAACAGACCTGTCCTTGCATTCCTCAACAGAATATCTGGGATTAGGATCAATAGAGTAGTCGGTAAACTCAATAGACAGATTTCCCGTGTAATCCACGATAGGAGAAACGTCTCGGAGAACCTCGTTAAGTCCCTCTCTCAGGAACCACTCATAAGAGTCCTTCTGCACCTCAATAAGATTAGGCATTTCCGTAGCCGCTTCAATCTTGGAAAAGCTCATTCTTACATTAGTGCCAAGTTTACGGGGTTTAAGCATCATAAAAAGAATCACTCCATTCTTCAAAAATTAACTGATTTGGGTTGCCTCGGGTGTTTTTACCCGCCATTTGGGCAAATTGCGCATTTTTTATGTATATTTTTGGCAAAAATGCCAGTATCACCCTGAAAAAAGGGCAAAAATCCCCCATATAAAAATACAATTATTACGCATTTTAATATTATATCATAATTTTTTTATTTGTCAAGAGATTTTTGTAATTTTTTTAATATTTTATTATTTTTGGTTCTCCGCGACAGATACGGACGGGCAGGAATTGGCACAAAAGGGATAAAAAACGAAAGGGCAACCCGAGCATTTTTCGGGTTGCCGATTATAATAATAATGTAGTGGAAATGTTGATTTCAGAGTGCGTAAACAGTCTGAAAATTGCGCTTCTGCCTTATTTTTTGACCGAAAATCCTCTCAAAATTATTGCCGTCAGATGAGCAACGAGATCAGCGGCCAAAGAAGGATCGGCAGGAAGATGGCGGGGGTCATATTCGCGGTTTTTACCTTAGTTGCACCCAGCATATTCAGACCGATAAGAATGATGATCAATGATCCCGTGGCGGACATATACGATACCGTTGCTACGGGTAAAAGGTCGCTGACAAAGAGGCCGAGCAGAGTAAGCGCGCCCTGGTATACCAGCACGAAAAAGGCGGATGCAGCACAGCCGATGCCCAGCGTAGACGCCATAACGAAGCACATAATACCGTCAATCACGGACTTGGCAAGAAGAATATCCGGCTTACCGATAGCATCGGCAAAGGCACCGTTTACGGTCATAGCACCGACGCAGAACAGAAGGCTGCAGGATACAAAGCCCTTGGCAAATCTACCCCTCTCACCCTGCTTATCAAACTTCTCCTCAAGTGCCTCTCCAAGACGGTTTACCCACTTGTCAATATCAATCAGCTCGCCTATCAGCGTACCAAGCCCCATAGAGAGGATCATCACGATGACCTTGATAAGACCCGATGACAAAAAGCCCTCTCCAACGTCGGGCGCCGTCTCAAGCACACCGTCAATACCGATAAAAACAACGCATATCGCCATAGCGCAGGATAGCGCATCACTGATTCTTTTTGGAACACCTCGCTTGACGAGCAAACCAAGCAAACCGCACACTAAAACAGCAAAAAAGTTAACTATAGTTCCCAAAAACGGCATTTTTATACCTCCAAAGCCTGCAAAAAGCAGGATTCAGTTTTTAGATTTCTATCACATCACACAGCTGTCCCGCCACTATAAAATGGTCGGAAAACTCAATCTCGCAGCTGTCAAAAAGACTGCCGAAAAGCTTAGTTACGCTGACATCGTCGGCAGACGGATTTGTAGTTCCGTAGGGATGATTGTGGGCCACCGACACCCGTCTTGCCGCAAGTCCGAGAGCGGTGTCAACCGCCTTTCTGGGCATAACCTCAGAGGCGCCGACTGTTCCCTCACCTATCAGCTCACAGCCGATAAATCTGCCCCGCTCATCAAAGCCGATAATATATATCTTCTCCACCGACTCGCCGAGATAGAGCGCCTTGAGATACTCGCCTATCTGTGCTTTGTTATACACCTTACCCCTCTTATACAGGTCGGTCTTTCTCCTTGAGGTGATATATGCAAGAAGCTTCAGATAAAAGGCAAGCTTCTCATCAGTGAACGAAGTCAGCTCTCTTATCGGAGCCGTAAAGACATTCTCAACGGTGTGATAACGCAAGAGGAGCTTCTCTGCACTCTCGGCAGCCGCTTTACCCGAGGCATAGCTAACCAGCTCGGTAAAGTAGTCAAGGTCAGCCTTGTTATAGCCACCGCAGGCTAAATTATCGGTTGCAGGAGAGCTGAGCGTCATTCCGAGCCTCTCTTCCCTGCTCTCAATAAAACGGGCAACAGCGGGCGTCTGCGACAGCTTCGCAGAGAAGTCTGACAGTACACCCATACCTGCATAATACTCGCCGCAGATTATATAGTGCTCGGCGTGTACGATGCCCGACAGATTCAGCGCCTCGGTAACCGCCTGATTGGTGGCTCGGTCGCCCTGGGTGGGATAAAAGGGGCCGAAGGGGTGATTGTGGGCGGTAATAACAACGCCGCTGGAATGTGCCACCGCACCGTCAATAAATGCAGCGGGCTTTACTCCGCCGGACTCATACTCCAGATCATAGAGCTTCTCCACCGCCTTAAGCCGCATACTGCCGTCAAGATAAAGGGCGATAACCTGCTTGTCGCTGACGCCCTTGAAATAATTTGCAATATATCTGCCTGCCGCATCATAATCCGACAGATCTGGACAGTCATCGCAGAGCAGCTCCGCACCGATAATGTCAGAAAGTCTGCCCACCTTGGTCAGAAAATCTGCGGTACGCTCGCCTATACCGTCACACAAAGCAAGCTCTGCCTTATCCGCTCTCAGCACACCGTCAAGGTCACCGAAGGCGCGGAGCAGCCGCTTGGCGATCGGATTCGTATCCTTGTATGCTATGGTGTGGTAGAGCAGCATCTCCAGCAGCTCATATGTATCAAAGATGCGCTGATCGTGGGCGATCAGCTTTGCCCGCATCCTGGAGCGGTGACCGTCGTGGATACGGCTATCATCTATATAGTTTTCCATATCGGTCTGCCCTCCCTCGCCTTGCCATAGCGGCTCAGCAGATTATTTTCTGTAAGGATTATCCCCAAGGAACTCGGGGGATATTTCAGGGTTAAAGCCTGTGGGCTTTACAAGCTCCAGCATATTGATCTTCATACCCTGCTCGGAGAAAGCCCTCTCGTACTCGGTCATAATATTACCCTCGTTCCACTCCGACGCGTGCAGATCTCTTGTCAGGGCGGAGGGAGTAAGACCCATAGCCGCGATCTCCTCAAGAGAAAAATCAAAGAGAGACACGTTGTCGGTCTTGAATCTCAGCTTACCTCCGTCAGAGAGCAGATTCATATACATAGCCAGGTATCTTCTGTGAGTAAGACGGCGCTTTGCATATCCCTTCTTTGACCAGGGATCGGAGAAATTGAGGAATATGGCATCAACGCTGCCGGGAGCAAAGAGCCTCATAAGATTATCGGCAGTATCAATAACGAAGCGGAGATTACCAAGCTCACCAAACTCGCCGCTCTTTGCCCTCTCGGCGCAGATAACAACGCAGTCGGTCACTCTCTCCATAGCAAAATATGCCGCATCCTGATGACGCTCTGACATAGCGCAAGCAAAGCCACCCTTACCCGCACCGATCTCTAAGAACACGGGGGCGCCTGCCATACCGATTTCTGCCGCGGGGTCGCTCATCACTCCCTCGGGGCTGTAAAGATACTCTCTGCAGGCACTAAGTCGCTCCTCAGAGTGCTTTTTCTTTCTCATTCTCATAACAAATACCTGTGTTTTTCAAAATTAGTCGTTCTTGCTGAACTCGGCAAGTCTGAGCGTGGGGTTGTCCTCCAGCACCCAGCGTATCGCCCACTCGCTGGTAAAGATAAGCAGATTCTTGCCTCTGAAGTCCTGTACCCACTTTGTATCGTGAGAGAGCTTCAGTGTCTTGGGATCCAGATCCTCGTTCTCAATCCAGCGGATCTGACTGTATCCCATATTTGTGCGGCGAAGGTCGCAGCCGTACTCGTTCTTAAGGCGGTATTCAAGCACCTCAAACTGAAGCACGCCTACAACGCCTACGATAACCCTCTCAAGACCCGCGCCCGGCTCAAAGAATATCTGTATAGCACCCTCCTGGGCGATCTGGTTCATGCCCTTGGCAAACTGCTTTCTCTTCATAGAGTCAATCTGCTCTACCATAGCAAAATGCTCGGGCGCGAAGGTGGGTATACCCTCAAATCTGACCTTCTTTCCCTTCTCGCAGACGGTGTCGCCTATGGAGAAAATGCCGGGATCAAACACGCCGATAATATCTCCCGCGTACGCCTCGTCAATAACCTCACGCTCGGATGCCATCATCTGCTGAGGCTGAGAGAGACGGAAGGACTTGCCGCCCTGAACGTGATAGTAATCCTTGCCGCGCTCAAACTTACCCGAGCAGATACGCATAAAGGCAATACGGTCGCGGTGTGCCTTGTTCATATTCGCCTGGATCTTAAACACGAAGGCGGAAAAGTCGGGGTCAAAGGGATCTATGGTCTGCCCCTCTGCCACTCTGGGAAGGGGGGATGTGGTCATCTCAAGGAAATGCTCAAGGAAGGGCTCAATGCCAAAGTTGTTCAGCGCAGAGCCGAAGAAAACGGGAGATAGCTTGCCGTGGCGAACCGCCTCAAGATCAAAATCACCGCCCGCACCCTCAAGCAGCTCTATCTGCTCGCAGAACTCAATGCGCTGGTTCTCTCCCACAAGCTCATCCAGCTTTGCCGTATCGGTGATATCAAGGTCAATGCCGCGGATCCTGTCACGTCCTCTGTGAGAATCTGCAAAGGAGAGCAGCGCCCGCTTATCTCTGTCGTAAACGCCCTTGAACTTCTGTCCGCAGCCAATAGGCCAGTTCATAGGATAGGTGCCGATGCCGAACTCACGCTCCAGCTCGTCAAGCAGATCAAAGGGATCTCTCGCCTCGCGGTCCATCTTGTTGATGAAGGTGAAGATGGGAATATCACGCATAGCGCAGACCTTAAAGAGCTTTCTTGTCTGGGGCTCAATACCCTTTGCCGCGTCAATAACCATTACCGCCGAGTCTGCCGCCATAAGCGTACGGTAGGTGTCCTCGGAGAAGTCCTGGTGGCCGGGGGTATCAAGAATATTGATGCAGTAGCCGTTATACTCAAACTGCAGCACCGACGAGGTGATAGAAATACCTCTCTGCTTTTCCAGCTCCATCCAGTCGGATACAGCGTGCTTATCGTTCTGCTTACCCTTTACCGAGCCTGCCGACTGAATAGCACCTCCGTAGAGCAAAAACTTCTCTGTCAGGGTGGTCTTACCTGCGTCGGGGTGAGATATGATCGCAAAGGTTCTTCTTCTCTTTATTTCTTTTGCAAAATCAGCCATTTTCGTCCTTTCACAGCGTATTCGGGCATATTTTTCCTCAAAAACGCATACTTCCCATTTTAATTATAACTAAAATATAATAACACATATTTATACCTTTGTCAATACTGAAATCCAAGCTTTTTCCCGAAGGGAATGTTGAATGTATGTAAGAGAGATAATGGTAGTAAAGCCTGAACTTACCTATCCTTGCCTGTACTGATCTATCCTATACTGTCCTATACTATACTTACCTATACTGTGGCACCCAAATGTCACCCAAAAAGTGCCACGAAGCCTTGAAAACTCTACACTTTTTTCGGCGCGTAATCCGCTCATCCTCCTCTGATAGCCGATCATCAGACACAGAAGAGAGGAGGATCTCGGGTAATCTGACGGTGCAAAGGGAGCCTTGCTTACGGTTGCCGGGGGGAGTGCGCGGTTATCCTCGCAGAGGGGGGAGACTATCGTGTGTCTTAAGAGGGATCAGCTTTCCACATATCCACATTTTTGAGCCCGTGACAATAATTATGTTGACAAAGTATGCATTTTTGTATATAATATTCTTAGATTTAGCTCAGGAGATAAAAATGAAAATCAAGGCAATATTCTTTGATCTTGACGGCACGCTTCTGCCAATGGATCAGGACACATTCATAAATGCATATCTTGGCGGTCTGTGCAGGATCCTGGCGCCGAAGGGCTATGCTCCCGAGGCAGTTGCCTCGGCTCTCTGGCGTGGAACGGGTGCTATGGTCAAAAATGACGGCAAGGAGAATAACGAGACCGTTTTCTGGAACGCCTTTGCCGCCATACTCGG
The DNA here is from genome assembly GCA_045533775.1 of Eubacteriales bacterium. Classification (GTDB taxonomy): domain Bacteria; phylum Bacillota; class Clostridia; order Oscillospirales; family CAG-272; genus UBA1740. The sequence continues at coordinate 11,250 of JAZSIK010000014.1, forward strand.
TGAGGATGTACGACGGGAGGCTGCTCTCTTAGACGAGTTTTACGCAGGCGATTTTCAAAAGGTGAGTCAGGTCTGCGGCAAAACACCCAGATCCCGCGAGATAATTGACAGGCTGAAGAGGAGCGATCTGAGAGTGGTGCTTGCCACCAGCCCGCTGTTCCCGGGGGTAGCCACCGAGAGCCGTATACGCTGGGCAGGACTTGAGCCCTCCGACTTTGAGTATGTGACAACATATGAGAACAGCCGCTACTGCAAGCCTAATCCACTCTACTACTCCAACCTCTGCGAGAAGCTGGGTCTTGATCCACGCGAGGTAGCTATGGTGGGCAATGATGTGGGCGACGATATGATAGCTGAGAGTGTCGGTATGAGAGTGTTCCTGCTGACCGACTGTCTTATAAACAAATCGGGTGAGGATATTGACAAATACAAAAACGGCGGCTTTGACGAGCTGCTTGAGTTTATAGAGGAGATAATAAATGAGTAAGAAGATTTTGGCGATAGCCATTATGATGATTATGCTTATACTTACAGGCTGCACAGGCGGCACAAACGGTGGTGGCACAAACGCAGGCGGCACGGGAGACGGCGGACATCAGAACCGCGGTGACGGATATACTCTCAAGGCGATCGTAAAGTCTGTGAGCAGAGATTCTATTGAGGTTGAGGTCATTGAGAGCGATTACGCCTTCGGTATCTACTGGGTTCGCACAGGTGATCAGACCTCCTACTGTAACCGGGACGGCACGTCTGCCACCAGGGATGATATCAAAGCGGGACAGACCGTCCTTATCGTATACTCGGGACAGGTTATGATGAGCTATCCGCCCCAGATCGTTGCCTGGAGCATCACCGTTCAGTAAGCGCATTTTTGCCTTTATACAAGAAAAGAGCAGGTTTTCCCTGCTCTTTTCTTTGTTTTTTACTATTTTATTCTGTTGTATATTTCCTCTGAGATCTCTGCTATGCGCGCCGCCTCCTCGGGCGTGGCAGTATTGAGTCTCATCTTACGGGGGGTGCCCCAGATATTAAAGAGACGGGGACCGATCCACTCACCCGCGCGGCAGTCGGTAAACAGACCTGCCAGAACAGAGAGGCAGGCGCGATGGGGCTTCATAAATATGATCTTCATCGGCTCCTTGATAAGAGCGAAAAGCAGCGGAGGATAATGGTTTGTTATACCCGTAAAGCTGATGCCCGGGTGGGTCAGAGAGATTGACTCACCGTCAAGGGCGTAGAGGGCGTAGGTGAGATAACGCTTTGCGTTGCCGTAGACCAGGCTTGCCTTTTCTCTGCCCGAGAAGTCAATATCACCCTCGTCAATCCTTGAATAATTATGGGCTATGCTGCTGACGGCAACTATTCTGCCTCCGCGCTCTTTTATATCGGGCAGCAGCCTTTTTGCTAAATAGTAGGGAGAAATAAAGTTTATCTGATAGACGTTGTCATAGCCGAGATCGGTCTTGTATCTCGGTATACTGTACGCGCCCGCATTGAGAATAAGATAGTCTATCTCTAACCCGCAAAGCTCATCTGCAGCCGCCCTCACAGAGCCCATGTCCGACATATCTGCCGTCACAAGCGAGATGTCAATATCTTCAAATATGGCGTGCAGCTCCTCTGCCAAATCCTGAGAGCGCTCTCTGTTCCGGTCCACAAGAACCAGATCTGCCCCGAGAGTAGCCAGGTGATAGCACAGCTCTCTGCCAAGTCCGCCCGTAGAGCCGCTGATAGCCACAAGCTTGCCCTCAAGAGAGGCGGTATTCTCTCTAATCCATCTGTCTGTCGTCATTTTTCCACTTCCATTTACTTTTTTCTTACAGTATATCACAACAAACCGATTTATTCAAGTGTAAATATTTTCAAAAGTATTGAAATAAGCTTTCACGGGTGCTATAATAAAGAAAAAAGGCGAAAAGAGGAAATATGATGAAAAAGATACTGATTTTGCTGATTTCTCTTATCCTCACCGTAGCTATGCTGACCTCCTGCCTTGACGGAATGTTCGGCGACGGGGGCGGTACAGGTGACGGAGGAAGCACCGACGGCGGCTCGGGTGATACTGGTAATGGCGGCAACACTGACGGTGGCAATACCGACGGCGGCGCAGATAACGGCGAGGGCGACGGCAACAAGCCCGAGGAGCCCGAATCACCCGTGTATACTTACAAGGACTTTACCGCGACCGAGAAAAAGCTCTTTGCCGACAGATTTGGCGTTACTATCCCCTTCCTTGCCAACAATGAGTATTATGTAGAGGAATACACCTTTGAGTATGATGACTCCTATGAGAAGGGCATAAACTTCTATACCTTGGGGAACACAAAAGCCGACTTTGACAGCTATCTCTCCCGCTTTGGTGCTTATACCTTTGATGGCTCCGAGGCTGATGAGTTCGGAGATATGTGGTATTTTTACAGCTTCCCCACCCTCGGCTTCTATATTGATATGAGCTACTACACCGACAAAGATGGCAATGCGGTGGTTGACGTTTATGCTTATAAGCTCTATGAATACGATGAGGGCGGCACAGGCGGCAGCGGTAATCAAGGCGGCACAGGCGGCAGCGGAAACCAAGGCGGCACAGGCGACAGCGGTAATCAGGGAGGCACAGGCGGAAGTGGAAGCCAGGGAGGTACCACAAGCTATACATATACCGACTTTACCTCTGCTGAAAAGAGCCTTATCCAGGATTTTCTCGGCACGCTTATTCCCTTTGCGCCTACAAACGAGTACTATGTAGGCACAGAGTATGACGACTACAACGAGTGCGACTGCCTCTATTTCTACACCTTCGGCAATACCGAGGAGGACTTTATGTCCTATATGCTCTCCTTTGACGGCTATGAGCTTACCGATAGCTTTGAGGACGAATACGGAGACACCTGGTACTGTCTTGAAAAGGGTGACGTCTACATTCAGATGTCCTACTACACCTATGAGGGTGATGATGTCATTGACCTGTACGCCTACTATCTCGGCGAGGATAGCGGCTCAGGCGATAGCACAAATCAGGGCGGCACAGGCAGCGGCGGAAATCAAGGCGGCACAGGAAACACCGACAGTAATGTGATCACCAACGCAGGCGCCGGTCTGCCCGATGGCACAAACGGTATATATAATGTTGACTTTACCAAGGCAGACAAGGTAAAGGATGTAACTGACCAGGGCTACTATCTTGACGGCTGTCCCACGGTGGGCTCACCCGCTGTGCTGGTAATTCCCGTTGAGTTCAGCGACGCGAGGGCTATTAATAAGGGCTGCAATATCAGCAACATCGTCACCGCCTTCACAGGTACGGGACTTAGCTACTATTCTGTTGATGAATACTATAAGATCTCCAGCTTTGGCAAGCTTGACCTTGATATAACCGTGCTTGACAGCTGGTTCTGTCCCGAATACTCCAGCAGCTATTATGCAGACCTGACCGACAGCGACGGCTACTTTATCGGTGACCAGGTGATTCTTGACGAGGCGCTGGCATACCTTGCTACCAAAATGGACCTTGGCGCCTTTGACTCCGACGGAAACAGTATCATTGATGCGGTGGTTATGGTAAACACCCTTGACATTGGCGAGGATGACTATCACTGGGCATACAGATACTGGAACTACTACGTTGATGACGAGGGCTACTACTACGAGTACGACGGCGTCAGCGCAAACGACTATCTCTGGGCATCCTACTTCTTTATCCACGAGGCATATGACGAAAACGGCGATGCCTACTATGACGACAGCTCGGTTATCAACACGTATACATTTATCCACGAGTTCGGCCACATCCTCGGCGCAGACGATTACTACGACACATCAAGCGAGGGCAATCACCCCCTTGACGGCTGCGATATAATGGACGGTATGACCGGCGACCACAACCCCTATACCAAGTTTAACCTGGGCTGGATAACTACCTCCAAGCTTGTCACCACCGACACCAGCCTGACTCTAACCCTTGAGAGCTTCGGCAATAGCGGTGACACGGTAATTATCGCAAACAACTGGGACGAGAGCCTTGGCGCATATCAGGAATACTATGTGATAATGTACTACACAGGCACAGGCCTTAACAGCGGTGAGGGCGGATATTTCTCCCGCGACGGCATTGTTATCTATCACGTAAATGCTTCGCTCTACTCCGAGGAGTATGACGGTGAGATATTCTATGATGTCTACAACAGTAACACAGACCCCTCCGACGAGTACGGCTCAGAGGACAATCTGATTGAGTTCGTAAAATCCTCCGCCGACACCTTTACATATGTGGCGGGCGATAGGATGCCCACCGTGACCGATGACCTTGGTGCAAGGCTTGGATATAGCGTTAGGGTTGACTCGCTTGACGGAGAATATGCGACTATTACAATAACAAAGAACTAAATAAACAAAAAAGAAACAGACGCAAAAGCATTTTTGCGTCTGTTTTTACATCTAAAAGTAAATTATAGTGGCTCTATTGAACAATTCTGTTGATTTATAAGAAAATGCAGGAAATCCATTGATTTCCCTGCATTTTTATTCGTTCTGCTATTAACAAAAATATCAGATATGATATAATATAGATAGAAGATACGGTGATCTTTTACGGAGGATTTTTTATGAAGAACATAGACTCACTCTTTGCACAGATTCAGTCGCTTAAGCCTAATGAATTGAAGCTTGTTGCAAACTCTATTATGGCAGCGCTCAAAGGCGAAGCTTCTGTTGATAGCGTTCGGTCTGAAAAGATAGCCGTATGCAGAAAATGCGGAGAAGAGGGTGGCGTTGCGAAGTTTGGTAAGGACGGTACCAGAAAGCAGCGTTATCGCTGTAAGCATTGTGTGGCAACCTTTACCGCCACCTCGGCAACACTTGATTAATTGCATTAAATATTATTAACTTTATTATACCCCATATGGTATAATAAATATGAGATCCGCCGTCCGGCTTGTCCGGGCATAAATCGGTTTGCTTCAGCGCTGAGTGAGCGGATCTCACCAATAAGGAAGAGAGCTTTGGTTAATCCAAGGCTCTCTTTTTTATATTAAAAACATATGTGGATTTGAATATAAAACGGTGAAAAACATCAACAAAACTCTACAAATTATTAATTAATTATATATATTTCTTTGGAAAATATTGAAATTTTAGTAAATTTGTATTATACTGTATATACCACACAATTAAATCAACGAATAAAATGGGATAGCTCTCTATTTTTAGAGGGTTTTGTTTGCATACCCTTTTTTTCGTATTCATCAGACTGAATTTGATAAAATGCAGATTTTACTGATGAATACGGAAGAGGGTCTTGATTCGTTGAGGATTGCGTTGTAACAATGAAAGTCTGCATTATGGGTGCGTTCTTTCATTGGAACGCACTTTTTATTTTGCAAAAAAACGATAAGATAGTATGGACAATGGTAAAACCGTATCAAAAACATGTGGAATTGCCAGTGTGATTTCTGTTTTTGTATTTTGCCTGTTGAAAGTGCATGAAAAAAGAAATAAACCGCATTGACTTGCGAATGTTACGATACGGTACAACCGCATATTTACTACCCCGAGATCATACAAGGCGATTATTGTTCTCAATGCAAAAATTAAACATTTAATTATATTTAATAAAATGACGACAGTATAAACCAAGAAAGCGAGTTATTATTATGGAAAATAAAGTAAATCTAATAGACAAATATTTAAAACTTTCCGAAGAAATTTCAAGACTTGAAAATGCATTGCCCAATAAGAAAAAAGAATTTGAGAAAAAATTTTCCAGTAATTACTCCGATTTAAAAAAAGAATTACAAAGCTATGTTGGTAAAATAAAACCTACAGTTGATACCATTTGCAGTTTATATAAAAGCAAACTTACTTTATCCAACAATCAAATTTGCTTTTCAAAAAATCCGAACACTATTAGTTTTGATGCTCTAAATGCAAATGACATTGCTATTAAAGCTGGCACCGAAAGCATTAAGTATTTATATGAGATCCTTAGATGTAACAGCGTTGACTCTAATTTAAAGGAATTTGCAATAAGATATAATACTGTAATAAAAATATATTCAGAAATTGATGCGCTATGCGCGCAAGCTATCTCAAAATCTATAAATGCTTGCAACAGCGAAATCAATATGCTTAAATCTCAAAGAAACTCCTTATTTAAAAAAGCAAACCAATTTAACGCCATGATACGAGACCTGCATAGCCTGGGTGATGAGATGCGCCAAAAGGTTATTGTTAACAATCACAAGGAGTTTGAAACTGATTTCGTCACAGAAATAACGCTTCCATTAGCATATGAGGTGTGTAATGAAAAAAGCCTGATGAGCAATAAACAAAATGAGCTTATTCTTTCTTTGCTTGAGTGGAAGCTACACGAAGATGGCATCACGGTCATTAAATCAGACAAATCTGGTTTTGATAGCGAAGATCTTTCTTATTGCACTATAAATACTATTATTCAGTTTTTGTTCTCATATCCTGTAAAAAGCAAACGAATTTTACTTTGTGATAGTACTTCATCAAATGCCATAACTACGTTTACGGGCATTTTAAAAAACGAAAGTCCCGAGTTGTTTTTTGATAATGCAAACGGTAGTTTCGTGAAAAATTCTGATGATGATATCAGATCCTCTATTTCCACCCTCAATAAAACAATCAACGAAAGAATAATGACTTTAGGTCAATCCCGCTATTCTAATGTTTTGGATTACAATCATAACAATCCGGACAATCCGCTCCCCATAGTACTTGTTCTTTTGAATGGATATCCATTTAGATATGAAGGTGCAAGTGACGATCTTACCAGTGTATTTAAAAACGGCAAAGCCGCTGGTGTTTATTTCATCATTACGGAAAATACGCACAAAGACGAAGAATCCAAATATTATCGCAAAGCTATGCCCGATCTTGAAGAAACAACATCAAATATAGCGGTGTATAGTCTTTTACAAGGAAAAGGTTATCTGAGCAAAAATAATAAGAATTATTCAGCTAATACCTGCGGCGAAAACTACAACATACATTCTATATTGACCGCGTTTATGGAAACAGTGAAGAATGATTCTAGCATTGTTTATCTTGAAAATGTTGTTGATAAGGAAGATTTTTTACACAGTCAGCGTCGCGAAAAGTATTCAAGAGTGCTTTCTGTTCCATTCGGCAAACAAGGCTCAAATCCAATATCCATTAATTTGAATGCCGATGGTCCCGGTGCACATATGGCTATAATTGGTAGTACTGGTTCGGGTAAAACTGCGTTTTTGAACACATTTATTTTATCAGCTTGTAGTTTATACTCTCCTGCCGAGCTTGAACTTCATTTGATAGTTATGGAAAAGGAAGATTTCAAAGTCTTTGAAGAAGAACGTTTGCCTCATTTAAAAACTGTAGTATATGGCGATAAAATTTTTGCAGCGAATGATGTGCTTGATTTCATTGAAGACGAAATGAAACGCAGGGGAAATTTGATTGGTTCTTACGGCAATATATACGCCTATAACAAGGCGGCTGAAAAACCTCTTCCAAGGTGCGTAATTATTATAGATGAATTTTATCAACTTGTGAAAGGTAGCAACGAAGCTATTGAAAGAATTATTAATGTTGCTCAGGTAGGTCGTTCGTGCGGAATTAGCTTAGTAATATCATCCATCATATTTCCTATGGAGGTTAACTCGCTAATCCCACTGTGTGGTAATAGAATTGAATTTGTGGCTAGAGAAAACGCAGGACAACTTATTCCACAGGCGGGTAGTAGGCAAAGTGAACTAAATAGTACAAAAGGAAGCTGTTTCTTTGCTCACGGAGAAGGTAATTTGCACTATGTGAGAGTTGCTTTTTCTGACGAGGAGGAAATTCTTAGAAATAATATTCGTAATGTCCAAAAGAAACACCCCAACTTTGGAATGGAGCTTCAAAGCGAAATAAAAGCGGTAATGGTAAAAAAAGAACAAGATGTACCATTTACGGTAAAGAATGCAAAAATTAAATATGATGAAGAAGGATTTATTAGAACGAGATTGGGTACTACTTATCTTTCAAATCATGCATTAGAGTATCTGTTTAATTCCCAAAATAATCTTCTGTTTTTGTTCGGCGATTATCGCGCTACCAAGATGATGGAAGCGTCACTTATTAAAGATACACTTGTTTTGTCCAAAAATATAGATGCCCCGACGGTTTATTATCTTGATAATAATAAAAATGCATCTCTTAGACGCGCTAAAACCATAATAAAAACCTTGATGCCTGCGTGGGTACAAGCAGAGAAAATGGTATATAGTGCTAGCGATGAGTTTGATGATACCTTAGAGGATATCAAACAGCTTATACAGACACGACAAGATGACGAGGAGAGCGACCTTTCTCCTGTTCTGGTTATTATTGCTAAAGCAGATGAACTGTTTACCGATGATAACGAGGATTTGCGTGATGAAGTTCTTGACGTTATTAATAAAGGCAAAGAAAATAATGTTTATTTTGCAATTCAATGTAGTGAACCTATAAACTTTTATGGTCGTGATAAATATTTGAAAGATGCTATTATTTTTCCAGATCGTTATAACGATGATGATACAGCTTATGCCTCTACGGAACTCTGTGCAGCTCTCGAAGCAATGCCTGCCGGGTCTACTGAGCAGGGCAAAAAAATCATTGCCAATGCCTCAAAGGTAGCATTAGATCCTCAATTGCATATTCTTTGCGATAATAACAGAATTTCCGTCTTTGTACCTTATGAATATGACGAGGAATATTTAAAAGGAATTCTTGATTAAGGGATTGTTTATGAATTACTGTCCAAAATGCAAAATGAAATTAATTTTAAAAGATTTTTGTGTCGAATGCGGTGCGGATTTGAGCGATTATTCAAATAATGCAGACGAAAAATCTGATAATACAGGTATATTTCAGCAGTTTGATTTTTCGGCATTAGAAAACGAGGTCAAAAGACAAATTGAGTGTCAAAATGAACAAGACAGGATAAGACTTGGCGTTCCTTCCGATTGCCTTGAATTAATCTTGTCCACTAATAAGGAACATTTCATAGTAAAAGGTGTTGGAAAGTGTACTGATACTAAGATAATGATTCCGAGTATGCATGACGGATTGCCGGTAACAGATATTGCTAATTCTGCATTTGACGATTGCAATTGGATTACTAGCATAATTATTCCCAATTCCGTGACAAGTATTGGTAAATTTGCATTCAGTGAATGCACCTCGCTCATAGATATAGAAATCCCCAACTCTGTGACATACATTGGCGAGGGGGCATTCTCAGGTTGCACTTCGCTTTCAAGCATATCAATCTCTGACTCTATGACAGAACTAAACGAAATCGTTTTTGATGGTTGTTCTTCGCTTACAGAAATAAAAATACCTGACTCTGTAAAGAGCGTTGGCGGTTATGCATTTCAGTATTGTACATCGCTTGAAAGTATTACAATCCCCGACTCCGTAGAGAGCATAGGTGTTGAGGCATTCCGCGACTGCAACTCACTTGAAAGCATAATAATAGGCAACTCGGTAAGGAGCATAGGTAACGCTGCATTCCGTGGGTGTAGTGCTCTTGAAAGGGTAACGATTGGTAGTTCTGTAATCAATATAGAAGAAGATGCATTTTACTTATGTAAATCTCTTGAAAGCATAATCATTCCTAGAACAGTGACGGACGTTGGGAATTCTGCATTCGATGGTTGCCTCTCGCTTACAATATACTGTGAAGCAGAGTCAAAGCCTGATGGGTGGGGAGATAGTTGGAACGGAAAATGTCGTGTTGTGTGGGGATATAATAAAGAGTAAATAACAAAATACATAGATTTATAATTGAAGGAAACTGATAATGAATTATTGTCCAAAATGTAGAAAAAAGTTAGTAGTTCAAGATTTTTGTATTGAATGTGGTACAGATCTTAAAAATTATATAAATGATACCGACAAAAAAGACACAAATAATAATGTAGGTGGCTTTCAAGGCATAGATTTTTCAATTTTTGAAAATGAAGCTAAAAGGCAATTAGAAGAGCAACAACGACTCGAAAAAGAAAGAGCAGAAGAACTTAAGCGTCTTGAAGAACAGAAACGCCGCGAGGAACAAAAACGTGCAGAAGAGCAAAAGCGTTTTGAAGAGCAGACGCGTCTTGAAGAACAGAAACGACGCGAGGAACAAAAACGTGTAGAAGAACAAAAGCGCATTGAAAAGCAAAAACGACTTGAAAAACTAAAAGCAGAAGAACGAGAAGAGGAAAAACGCAAAGACAAAATATATAAGTCTGCTCAAGATAAGATGCGAGGTGCCTTGTTAATAGAGTCCACTTCTTTTTATGAAGAAGCTATACAGTTATTTGAATCTATTTCTGGATGGCGTGATTCAAAGGACCAGATTAAAATCTGCCGGGAACAAATAAGTGCCATTAAGTTGAAAGAAACCGTGAAATATGCTCAAGATAAGCGCAAACAAACTGTTGCCTTAGTGGCTTTTCTTATCCTTTTCGCAGTATTTATATTTGTATATATTAACAATTTATTGCAAATAGATGAATTTGGTAAAGTGTTTGAAAATTGTTGGATTGAATATGGACTGTTAGCTCTATGTTTAATTCCCTCGGGTATTTATTCATCTCTTGTATATAGACACACATCTGAATTGGGAACCTTTACTTTATTGATTATGTTCTTGCTTCCGGTAGCTTTAATTATTTTAGCTGCGATTTTTATAGACACAAACTTTATTTTAAGAATCATAATATTAATTATTCGCTTGGTTCCCGAATTTATTATAGGAGCTATTGCACTTTTTGGATCAATGATTTTAACGCCAAATAGTTTTTAACGCTGAATAGATAGGGAAAAAGAAGTTCGTTGGTATTTAAAAATCATAAGATAGTTGATTTTATGCAAAGGAGAGCAAAATGGCATACAAAATTGCTGTAGGCGAGGTAGAAAAATATATCTCCTACCTAAAAAAACACAAGAAAAACTTGGAACAAAATTTAGTAGAGTTAGAGCGAGACCTAAAAAAAGCTCATAATGATTGGGATGATAATAACTATATCTTGACAATTGAAGCAAAGAATAAGGTTGCCAAAGAGCAGAAAAAACTTATTGAATCAATTGATAAGTCCATAAAAAAACTAAAGCAAATGCACCATGAGTATGATAAGTATTTGAGGAGAAAATAATGAACGATATTATTAATAATTCTAACCCCCAAGCGATGAAAGACATTTCAAAAAAAATAGCTAAATATGCGGATGATTTGAAAACCGATATGAAGAAGTTGGCTCAGATGCATCAAGGAATGCACTCTTACTGGGAAGGAAAACAGTATGATGATTTTTCAAGGGCTATAGCTGATGCGAATTCCGCTATTGTAAAGCAGGCAGACGCACTTTTGAAAATTTCCAATGATGTCGAAAAGGACGCAATACAATTAGCAATAGCACTGGGAATAACATTGAGGTAATCTATGTCACAAAGTACAATATCTTCTCTTAAAGATAGAATTAATATAGAAATAAAAAGCGCCGAATCCACTACCTCCGAACTGGACAACCTTCACAAATCTATTTTTCGTGCTATGGAAGACAGTGTAGGCGAGAATGCAATGAAAAGCATAGGGAGCATTCGTGGCAGCTTTGTTAGCAACGTAGAATGCGGGTTAAAGAAAGCCAAAGAAGCTACAGAAAGATTGAACACAGGTTACTCACGAATACTCGGCTTTACAGGTCAAGCAAACTTGCTTCTTTTAGAAGCGCAGTCTGTCCTTAATAGGTTAGGTGACGTATGATAGATGTATGTTTTGATGCCAACGGTATATATGTTGCTTTGCAAGATAGTATTAGTGTGGAAAAAAAGGTTCAGTCAAGTGTAGATGAGCTTGCTAATATTGCCAGCACCCTGAACGACGAGATTTCTTCTTTTGTTAATTACGGAAAAGACAGTGCGGGTATTATTCAAGCTCAAATTAGCCAAGTTTATAATATGATAGCTATTGTTGACCAAAAAATAGCAATGGCAGAAAGCAAAAGGCAGTCGGAGGCTAAGCTTCCTGCAAGACCGTATGTATCACCGGATACCCCCCCTCACGTAAAGGATGCGATGATGTCCAATTATCAAAAGAATGTGAATCAAGTATCAGCGCAAAATACAAGAATTCGTGAACAGAATAACCGAATTAGCAACTATGTTGCTCAATGTAACCACGCCAAAGGACAGCTCAATTTAATAATCGGTAGAATGCTTGGTGTCGAGGGATTCGTAAAAAAAGAAACATCGTCTACCGCAACTGCAACCAAAGAGCTTTTGGGACAAATCAACAAAGCCGCCCGTGAGGGTTCAGCCATCAATTCGGCAATGAGCGATTTTTATAGTGCATTAAATCAAGTCTATCACGTTGCAGAAGCTATTGAAGTAAAATCTCCGTCAAGTGTTAGGGGATCTTCTTGGAACAGACAATTTAAGATTAAAAACACTCATAATCATATTGTTTCCAATTCTGGAGGTTCGGGATATGTTTTTTCTAGTAATCAGAGTTCTATATTAGATGTCTCATCTGTTAGTATTAATGATCCTTCTGCTGAACTATTTATCAAATCTAAAGACGAAGTGTCATTTTTTGAAAGCCTTCAAGATGCAATAAAAATTAAAATGCCTAGTGCAAATTTGCGCAAATTGGGCGGCGAAGCATTTGTTGCTAAGATGAAACAATCCGGCTACGTCGCAATAGTACAAGAGAACGGAACAATAATTGATATGGACGGAAAAATACATTGGGAGAAAAAACATTAATATATGGTTAAGATTGGCATTAATGAATTAGAAAATGAAAAACAAGCCGTAATTTCTGTCTATAAAAAGCAATTAGATGCTCTACAGTGGTTAAAAAAAGACATAGAAAAAGCTGAATGGGCGGACATTCATTATGATCAGCTTGTTGTAAGTATAAACGAAATAATAGAGAAATTGTGCGATGTTCTGCAAATTCTTACTAATGGCAAAGATGTGTATGTTATTGATGAGCTGATAGATTTGGCAAATGATTACCTTAATTGCGGCAAAAAATTTCCAATGGTTTAATAGTGATCAAATAGATGCTGTTTAAGCACAAAAACAAATTATAGTAGGATTTGAAAGGGAAAGTGCAATGAATTATTGCCCAAAATGTAAAAAGAAATTAGTAGTTTCGGATTTTTGTGTTGAATGCGGTGCCGATTTAAGTGAATATCAAAGTACCGATAGCGATACTGGTGAAAAAATAGGCTCTGCGCTGTTTAGTGGATTTGATTTTTCCGTTTTAGAAAATGAGGCCAAAAGGCAATTTCAACAGCAAAAGGAGCTTGACGAGCAAAAACATCGTGAGGAACAAAGTCGGCTTCTGGAGCAAAAACGCCTTGAAGAGAAAAAACGCCAAGAAAAGCTAAAAAATCAAAGAATAAATTACGATGATGGGTATTATATTGGCGATATAAATCTTAATGGTAAGGAACACGGCAAAGGTACATATTATTGGTCTGACGGTGATAGATATGAAGGCGATTGGCGTGATGGCAAACAAAACGGCAAGGGAATCTATTATGGAGCTAATGGTAACCGATACGAAGGAGAATACCGTAATGGCAAATGGAACGGCAAAGGAACATATTATTGGGCCAATGGCGATAAGTACATAGGCGATTGGCGTGATGGTAAAAGAAATGGCAAAGGAAAGTTGTATTTGTCTGACGGTAATAGATATGAAGGTGATTGGTGTGATGAGAAAGCTAACGGAAAAGGCACCTATTATTATGCCAATGGCAACAAATATGTAGGCGATTTTTGTAACAACAAAAGAAACGGTAAAGGCACAATGTATCTTACCAATGGCGATAGGTACATAGGTGATTGGCGTGACGACGCAGCTACTGGAAAAGGAACATATTGTTTTGCCGATGGCGATATATACAAGGGGGACTATCTTGATGGTAAAGAACACGGCCAAGGAACGTATTTATTTAATGGCAACAGATATGTAGGTATTTGGCACAATGGCGAAAGAAATGGCAAAGGCATTTGTTATTGGTCTGACGGTGACGTAGAAGAAATAGAGTATGTGAATGGGGTAGAAATAAGACGTAGACGACGCAGATAAACTAAAGTGCTGTATTATTCAAAAATATTGTATTCCATTATTATTTTGTCCTGTTGATTATGGATAAAATAATAGCGAAACCTTGAAAGGAAAACACATGAATTACTGTCCGAAATGTAAAAAGAAATTAGTCGTTCCGGATTTTTGCGTTGAATGTGGCGCGGATTTGAGCGACTACCAAAATAACGGTAGAGATAATGAAAGCGTATCTACGCTGTTTGGTGGATTTGATTTCTCTGTCTTAGAAAATGAGGCAAAGAGACAATTCGAAGAGCAAAAGCGTCTTGAAGAGCAAAAACGCCAAGAAAAGCTAAAAAACCAAAGAATAAATTACGATAACGGATATTATATTGGAGATATCAACCCTAATGGTCAACGCCACGGCAAAGGCACTAGTCATTATGTCAATGGTGACAGATACGAAGGAGATTGGCGTGACGGCAAAAAAAACGGCAAAGGAACATATTATATAGCTAATGGTAATAGATACGAAGGAGATTGGCGTGACGGCAAAAGAAACGGCAAAGGCATATATTATTGGCTTGATGGCGAAAGATACGAAGGAGATTGGCGTGACGATAAAATAACCGGCAAA
>JAZSIK010000057.1:0-3380 GCA_045533775.1 Eubacteriales bacterium
CGAGATCGTGTATCAGATCATTGATACCTATAAGGCACGCATCAAGACAAACGACATTCTTGGTGAGGAAACTAAGGAAAAGGCTATTCTCAAGCTATCCAAGATGGGCGTTAAGATGGGCTATCCCGACAAGGCAAGAGCCATATACGACGAGCTTACCTTCAATCCCGATGATTCTCTCTTTGACATTATGCTTTCCTTGAAGGCGATCAGAGAGCTTGATATACTCTCTAAGCTTGATAAGCCCACCGAGCCTGAGAACTGGGCAATGCCCGGTCATATGGTCAATGCCTGCTACGATCCCTTCGTTAACGACATCACATTCCCCGCGGCAATCCTCCAGGCACCCTTCTACTCTCTGAAGCAGACAAGAAGCGAAAATCTCGGTGGTATCGGCGCGGTTATCGGCCACGAGATCTCTCACGCCTTTGACTCCAACGGCGCAAAGTGCGATGAAAACGGCAATATCAATAACTGGTGGACCGAGGACGACTTTAAGAGATTTGAGTCAAAGGTAAATCAGATGATTGAGCAGTTTGACGGAATTGAGCTTCCTTGGGGCAAGGTAAACGGCGCATTTATTGTAAGCGAGAATATGGCGGACAACGGCGGTATGTCGGTAACGGTTGATATTATGTCAAGGACAGAGGGCGCATCCTACGATGAGTACTTCTCCAACTGGGCGAGAGTTTGGTGTCAGAAGGCAAAGCCCGAGTACTCTCAGCTTCTCCTTGCGATTGATGTTCACGGTCCCGCTATGCTCAGAGCAAATATGCCTCCCAGAAACTTTGATGCATGGTACACCACCTTCGGTGTTAAGGACACCGACAAGATGTATATCGCACCCGAAAAGCGTATTATTATCTGGTAAATCACAAATAAAAAAAGCAGGCGTAAAAGCCTGCTTTTCCTTTTATTGCAAACATTACTTTGCATTTTTACCCCTAAACGCAAGGGAGAAGGGATGACAGATCAAAATTATCAGACCGATAGGAATGGCCGATGTACAGTATCCTGCGAAATCAAGCAGCACATCATCAAAGGAACAATACCTGCCCTCAGTAAAGTATGGCAGCTGGAAAATCTCGGTGATGCCCGCAACTGCAAAGCCTGCGATGATGCAGACAATAACAGATAACAGCTTTCCCTTAAAGCTCTTTGGGAAAGCTATGTAATATGTCAATGCGCCGAATATACCAAGCACCAAGAATGCGCCAAAGTGTCCAATAGACTTTCTGATGGTATAATAGAAGTTTTCCATAGTATCCTTCAGCGTCAGGGGATCAACCGTCAGTACAAAGGATTCGCTGACGATCTCATCTTCATAGGAGCTGGATACAGTAATGGTTACACGGCCACCGCGCAGAGCCTCTATGCTACCGTCCTGGCTGATTTTCGCTATGCTTTCGTCGGAGGAGGAATATTTAATGTTAAGCACTGTGGCATCTTCATCAAGCCTTGCGATAACCTTGCCCGACTTGCCTTGCTTCAGAATATATCCGCCTTCATTCTCGGACAGACCGCTCATATCAAGCGTGATGTGATCTGACAGCTTTTCTTTTACAATAAGAGTGATGCTGTCTGCGACATCACCGTGTCTTGCGGTGATGGTAACCTCTCCTGTCTTGTAGAAGCTGACAACACCCTTTTGTGATACGCTTGCAACACTCTCGTCTGAGCTTTGCCATATAAGGCTACCTTCTGCGCCATCGGGGCCGATTGTTGCATTAAGCTTCATACTTCCGCCTGCGCGTCCCACATTATCGGTAGCAGAAATGCTTATAGATTCTACGGGGATAGTGGGTATCTCGGTCTTGGGTAAAACCTCAATTTCTGCGGCGGCGACGATCTCGCCGTTTACCGCGGAGGTTGCTGTAACGGTTGCAATACCTTCAGCCTTTGCGGTAATTACACCGGAGTTGTCTACCGTCAGCACTGATGCATCCGAGCTCTGCCACACTACCGATTTCTGTGAGGTGTTGCTCGGCGAAAAGTCAAGCTCCAGCCTGTGCTTATCTCCTACCTCAAGTCCCTCGGGCAGATTGTTTATTTCTATGCCCGCGACGGCAATCTCAACAACTGTTATTATAACATAATCGGATATGCTCTCATTCTCGTCGGAGGTTATGTACAGGGTTGCAATACCAACACCCTTGGCGACTATTCTTCCGTCATCCGATACATAAATAATGTCTGTATCGGAGGAGCTGTATTTGAGAGCCTTGTTTGTGGCATCAGCGGGAGTTACATCGCTATTTATGCGACCGCTGCTGCCGAGAGGGATGCTGAACTCATCGTCCATGTATGTTTCTCCCGAAACGGTTGCCGATGAGATCTCCACATCCGAAACCTTAATTTCTTCAGCCTCCGGCTTTGCAAGTCCGGATGCCACATCGTTTATTGTATCACCCACACTGTTGCTGATCTGAGATGATTCTTTTCCCGGGGTAAGGGCCTGTAAACAAAGTACGACAATAAGACCGATATAGGCGATAATTATTCCCGCCTTGACTATGGTTTTGAAAACGGATTTTGAATTCGTCATACCTTCCCCTCCTTTTATATAAATATGGATTTATTATACAGTTTTTACTTTATTGTTACTTAAAAAATAGTATAAAAATGACACAAAAGTACAGTTTTGTGACAGAAATGCGGCATAAACAAAAAGCCGTGAATAATCTCTTGACTTTTTTAGTATGATAATGTATAATAATTACACTAAATCCTATGGGGCCGTAAGGGTTTCGACGGGGATTTTGAGGTATGATAAGCGTGGCGGGCAGGATAATCCCGTTAAAATGTCCAACCTTAAAAATAAACGACAACAATAAAGTTGCTCTTGCAGCGTAAGCTGTGACGCGGCCAAAAGTGCCGCCCGTACCGCGGATGAGGACTACGGCTTCCGCCGTGCGTCAAATTAGTAGTGAACCTGAACCGAGATTTCGCTCTTGTATCGGTCAGGCATAAAAGGGCTACCGAGGTCATAGCCTGTCTATCGGCGATGACTAAGGGAAATAACAGTAGATAAGACTGCCCACGGAGAAGGTTATGTCAAGAGGTTTTTGGACACGGGTTCGATTCCCGTCGGCTCCACCAAAAAATTCTCGGGAGCATAGCGACCGAGAATTTTTACTTTCACCTCTTCACTCTTCGCTTTTCACCGGGAACGCTCCCGAGAATTTTGAAGTAAGAAGTAATCGTGAAGAAGTAAGAAGTGAAAATAGAATCCATGCGGCACAATTCGCAGAATGTTAATCGCTTCGACCAATACAGAAAAAGGACGGAACTCCGATCATGGAAATCCGTCCTTCTGTTTTGATATTTTCTTGTTAGCGACGAAATAATGCTTGTTAGCAATTAAATTAGACCGTGACAAT
>JAZSIK010000018.1:0-17163 GCA_045533775.1 Eubacteriales bacterium
AAGTACTTCGCAGAGCTTGCATAAGATAAAGCTTAATAAATCGCACAGAACAAAAAGACCCGCAGGAATGTGGGTCTTTTTTAGCGCCAAGCGGCTGGCTCGCCGTAGGTAACTACGCCTTCGTGCGCCCCTTGCGC
Organism: Eubacteriales bacterium; assembly: GCA_045533775.1. Classification (GTDB taxonomy): domain Bacteria; phylum Bacillota; class Clostridia; order Oscillospirales; family CAG-272; genus UBA1740. The sequence goes on from JAZSIK010000018.1 coordinate 138, forward strand.
TTCTGCAGGATTTCTTAAGCATTCTCTTATGCAATCTACGCTTGCAAAGACAGCACAGAACAAAAAGACCCACAGGAATGTGGGTCTTTTTATTTACAAAAGTAGTTTTTTCTTGACAATCTTTTTTATATATGATAATATGTAATATATAACTACATAAGGGTGTTTTTATGGATTTTAAGAAGATAGACATTAAAAAAATAATAATTGACTCCATACCCATAATTATTTTTGTTGCGGTAATGGGTATTGTTACCCTTATCTGCTGGCCGTATATTGAGCCCCTTGGTACCGATGAGGGTAGGGAGGCGTTTAAGACATTCGTTGACAGCCTCGGATTCTGGGGTTGGCTGGTTACTCTCGGTATTCAGCTGCTTCAGATTTTTGTAGCCTTTATTCCCGGTGAGCCCGTTGAGATCCTGCTCGGATATGTATGGGGCCCATGGGGTGGTTTATTTACTTGTCTTTTCGGTATTTTTATTGGCACGCTGATAGTTTTCATCCTGGTTCGCAAGCTCGGTATGAGATTTATTAAGCGCGTTGTCGGTACAGACGATCTGACAAAGTATAAGTTTCTCTCGGATCCCAACAAGGTGGATATGACGATATTTATCCTCTTCTTTATCCCCGGTACGCCAAAGGATGTGCTGACATACATAGCCCCCATCGCTCCGATCAGTCCGCTGAAATATCTGCTTATCGCCACCCTTGCCCGCATACCATCGGTCATTACCTCCACTCTCCTCGGCGACAGGCTTGCAGACGGAGATTATCTTATGGCGATAGTGGTCTTTGCAGTAACTGCTATCATATCGGTGCTTGGCATTTATTTTGGCAATAAGTATGTTAAGTCAAAGCAGGAAAAGGCAAAGAAGGATGAAAAGGAGCCTGCCACGACTACACAGGAATAAAAAAATGTGCAGAATATACTAATTTGAGAATTAAAATTGTGCAACTGTACAAATCGTAAAAAATATTTGAAAAGATATTGACAAATATTTAACAATGTGGTATAATTAATATACCGAAAGGGAGTAGAACATTGCGTATGCAATGGCACATATCGTCAGGACGGCAGCTGCAGATGCGCCGGTATGTGCGATCAACAGGATTATTCAAGACTTTCAGTGTGTTAGCCACGCTGAGAGTCTTTTTTGCATAATAATCCCCATTCTTTCGTAAACTAAATAAAAAAATATATTTTTCAGGAGGAAAAACTATGGATCCCGTTTTATCTGTTGTATTGATTATCCTTGCAATAGTAGTCTTTTTGTTAGCCGCAGGCTACCTTAAGGCGCCCCCCGATACTGCGTATATCATCTCAGGTCTGGGTAAGAAGCGTATACTTATCGGTAAGGCAGGCTGGAGAATGCCCTTCTTCACCCGTCTTGATAAGCTGCCCCTCGGTGTTATGCAGGTTGACGTAAAGACCAGCGAGGCCGTTCCCACCAACGAGTTCATTAACGTAACCGTTGACGGTGTTGCAAACATTAAGATCTCTTCCGATCCCGAGCTGCTGAAGAGAGCTGCTGAGGCACTCCTCGGCAAGACCCGCGCAGAGATGGTTACTCTCGTAACTCAGGTTCTTGAGGGTAATATGCGTGAGATCGTTGGTTCTGTTGGTCTTAAGGAGATGGTCCAGGACCGTCAAGGCGTTGCAAAGAAGATCACCGAAAACGTTGTTCCCGATATGGAGAAGCTTGGTATTGAGGTTGTAAACTTCAACATCCAGAACTTCAAGGACGGCGCAGGCACCATTGAAAATATGGGTATTGACAACGTTGAGCAGATCAGAAAGAACGCGCAGATCGCAAAGGCAAATGCGCAGAGAGATATTGCCATCGCTACATCTCAGGCACAGCAGGAGGCTAATGCCGTAAAGGTTGAGGCTGAGAAGATGATTGCAGAGCAGGATGCTGCCCTCGCAGTTCAGCAGGCAGAGATGAAGGTACGCGCAGATACAAAGCGCGCGGAGGCGGACGCAGCATACTCCATTCAGCAGGAGGAGCAGCGTAAGACCATTGAGATCGCCAGAACCAATGCCGACATCGCCCGTCGTGAGAAGGAGGCTGAGCTTAAGGAGAAGGAGATCGCTATCAAGGAGCGTGAGCTTGATGCTGAGATCAAGAAGCAGGCAGATGCTCTTAAGTACCAGTCCGAGAGACGCGCAGAGGCAGAGCTTATCAAGCGTCAGCGCGAGGCTGATGCACGCGCATACGAGGCTAAGAAGGAGGCCGAGGCTAAGAAGGCCGAGGCTGATGCAGTTCGTTATGCAATGGAGCAGGAGGCTGAGGGTATTCGCGCTAAGGGTCTCGCAGAGGCTGAGGCTATTGAGAAGAAGGCAGAGGCGCAGAAGAAGATGGGTGAGGCATCCGTTCTTGAGATGTATCTTACCGCTCTTCCCGAGGTTGTTAAGAACGCGGCTGCTCCCCTTGCACAGACCGACCGTATCGTTATGTACGGTGACGGCAACTCCACCAAGCTTGTCGGTGATGTTATGAACTCCACCAGCCAGATCATGGAGGGTATGAAGGAGTCCACAGGCATTGACCTCGGCTCGCTGCTCGCGGGCTTCGTAGGCGGCAAGGCTGCTCAGCAGAACAACGCTGAATAACCAAAACCAAATAAAACAAAGAAACCCGGCCGAAAGGTCGGGTTTTCTTGTTAAATGCAAACTTTTTATTTACTTTTTTGTCGCAAGGTGGTATAATGTAGGTAATTATTTTTGTTCGGAGAAAAGTATGATCAAAATCACCTCTTTAAACAAGATATACAAATCAAAAAAGCGCAAGACCTGCCACGCGGTGAAGAATATCAATCTCACCCTGCCTGATTCGGGGCTTGTTTTCGTGCTTGGTAAAAGCGGTAGCGGTAAGTCTACGCTGCTGAATCTCATTGGCGGCCTGGATAGTATTACAAGCGGCAGAATTGAGGTTAACGGAAACGACCTTTCTACTTTTAAGGAAAAGGATTTTTGTAACTACCGTAACACCCACGTGGGATTTATCTTCCAGGATTATCACCTTATAGACGAGCTGACGGTGTATGAGAATATTGTGCTTTCGCTTAATTTAAGGCGCATTGAGGACAAGGAGCTTGTCAAGGCGGCGCTTGAAAAGGTTGACCTTGCCGGCTATGAGGACAGATACCCCACCGAGCTTTCGGGCGGTGAGCAGCAGAGGGTTGCTATTGCGAGAGCGATAGTGAAAAATCCTCGCATTATCCTCGCAGACGAGCCTACGGGAAATCTTGACACCCATACTGCAAAGGCAATAGTTGAGCTTCTTAAGGAGCTTTCCAAGGACTGTCTTATCCTTATCGTTTCCCACAACGTCAATGATGCTAACTCCTATGCCGACCGTATTATTGAGCTTGCAAAGGGAAAGATAATCTCAGACAAGTCAAGAAATCCCGAGTTTGCAACCGAGATAATTCTGAAAGAGGATACGCTGATATATCCCGAAGGTCAATCGCTTTCGGATAAGGATATAGACCTACTCAACGAGAATGTACATAAGAAAATAATCAAGCGCACAGACAAATTTATAGACAGCCACGAGCCCTCGGGAAAATCCCAAAAGATAAAAATTGAGAACAAGAGCCTCTCGCCCCGCCGCGAGCTATCCCTCTCGGGCAAGTTCCTAAAGAACAAGAGCCTTGTTATTGCTTTCTCAGCCTTTATGGTGTCGGTCATTATGATAATTATGGCTCTCGCGCAAACCATAGTCAACTTTGACGGTGGAATGATACTGCATAACGAGATGACAAAAAACGGTCAGCAATCACTATTGCTCAGCAAAACCGTTGACGATATTACTGCCGCGCACCTTGACGGTAATTATCAAATAGAGATTGGTGAGAATGATATACAGAAGTTCTACGATGCGGGATATGAGGGGAATATTTATCCCATCGTTAACGCCAACGTCCCAATCAGCACTATATCAAACCTTCTCGGCAACAAGGGAGCTTACTTCACGAAAAACTTTTTACTCAAGGAAACCTTCGGCACTATGATAGTTGACGAGGACTTACTAGAGAGAAAATTCGGTGAAGTAAAATATCTCGCAAGTCTTGATGAGCACATGAGCCACGGACTGATCATAACCGACTACGTTGCCGACAGCATTCTTGCAACCAACCCGAATTATTTAGGCAAAACCTACGAGGACATTCTCGGCAAATATTCTCCGGCCGGTTTCCGAGTTGACGTAATTTACATCAATGCCATTATTTACACAGGATACGCAGAGAGACACAGAGAGCTTATTGACGAGCTTACCGATCCCGAGTCATCTATTGATCTTGAAAGTATTTATTCCGATAAGAGATTTACCCGCTTTTCAAACGACATTTACGACTCACTCGGCTACTCTTACTCTCTTAACCCCAATTTTTACGAAGATTCTGCCTTGTCCCGTACCTTCTACTCTATACATAACCTCGTAATCAACGATACAATTAATTGCACAGAAAAAAGCCACCTTCCCATTTTCTCAATTTTATCCAAAGAGGATTACAAACTGGATGGCGGTTTATCTATGAGCAGAGAACTGTACAACACCCTCTTTAATACCAACTATGACGATACCAACATAGACAGCTTCTCGCCGCACACGATAAAGATTACGATGTACAGGCTCTATGACATAGATAAAGAAAGCCCGATTTTCACCACTGAGATAACAATAGACACACTGCTAACTCACGGTGACGCGTTTATTTTATCGGCCGGCACCAATCCTGTACTTGAAGACATTATAAGGAATGCGGATACTTATTATACCGGACTATATTTTGATTCTGTTGATGGAATAGGAACGGTGCTTGACCTTGCAGACGAGCTGAATTATGAGCCCCAGAGCTATGCGGTCGACGGTGTACGCACTATGACCAAGGCGGTGGACGTTTTCGTGCCCATCTTTGAGCTGATTTCAATCTTCCTGTATATCGGTGTCATATTCATCCTGATGAACTTCGCTTCCAAGATGATAAACGACAAGATGCACGAGATCGGCATCTTAAAGGCACTCGGTACGAAAAATGGCTCTATTGGCGTAGTGTTTGGGCTTCAAGTGGGGCTTATTGCCCTGCTTACCTGCGGACTGTCAACGCTCGGGTATTACCTGTTCATTGACGTGGCGAACGATATACTTATAGAGTCAATTCGCAGAATTGCGCCCAGCTGGACGCTGCCCGATCTGCAGTTCCTCACGTTTAAGCCTGAAATCGCGCTGATGAACTGTATTCTTATCTTTGCCCTCGCCTTTGTTTCGCTCATCTTCCCGATGATAAAGATCAAGGCGATAAAGCCTGTGAAGATCATCAAGGCAAAGGAATAATATATTACAAATCAAACAAAACCCGACCGAAAGGTCGGGTTTTCTTGTAGTGAGAGCTCTTTTGCCGATCAAAAAGCACACATAATGCTATCTTTATAATAAAAACGACCTCGCTTATGCGAGGCCGTTTTTATTATTTACTCTACGGTAACCGTGCCGTCCTCATCAACGGTAACGGTCATACCGCTCTTGACATACTCAAGGAACTCGTCGCCAAGGTTGTCAATAACCGGCATCTTTATGCCGTCAAGCCATACGGATGCAAGGATGGATCCTGCCGCCGCAAGCGAGTCAATAGGCTTTGAGAAGAGCATACACGCAGGTTGACGCTCCATAGCGCAGGCGCAATAGAGAACGAGACCGCCTGTGGTAGAGCCGATAGTCTGAGGCAGACAGAGAGCCGAGCCCGCAAGGGGCATCTTGTATATCTCGGGGTTGGACTGGTCAGAGCACTTTACCTGCTTGTCGCCAAACTGCAGACCCATCTGCATAGATGCAAGAGTGTTAAATCCGCCGTGGGTTACTACTGCAGTAGCCTTTGCAGTACCGGGAGTGATTATTCTACCTTTGAACTGACGCATTATCTGTTACCTCCCTTTGTGATTGCTGCAAGGATCTCGTCATCAGAGAGATACTTAGCGCTTGTGTATGTACGAAGCTTGTTGGAGGAGGTGATTACGGGCATAGTCTTGCAGAGCGGGTTATTCATATACATCAGAGGACAGATGTAGGATGTGATAACTCCGCACTTTTTAAGTCTTGCCGCATATTCGGTCTTCTCAAACTCAGCGAGAACCGCGGGAGCGGCGGTGAATACGGTGGGTATTACAACCTCCTTGTTGCCCGCCTCCTTAAGACCTGCCTCAACCTTGTCGGTCCAGCTCTTAAGCTGCTCAAGGCTCATGTGGGGACAACCCATAAAGCAGAGCTTGGGTGTAGCATCGGGGTTCTTCCAGATTACGGGATAGCTGTCCTTTACGCGCTGAAGCTCAGCATCGTCAATAACATATACCTTTGCGCCCTCAGCGATAAGCTTCTCACCGTGGAGCTTTGCCTCGGGGGTGAGATCGTGGATATGATAGAGGCCAACCGCACCGTTGGAGGCAGTTGCCGCGCCAAAGTCCTTAAGGTATGTGCAAGCTGCGTCGTCAAGCTCGTTGCCAAGGTACTGATTAAGGCCGTACACATAGGGAACATCCTCCATAACCTTCATACCGATAGCGCTTCCGAGCAGCTGAGCGTCGGGCTGCTTTGTGGTCTCAACCTTGATGATCCAGGTAGCAAGTCTGCCCTCGTCGGTCAGAAGACCAAAGTTGGGAACATAGCCTGCGATAGAGCCCATAATGTCCATAATGCCCGAGTTTCTGTTGCATCTGGCACCGAGTACGGAGTTTGCATAAACAACGGCACTTGACTCAGACCAGGAGAGAATGTCGCCCATCTTAGGCTTATTTCCTACCTCGTCCATATAGCAGGTACAGGTAAAGGCGTCCTTGTTCATAAGACCCAGCTTCTCAAGCTGCTTTTCGTATGTGTCCTGCTTGGTATACATAAACTTATTGAAAACAAAGCTCTGCAGGAAGTTTGCGGGTACGTTCTTGTCAACGGGGCGAGGGTCCATAGAGAACTTCTGACCGGAGGTAACACCGTCGTCTACGAGTCTCTGCATAAGATCGTATACGGGAGACATTACCTTAAGGCCGAAGGAGGTAACCAGATGGTTATACTCGCTGGTGACCTCAACCATATTCTCTGCGCCAAAGGTCTCGCCGTACATAACCAGCGTCTTCATTACCTTGGCCTTGGTTTCGCCATATTTACCGTCAAGCATTTCCTGCTGATGAACAGTAAGTTGCATAATTTTTTCTCCTTTTGTAAAGTTAGGTTGTCAAAAGTGGGGTTAAAATGCGTACTGAACGTACGGTCAGATGTTATATTTTCATTGCTACATCCCACGCGCCCGATAATATCAAACACTTTGATTTTTCGGAACCGCGCGTGCGCGGCAGTTTGGAATAAGGCTCCAAACTGCGGAAAATCTGGTAGCAATGCGTACTGAACGTACGGTCAGATGTTATATTTTCATTGCTACGTCCCACGCGCCCCAGATAACGGTTCTGAGGTTGCCTACGCTGCTGGCGTCGCCGATAACGTGAACGCCCTTGCTCTTGGGTGCGAGAGGAGCGGGATTGTAACCAACGGAGAGAATAACCGAGTCTGCCTTGATCTCACGGCTGACGCCCAGCTTGTCAACGACTACAACGCTGTCATCTCTGATCTCCTTTACACCTGTCTCAAGATGTACGGGAACGCTGTTCGCCTTGAAGAAATCGCGGAGGAAGGAGGTGTTAGCCAGACAGATGCCGGGGGTGGTGATAAGGTCATCCTGCATCTCCACAACGGTGGGGTGCTTGCCCTGAAGGTAAAGATCGTATGCTATCTCGCAGCCGGTAAGACCGCCGCCGATAACGACAACATTCTCGCCTACAAGCGAGTTGTCAAGGAGGTAATCAACCGCCTCAACCGCCTTTTCAGCACCGGGAATAGGAATCTTCTTGGCCTTAGCTCCGGTTGCAATGATGATCTCGTCAGCATTGATAAAGCTTATATCCTTTACCTCGGTGTTGAGCTTGACCTCAATAGGCAGCTTCTGTACCTCGCGGATATACCAGGCAATAAGCTCACGATCCTTCTCCTTGAAGGAGGGAGCAGCCGCAGCAACAAATACACCGCCGAGTCTGTCGGTCTTCTCAAAAATGGTAACCTTGTGACCGCGCTTGGTGAGGAGGATAGCCGCCTCCATACCGCCAATACCGCCGCCTACAACGGCAACTCTCTTGGACTTCTTCGCGGGCTTGATATAATACTTCTTTGACTGCATAGTCTCGGGGTTAATAGCGCAGCGCGCCAGACCCATAGTGTCGGTAAGCGACTGAGTGTTGTAGTGACCCTTGGAGGAGGAGAAGTTAAAGCAGCCTGCGTGACAGCAGATACAGGGTCTGATGTCCTCAAGTCTGTTCTCAATGAGCTTGGTGATCCACTCTCCGTCAGCAAGGAACTGTCTTGCTACGCCAACGCCGTCAATCTTACCCTCTGCGATAGCAGCCGCGCCCACCTCGGGCTCCATGCGGCCTGCGCATACTACGGGAATGTCAACAAACTTCTTGATATGTGCTACATCGTCAAGGTTGCAGTTCTGAGGCATATACATCGGGGGATGTGCCCAGTACCAGCTGTCGTAGGTACCGTTGTCGGCATTGAGCATATCATATCCTGCGTCCTGAAGGTATTTTGCCGCGCGCTCGGATTCCTCCATATTACGGCCAACCTCGGTGTATTCCTCACCGGGAACGGCACCCTCGCGGAAGCCCTTCATCTTGGACTCAACAGAGTAACGGAGCGAAACGGGGAAGTCTGCGCCGCACTCCTCCTTAATAGCCTTTACAACCTCGGCTGCAAAGCGGTATCTGTTCTCAAAGCTGCCACCGTATTCGTCGGTACGCTTGTTGAAGAACTCAATAGCAAACTGGTCAAGGAGATAGCCCTCGTGCACCGCGTGAACCTCAACGCCGTCAACACCTGCGTCGCGGCAGAGCTTTGCAGTCTTTGCAAAGGCCTCAATGATCTCGTGGATCTGCTCCTTTGTTATTTCGGGGCAGATGATGTCGGGCGCCCAGCGCGCGGGCTGCTCGGAGGGAGATGCCAGCTCGTGACTGGTATCAAGAATGGGCTTGATAAGCGCTCTTGTAATCTTGTTCTTGTGGAGAGGACCTACAAGCTCGGTGATCGCCCAGGAGCGACCCATACCTGCGGTAAGCTGAACAAAGAGCTTTGCTCCTGTCTTATGGATCTCGTCCATAAACAGCTTCAGCTCATCAAACATTTTGGGATTCTGCCAGAGCCACTTGCCCCAGAAGGTATCACGCAGGGGAGCAATACCGGGAATGATAAGACCTACATTATTGTTTGCTCTTTCAAGGAAAAGCTTGGCAGCCTCCTTGTCAAAGCCACAGCCGGTCAGCTCAAACCAACCAAACAGTGATGTGCCGCCCATAGGACACATAACGATACGGTTTTTGATCTCTACGTTGCCTATTTTCCAGGGAGTAAACAGGGCTTCGTACTTGGGATCTACATTTGCCATAAAAGTAATTCCTTTCATAAATATTCACGACATAATTATACAGTATTTCTGCTTGATTGTCAACATTTTATCAATATATTTGCGCGCAAAATAAGTTAATTTACAAAAATATATAAAAAGTATTGAAAAATAAGAGGTTTTGTGCTATGATGTATAATGCATAATTATTTTGAGAAAAGGAGGCGACCGGTTTGATTTTCGGCAAACACATTAATAAATATTATTTCAAATACGCGCACATGCTCTTACTTGGCATTCTGGCGCTCCTTTTAGTTGATTTTCTTCAGCTTAAGATTCCCGAGCTGTACCGAATGGTTATTAACGGTCTTGAATTTGGTGAGGTGGAGGTTGACGGCAGCGTTCTGCCCTTTGATATGACCTTCCTCGTAGAGAATATCTGCGGTCCAATGCTTTACATAGTGCTGGCTATGGTATTCTGCCGTTTCCTCTGGCGTGTATGCCTGTTCGGCGCGGGCATTAAGGTTGAGACCGACATCCGTTCTAAGATGTTCAATCATTCAAAGCATCTGTCTCAGCAGTTCTACCACAAGAACAAGGTAGGAAATATGATGTCCTACTACACCAACGATCTGGACACTATTCAGGAGTGCTTCGGTGACGGTGTTCTGATGTTCTTTGACGCGCTGCTTCTCGGCGGTCTTGCTATTGCAAAGATGGTGAATATGAACTGGGTGCTTACTCTGTTTACACTTATTCCTATGGTGTTTTTGCTTATCGTAGGCACGATCGTCGGACAGTTTATGACCAAAAAGTGGGAGAGAAGACAGGAGGCTTTTTCTGCTCTTTCGGATTTCGCTCAGGAAAACTTCTCGGGCATTGCTGTTATCAAGGCTTTTGTTAAGGAGTTCCGCGAGCTTTGGGCGTTCAAGAAGCTTAACAAGGAAAATGAGAAGGCTAACGTGGAGTACACTCGCGCATCGGTTCTTCTGCATATCTGTGTAACGCTCTTTGTTGAGTCGGTTATTTGCGTAATCCTCGGCTACGGCGGATATCTCGTTTATACAGGCGAGTTTAACGCCGGTCAGCTGATAGAGTTTATCAGCTACTTCAACTCAATCGTATGGCCTGTTATGGCTGTGTCCTCGCTGATAGAAATGAACTCTCGCGGCAAGGCATCTCTCAAGCGTATCAGCGAGCTGCTTGATACCCCCATTGATGTTAAGGACAGAGAGGGCGTTTGCAATCTCACTGAGGTGAGGGGAGATATTGAGTTCAAGCATCTTACTTTCCGCTATCCCGAGGCTGACTACGATGCTCTCTATGACGTATCCTTTAAGATCAACGCAGGTGAGAATGTTGGTATAATCGGCAAAACCGGCGCAGGAAAGACAACAATAGTTGACATTTTGCTCAGAATATATAACGTTCCCGACAAAACAGTCTTTGTTGACGGTCACGATGTAAATGATGTTTCTATTGAGTCGCTCCGTTCTGCCTGTGCATATGTACCCCAGGACAACTTCCTTTTCAGCGACACGATAGAGAATAATATCGCCTTTGCGGTTGATGATTTTGAGAGATCTGAGGTTGAGCATTTTGCCGATCTCAGCGATGTACACGGCAATATTTCCGAGTTTGCTGAGGGCTATGACACCGTTCTCGGTGAGCGAGGTGTTACCGTCTCCGGCGGACAGAAGCAGCGTATATCCATCGCCCGCGCGTTGATGAAAAAGGCGTCTATCCTTATCCTTGACGACTCGGTAAGCGCGGTTGATACAGAGACCGAGCGCACCATTATTTCCAATCTCAGAGAGACCAGACGGGGTAAGACGACCATACTTATCGCTCACCGCGTTTCCACCGTTGAGAAGATGGATAAGATCATCTTTGTTGACGACGGCAGGATCATCGCGGTTGGCTCACACGACGAGCTTATCTCCTCCTGTGACGAATACAGAAAGACCGTTGAGCTGCAAAAGCTTGATGAGGAAAGGGAGGAGGCGTAAATACTATGAACTTATACGAAATCTATCCCTTATTGGTTCTCGGTGCAATTATAGGCCTGTTTTCCATAATATTTGTTGTAGCCTATGCTACAATGAAGAACAAAAAGGAGGCGATCGGCTTTGACCGACATATGAAGGACTCTGAGATATTGCTTCGCCTTATCAGATATGCTAAGCCCTATATCCCTCAGTTCATTCTTGTCGGCTGCATTATGCTCGTATCTATTGCATACGATATTCTCTCACCCCTCCTTATCGGTAAGATAGAGGAGGTGCTTAGCTCGGGCTTTGAGATGAGCGAGCTGCTTGCATACATTATTGTCTATGCCGGCATTCTTCTTGTTTCCCTGGGCGCGACCTATCTTCAGTCTCTGATTTTGCAGAAGGTGGGACAGAAGATACTTTCCTCGCTTCGTGAGGATACCTTTACCCACATAGAGAGCCTCTCTCACAGTCAGCTTAATTCTATGCCCGTAGGTAAGCTGGTAACGAGAGTTGCCAACGACACAGGTGCAATCTCTATGATGTTCACCAACCTCTTTGTCAACCTTGCGAAGAACTGCTTTATCATTGTAGGCGTATTTGTGGCTATGCTGTGCCTCAATTATATGCTTACTCTGATGGTTCTTTGCTTCGTTCCCTTTATCATTCTTTTTACGGTTATTTTCAGAAAGTTCTCCCGCCGCGCATACCGTCGCGTAAAGGATTGCACCACCGACATCAATACATTCCTGTCTGAGAACCTGTCGGGTATGAAGATCACTCAGGTGTTTAACAGAGAGGAGCGCAAGGCGGCAGAGTTTGAGGAGAAAAACCGGAATCTCGGTAAGGCAAAGCACAGACAGATATTTGTATTCGGTATATTCAGACCTATGGTATATATGCTGTATATATCCTCGGTGCTTGCGCTCTTCTACCTATCTGCCAGCGGACATATAAACAATGTTGAGTTCCTCGGTCAGACAATAACCGCTCCCGTTCTCGTATCCTTCTATATGTTCATCTCCAGATTCTTCAACCCCATACAGAATCTGGCAGAGCAGTTCAACTGGATGCAGTCTGCCTTCGCCTCGGCGGAGAAGATATTTACTGTCCTTGACATAGAGCCCGATGTTGTTGATGAGCCTGACGCTATTGAGCTTGATGAGGTTCGCGGTGACATTGAGTTTAAGAATGTATGGTTTGCATATAACGAGGGCGAGTGGGTGCTTCGCGACGTGTCCTTTAAGGTAAATGCCAAGGATACTGTTGCCTTTGTCGGCTCTACCGGATCGGGCAAGACCACGATCCTTTCGCTCATCTGCAGAAACTATGATATTCAGAAGGGCGAGATTCTTATTGACGGCATCAATATAAAGAAGATAAAGATATCCTCCCTCCGCCGTCACTTCGGTCAGATGCTCCAGGACGTATTCCTCTTCTCGGGTACTATCCGATCCAATATCGTTCTAAGAGATGACTCCATTACCGATGAGGAGGTAATGAAGACCTGTGACTATGTAAATGCTACTCACTTTATCAACAAGCTTTCAAACGGACTTGATGAGGAGGTGCGCGAGAGGGGTAATAACTTCTCGGCAGGTCAGCGTCAGCTGCTCTCCTTTGCCAGAACGATAGTGCATAAGCCGGCGGTCATGATTCTTGATGAGGCTACTGCAAACATTGATACCGAGACCGAGCTTCTCATCCAGGATTCGCTGGAGAAGATGATGAATATCGGTACTATGCTTATCGTAGCTCACCGCCTCTCCACTATTCAGCACGCGGATAAGATCATCGTTCTTTCCCACGGTGAGATAGTAGAGCAGGGCAATCACGACGAGCTTCTCAAGCTCCGCGGCCGTTATTACGACCTCTATATGCTTCAATTCAAAAAGGAACAAATATCAAAAGGTTAATATCCTGCGCCCCGACTAAAATCGGGGCGTTTTTTTGTTAAAAGAATGCTTTTTTCCTCGTTTTCTCTTTACAAATGTTATCTTTTATGGTATAATACAAAATGGTGTAATTTGTGCCGAAAATCAATAGAGGAAGGTGTCAGGGTATGAGAATAGATAAGCTTTTATCAGAGCTCGGACTTTGTACCAGGCGCGAGGCGGCTAAGATAGCCAAGTCGGGCGGCATCCTTGTTGACGGCGTAGTGGTAAAGGATGTGTCACGGCATATTGACCCCGAGAAAAGCAACATCATCCTCTTGGGCAGGCAGGTCGTTTATCAGAAATACACCTATATAATGCTGAACAAACCCACAGGATATGTGAGTGCTACCGATGATAAGAGTCTGCCCTATGTGACAGAGCTTTTACCCGAGGAGCTGCGCCGCAGAGAGCTTTTTCCGGTCGGCAGACTTGACAGAGATACGGTGGGGCTTATGATACTCACCAACAACGGTCAGCTCGCTCACTCACTGCTCTCACCGAAGCACCATGTGAAAAAAGAGTATTACTTCACCGCGGCAGAGCCTCTTGATAATGCAGCCGAGCAGGACTTCCGAGAGGGAATAACACTTGCCGACGGCTATGAGTGCAAGAGCGCGGAGCTTTATCTTGCCGAGGGACGCCAAGAGGGAAGAATAGTGCTTACCGAGGGGAAGTATCATCAGATAAAGCGTATGATCGCATCAAGAAATAATCGGGTTACCAGTCTTGAGCGCATCAGCTTTGGTGGCATCTCTCTTGATCCCACACTTGACCGCGGAGAATGGCGATACCTGACCGCCGAGGAAATTGCAATCCTTGAAGAGCAGGCATAACACAGTAATTACAGCCGAAAGGCTTTCTATAAGGAGAACAAAATGGATATTTTGAAGACTCTTGCCGAAGAGTTTAAGATTAAGGAGGAGCAGGTCAAGGAGACCGTGGCTCTTATTGATGAGGGAAACACCATTCCCTTCATTTCCAGATACCGTAAGGAGGTTACAGGCGGTCTTGATGACGCGACCCTTCGTGATCTCAATGACAGACTTAACTATCTTCGCAAGATGGATGAGCGCCGTGAGGAGATCTCTAACCTTATTGACGCACAGGGTAAGCTTACCCCCGAGATCACCTTCGCACTTAACAATGCCAAGACTCTCGTAGAGCTTGAGGACATCTATCTTCCTTACCGTCCCAAGAGAAAGACCAGAGCATCGGTTGCACGCGACAAGGGACTTGAGCCCCTTGCAAATTATATTATGGAGCAGCGCGATGTATACGATCCCGAGATCCCCGTATACGCTGAGCAGTTTATCGTTATTTCCGATGAAAAGGATAAGGCTGTTCCCACCGTTGAGGCAGCTCTTGCAGGTGCTTCGGATATTATCGCAGAGGACATCTCCAACAATGCCGAGATCAGAAAGATGCTTCGTGAGTTCACCGTAGCAAACGGCTCTCTCTCCTCTAAGGGCACTACCGAGGAGACCTCTGTATATGAGAATTACTATGATTTCTCCGAGCCTATCAAGAAGCTTAAGGGACACAGAGTCCTTGCTATCAACCGCGGTGAGAAGGAGGAGTTCCTTAAGGTTGCCGTTACTCTCAACGAGGAGGAGGGCATAGCTCAGATCGTTTCCCGCGTTGTTACCAACAAGCACTCTCCGGCGCTTTCTTATCTTATGGCAACCATCCGTGATGCCTATGACAGACTTCTGTTCCCCGCTATTGAGCGTGAGGTTCGTACCACCCTCTTTGATGACGCCTGCGAGGGCGCGCTGAAGGTATTCTCCGAGAACCTTCGCAACCTTCTTCTTGCAGCACCTCTTAAGGGCAAGACCGTTCTCGGCTATGACCCCGGTTATGCTCACGGCTGTAAGCTTGCTGTCGTAGATAAGACAGGTAAGGTGCTTGATACAGCGGTTATTTATCCTGTAAAGCCCAGAGAGGACATTGAGCGCTCCAAGGCTATCGTTCTCCGCTTGATCAGAAAGTATAATGTTGACGTTATCTCTATCGGTAACGGTACCGCCTCCCGTGAGTCCGAGGCGTTTATCGCAGAGCAGGTTATCCGTGACCCCGCTTGCCCCAAGGGAGTAAAGTATACCATCGTATCTGAGGCAGGCGCATCGGTTTACTCTGCATCCAAGGTTGCAACCGAGGAGTTCCCCGACTTTGATGTAATGCAGAGATCTGCTATCTCCATAGCGAGAAGAATCCAGGATCCCCTGGCAGAGCTTGTTAAGATTGAGCCCAAGGCTATCGGTGTCGGTCAGTACCAGCACGATATGAAGCAGGCGAGACTTACCGAGGCTCTCGGTGGCGTTGTTGAGGGCTGTGTAAACGGTGTCGGCGTTGATGTAAACACCGCGTCCTACTCTCTGCTCTCCTATGTATCGGGCATCAACACCACCGTTGCCAAGAATATTGTTAAGTACAGAGAAGAGAACGGCGAGTTCAAGACCCGCGCTCAGATCCTTAAGGTGCCTAAGCTTGGTGAGAAGGCGTTTACTCAGTGCGCAGGCTTCCTTCGTATCCACGACGGCAAGCAGGTGTTTGACTCCACCGGCGTTCACCCCGAATCCTATGCAATCGCAGAGGATCTGCTCGGTCGCTTCGGCTTTGGCGTTGAGGATGTAAGAAACAACAATCTCGCTCTCCTCCGCTTCAAGGCTACTCAGTACGGCATTGCAAAGCTGGCGCGTGAGCTTGGCTGTGGCGAGCCCACTCTTGAGGATATTATCTCCGAGCTTGAGAAGCCCGGCCGCGACATCCGTGACGATGCTCCCGCTCCTATTCTCTCCACCGATGTTCTTGACATCAGCGATCTTAAGCCCGAGATGCAGCTTAAGGGTACTGTAAGAAATGTCGTTGACTTCGGTTGCTTCGTTGATATCGGAGTACACCACGACGGTCTGCTTCATATCTCCGAGATGAGCGACAGATATATCAAGCATCCCTCCGAGCTATTCAAGACGGGTGATGTTATTGAGGTACGCATCAAGGATGTTGATGTAAAGAAGCACCGCATATCTCTTACCCGCAAGGGAATGAATACATCTAAGAACTAATAACAGGGCGAGCATCACTCGTCAAAAAACAAGGGACACCGATTTTGGTGTCCCTTTTTTATAGCCTTCCATTTTGGGAAGGTGACACGGCTTTGCCGTGACGGATAGTTTGTTAAATAACGATAAATGCGCAAGCGCCTGCGGGGATCTTGTGCTCGCCTGCACTAACCTTCTCACCGCAGAGGCAGGGAAGTGTGTTGCCCTCGCCGAGAGTAAGAGGTCTGCCGTTGAGGCTCATAACCTTGCTTCTCATACCGCTCTCACCTGTGAGAACATACAGCTCTG
The DNA here is from genome assembly GCA_045533775.1 of Eubacteriales bacterium. Lineage (GTDB taxonomy): Bacteria > Bacillota > Clostridia > Oscillospirales > CAG-272 > UBA1740. The sequence continues at coordinate 16,860 of JAZSIK010000018.1, forward strand.
CATCGCAGGGAAGAGAAAGAGTGGTCTCTTCGGTCATAGAGTTGTTGATCACGAGATAGCAGTAGCCATCCTTGCCGTCCTTACGGGAGTGAGCATAAACGTGCGCGCCTGCGGGAGCCTCTGCCTTATAGCACTCGCTGCCCATAAGACGCTGCCAGAGCAGAACTGCAAAGTAGTTGGGTCTGGGGTCAAATGTGCCGTGCTGAAGGAAGCCGTAGTCGGAGGATGCCAGAGTGTTGTGGAAGATAACACCAGTGGTAAGGGTGCAGAAGCTGCCAAGCTCGTTGAGAGTTCTGAGTACATC